>NZ_JBEZHQ010000030.1:0-106675 GCF_040650675.1 Streptomyces sp. NPDC048637
GCGTACCCCACCCGCGCTCGATTACCTGGCCCCCCACTAGTGGTGGGGCTCCCCGGAGCCCCACCACTTTCGTCTGCCACCCGGCCGCCCGCCCGGGTCAGCCCCACAGCGCCTGAGCGGCAGCCGCCCCGGCGAACGCGGCTGCGAGCCCGGCCAGCACGCTCCCCACGACATTGGCGGCGGCACCGCCCCGCGCCCCGTCGGCCGCCAGCCGGAGCGTCTCGTACGAGAAGGTCGAGTAGGTCGTCAGCGCTCCGCACAGGCCGGTGCCGAGGAGGAGTTGGGCGTGCGAGGAGGCAGCGCCGGCGGCGACCGCGCCGGTCAGCAGGCCGAAGATCAGAGAGCCGGCGACATTGACGGTGAACGTCCCCCAGGGGAAGACCGTGTCGTGCTGGCACTGCACATAGCGGTCGGTGAGGAAGCGCAGCGGCGCCCCGACCATCGCCCCGGCCAGCACCAGCAGCCAGTTCACCCGCGGCCGCCCTCCCCCGGAGCCGTACCGCCCGTGCGGGGGTAGGTGATCTGCTCGCACGGTTCGAGGGTGACCGTTCCGCCGTCCGTGAGGAGTTCGTCCAGCTGCGGGAGGAAGGAGCGGACCCGTTCCTCGGTGTCGACGACGACGATCGCGACCGGCATCTCCTCGCTCATCGTCAGCAGCCGCTGGGTGTGGATGAGCGAGGTGGCGCCGAAGCCCTCGATGCCGCGGAAGACACTGGCCCCGGCCAGTCCGGCCGCGCGGGCGCGGTGCACGATCTCCGCGTACAGGGGCTTGTGGTGCCACCCGTCCTGTTCGCCGACGAGGACCGTGAGCCGGAGCGCCGGTGCGCCGCCCGGCTGTGCCGTGCCGTGTGTCATACCGTCCGCCGCCTCAGTTCGAGAAGTGCACGTGTGCCGGTCACCGCGCCCCCTACGGCCGCGAGGGCGGCGACTACGGTGCCCGCGAGATAGGCCATGGCCTCGGCCGGGTGCCCGGCGCCGATCAGCCGCTGGATGTCCACGGCATAGGTGGAGAAGGTCGTGAAGCCGCCGAGGATGCCGGTGCCGAGGAATGGACGCACCAGCCGGTGGGCCGACCAGACCTCGGTGATCAGCACCATCAGCACGCCCATCAGCGCACAGCCGACGGCATTGACGCCCAGGGTGGTCCAGGGGAAGGAACCTTTGCCGGTGGGCCAGAGGAGGGCTGCCCCGTAACGGGCCGCGGCGCCGATGCCGCCGCCCACGGCCACCACACCGATCACCGGCCACTGCCCTTGCCAGGGCGCCGCCCGGCGGCGTTGCGCGTCCATGAGCCTCCCGAGATCATCGGCGCTCTCAGGCTACCGCCGCTCCGCCGCCGGTGCCGCGGCAGACGGGGCGGTGGCGGGGCGGGAACGCCATGGCCTGCCGTCACCGTCTCGACGGGGCCAGGGCCACAGAACCGCCAAGGGAGGCTAGGGCCTTTCCGACCCTGATCCGCCGGACAGGCCCTAGAGCCACCCGTTCCGCTTGAAGCCGCGGTGGATCACCCAGCAGAGGGTCAGTATGACGGTCATCACCAGCGGATAGCCGAACGTCCAGCGCTTTTCCGGCATATGGTCGAAATTCATGCCGTACACACCGCAGATCATGGTCGGTACGGCCAGGATCGCGACCCAGGCGCTAATCCGGCGCATGTCCTCGTTCTGGGCGACGGTGACCTGGGCGAGATGGGCCTGCAGTATGGAGTTGAGCAGGTCGTCGAAGGCGGTGATCTGCTCGGTGACGCGGTCGAGGTGGTCGGCGACGTCCCGGAAGTAGGTCTTGATCCGGGGGTCGACCTCGGACACCGGCCGGGTCGCCAGCTCCTGCATGGGCCGGTCCAAGGGGGCCACGGCGCGCTTGAGTTCCAGCAGCTCGCGCTTGAGCTGGTAGATCCGGCCGGCCCCGCCGCTTCCGCGTACGGAGAAGACCTCGCTCTCGACGTCGTCGATATCGTCCTGGACGGCGGCCGCGACATCGAGGTAGTCGTCCACGACGAGGTCGGCGACGGCGTGCAGCACGGCGGACGGACCGAGCGCCAACTGCTCGGGCACACGCTCCAGTTGTTCACGGAGCGGGCCCAGCGAACCGTGCCCGCCGTGCCGCACCGTGATCACGAAGTCGGCGCCGGTGAAGACCATGATCTCGCCGGTTTCCACGACCTCACTGGTGTCGGTGAGCCGGTCGTGATCGACATAGCAGACCGTCTTGAAGACGGTGAACAGCGAGTCGTCGTAGTGCTCCAGCTTCGGCCGCTGATGGGCGTAGACCGCGTCCTCGACGGCGAGCGGGTGGAGCCCGAACAGCTCGACAATTCCGGCGAATTCCTTCTCGGACGGCTCATGCAGCCCGATCCAGACAAATCCACTGCCGGATTTCCGGACCCGGTGGATCGCCACATCGGCCGGGTGGTCGCCCTCCTGCCGCACGCCGTCCACGTACACCGCGCAGTTCACCACGGCGGTGCCGAGCGGCGACCGCGCCGGGTGGCTGAGGTCGACTCCCCGGGTGCGCGGCTGCGGCAGCCGGACGGCCTTACGGAGATTGCTGATCATCGACACCCGGCCAGTATGGCCCGCGGGAGGCCGTGAACGGTACGGCGAAGCGGCCGTTTTTACGCAGCGGGGCGGAGCGAAAACCCTGGGTTGCGCGGCGCGCTCCGGGGCCCGGCGGGCCGCACGGGCTAGGCGTGCGGCCCCACGCTCACCGTGCCGATCGTCAACTCCGTGGTGCCCTGGAGGATTTCACCGACGCGCTGCACCTGGGTGTCCAGGCCGCGCCGCTGCCGGGCGGTCAGCGGTGTCAGCGGCTCGACCGTGAGATGGATCATCCGGCGTCCGGAGCGGCGCTGGTGCCAGACACCGGCGACCGTACCGTCGATCAGCAGCACGGGGAAGTTCCCGGCCTGCCGCCCGGCCAGCGCGCGCTCGGCCGCCCGGCCGGGGAAGAGCAGATCGCGGGGCCGGCAGGCGATGCCATAGGCGTCGAAATAGGGCAGCAGACGGACACCGGAGGGTTCGCCGGCGGGTGTGTCGGTGTCGCCGGCCAGGATCCAGGCGGGTGAGCCCGCGAAGTCGACCTGCTGCAGGTCGCCGCCGAGGGAGGCGAAGAGCCGGGCCGACCAGCCGGACGGGGCGCCGCACCAGGTCGCGAAGTCCTGCGGGGTGGCCGGACCGTACGCGTACAGATAGCGCCGTACGAGTGCGGCGAGGGCGGTCGGGCCGTCCGCCGGGCGGAATCCGGGCAGGGCGCGCCGCGGGCTGGTGTAGGTGACCTTGCGGCCCCGGTTGGGGCCGAAGCAGAGGGCGCCCCGCTGACCGGCCCGGTGCATCACCTGCCGCCAGCGCGGCCACTTCCCCTGGAAGGCGGGCATCACCAGCTCACCGGCCCAGGGCCCGGTGCGGGCGACCACCGCCTCGCTCAGCTCGTCGATGGTCAGCTCGGCGTCGGCCAGCGCGTCCTCGATCGCCGCGAGCACCTCTTCGGTCTGTCCGGGCGTGAGCCGGACCTCCGGGGTGAAGGGGCTGCTGCCGGCCGGTACGGCCGACAGCGCACCGGTCCACATCGGCAGCTCGGCGGTGGGCAGCAGATGCACCGTGCCGCGCGGACCGTACGTCTTGACCAGGCTGCGGTCGGACCACAGGGCGTCGCGGACGGCGGTGCGGGTGCCATGGTCCGTCCGCAGCATGAGCGAGAGCTCCGCCGCGGACAGCACCTGGGCGTGTGCCCCGCACAGTGCGGCCGCGATCCCCGCGGGGTCCTGCGCCACCGGCTTCCCGGCGAGCCCGGAGCGCTCCAGGCGGCGGGCGCTCACCTCGTTCCAGGTGAGGGTTCTGCTCGGCACGGCGGGGCTCCTCGGCTCGGTGGTGCGTCGGGTGCGGACGGGGTGCGGGGGCTGCTGCGGTGCGGGCGTGCGGGGGTGTTCCGTCAGGAGACCAGGACGGGCCGCTGCTCCGCCTCCGCGCCGTCGGCGGGGGCCGTCCGCTCCGGTGCGTCCGGGGCGGGCACCCGCCGCGGCAGCAGGAACAGCAGGCCGAAGATGAGGACCAGACCGCCGGAGATCCACCACAGGGCGTGGGTGGTGGCGTCGACGAAGGCGGGCCCGAGCGCGGCCGCGGCCCCTGCGCCGCCCGGCTCCCCCGTACCGCCGACGACCCCGAAGAAGGCCACCGACGACAGGCCGAGACCGAGCGCCATGCCCAGCTGGCCGGTGGTGTTGAAGATGCCGGAGGCCGAGCCGGAGTGCTCGGCCGGGACCTCGGAGATCGCCGCGTCGGTGATCGGGGCGACGATCAGGCCCATCCCGGCTCCCATCAGCAGCATCGCCGGTGCCATCTGCCAGGACTGCAGGGCGGTGCCGTAGTGCCCGGCCTCCCAGACGTAGAGCAGTGCACCGGAGAGCATGATCAGCGCGCCGGCCTGCAGCACCGCGCGTCCGAACCGCGGCACCAGCTTCTGCACGGACATCCCGGCCGCGGTGGAGCAGGCGAGCGAGAACGGCACCCCGGTCAGCCCGGCGTGCAACGGGCCCCAGCCCAGCCCCAGTTGCATATGGAGCGTCCACACCAGGAAGAAGAGACCGGTGACCACACCGAAGGTCAGCTGGACGCCGGCGCCCGCCGCGAAGGTCCGCACCTTGAAGAGGGAGAGTTCGACGAGCGGCGAGCCGTCCTTGCGGGCCCTGATCCGCTCGTAGCGGACGAAGACCGCCAGGACGAGCGGGCTCGCGGCCATCGAGACGAAGCCCCACAGCGGCCAGCCGGACTCGCGTCCCTGGGTGAGCGGGTAGAGCAGCATCAGCAGGCCCACGGTGGCCAGCGCGGTCCCGATGAGGTCGACACGCAGGGCCTGCGTGGCCCTGGACTCGGTGAGGAAGCGGCGGCCGAGGAACATGCCGGCGATCCCGACCGGCAGATTGATCAGGAAGATCGGGCGCCATTCCAGGCCGAGCAGGTCGCCCTCGGTGAGCAGGGCGCCGATCAGCGGGCCGCAGACCGCGCCGAGGCCGATCACCGCGCCGAACATCCCGAAGACCTTGCCGCGCTCGCCCGCCGGGAAGCTGACGTGGATGATCGCCAGCACCTGCGGCACCATCAGCGCGGCCATCGCGCCCTGCAGCACCCGCGCGCCGACCAGCATGCCGGGGTCCGCTGCGAAACCGCACAGCGCGGAGGCGAGGGTGAAGCCGCCCATGCCGAGCAGGAACAGCTTCTTGCGGCCGTAGATGTCGCCGAGCCGGCCGCCGGTGATCAGGCCGAGGGCGAAGGCGAGGGCATAGCCGGCGGTGACCCACTGCACGGCGCTGAAGCTCGCACCGGTGTCCCGCTGGATGCTCGGGATGGCGATATTGACGATGGTCGCGTCGACCAGGTCCATGAAGCTCGCGGTCAGCAGGACGGCGAGGGCGATCCAGCGTCTGCGGCCGGCCGCCGCGGGGGCCGGGGCGGCCGCCTCGTGGGCCGCGGGCACGGTCGTGGTCATGGGCGTTCTCCAGGGGAACCGGTGCGGAAGGGAGCGGAAGGCGACGCCGGTGCCGCCGGGCGGTGGCCGGCCGTGGCGTCGAGGTCTTCGACATTAGGCGCCGTATAGGACAGCTCCGGTCCTACTGGGAGCGCCATCATCGGTCCCATGAGTGAGACATCGGCGCGACTGCTGAATCTGCTGTCCCTGCTGCAGACCCCGCGCGAATGGCCCGGCAGCGAGCTGGCCGGGCGGCTGAGGGTCACCACCCGGACGATCCGCCGCGATATCGACCGGCTGCGCGAGCTGGGCTACCCCGTCCACGCCACGATGGGCGCGGAGGGCGGCTACCGGCTGGCCGCGGGCGCCGCGATGCCGCCGCTGCTGCTGGACGACGACGAGGCGGTGGCCATCGCGGTCGGTCTGCGCTCGGCCGCCGGGCACACCGTCGAGGGCATCGAGGAGGCGTCCGTACGGGCGCTCGCCAAGCTGGAGCAGGTGCTGCCGGCCCGGCTGCGGCGCCGGGTGGGCACGCTCGGCACGGCCACCGTCGCACTGCCGTCCGGCGACCACCCGACCGTCGACCCGGAGCATCTGACGGTGCTCGCCGCGGCGATCACCAACCATGAGCGGCTGCGCTTCCGCTACCGGGCCGGTGCCGGCGCCCGCAGCAAGCGTCTGGTGGAGCCGCACCGCCTGGTCGCGTCGGGGCGCCGCTGGTATCTCGTGGCGTACGACAACGACCGGGAGGACTGGCGGATCTTCCGGGTGGACCGGCTGAGCGAGCCGTTCCCCACCGGCGTCCGGACCCCGCCACGCACCCTGCCGGCCGCCGACGCGGGCGCCTACGTCCGGGAGCGGATGCAGGGGCGGGCCGCGACGCACCGGGCGGTGGCGACCGTGTACGCACCGGCCGCGGAGGTGGCCGCCAAGCTGGGCGGCTCGGCGGTGGGCGAGGTCGAAGCGGTCGGCGAGACGTCCTGTCGCTGGCACAGCGCCCCCGATGCGCTGGAGTGGCTGGCGGTCCGGCTGGCGCTGCTGGGGCATGAGTTCACCGTGCACGAACCGCCGGAGCTGGCCGCGTATCTGCGGGCGATGGGCGGCCGGGCGAACCGGGCGGCGGGGGCGGCAGCGGGAGAGGAGGAGGGCGCGACGCCGTGACAGCACTCCAGGGAATACCCTAGGGGGGTATATGATTCTCCTCGGAGAAGGAGACACGCACTCGCAGCAGACCGAGGAGCAGGCATGACGACCGCGATCGGAGCGCACGGCGTCGAGTTGGAGATCGGCGGGATGACCTGCGCCTCGTGCGCCGCCCGCATCGAGAAGAAGCTGAACCGCATGGAGGGGGTCACCGCCACCGTCAACTACGCCACCGAGAAGGCGCAGGTGGCGGTCGCGGAAGGCAGCGGCGTCGCGGCCGCGGACCTGATCGCCACCGTGGAGAAGACCGGCTACACCGCGACGGTCCCCCCGCCGCCGGCCCCCGCCGAAACCCCCGGTGCCGCCGCCGGGGAAGCGGCGGACGGCCGGGACGACGCGGCGCACGCCGCGCTGCGTCAGCGTCTGCTGGTCTCCCTCGCCCTCACCGTCCCGGTGGTGCTGATGGCGATGGTGCCTCCCCTGCAGTTCACCAACTGGCAGTGGCTCTCGCTGACCCTGGCCGCCCCGGTGGTCGCCTACGGCGCCTGGCCGTTCCACCGGGCCGCCTGGACGAATCTGCGGCACGGCGCCGCCACGATGGACACCCTCATCTCCATGGGCACCCTCGCGGCGCTGGGCTGGTCGCTGTGGGCGCTGTTCTTCGGCACCGCGGGCATGCCGGGGATGACACACCCCTTCGAGCTGACCCTCGCCCGCACCGACGGCAGCGGCGCCATCTACCTGGAGGCGGCAGCCGGGGTCACCACCTTCATCCTGGCCGGCCGCTCCTTCGAGGCGCGCGCGAAGCGGAAGGCGGGCGCGGCGCTGCGGGCGCTGCTGGAGCTGGGCGCCAAGGAGGTCGCCGTGCTGCGGGACGGCCGCGAAGTCCGTGTCCCTGTCGGCGCGTTGAGCGTCGGGGACCGCTTCGTCGTACGGCCCGGCGAGAAGATCGCCACCGACGGGACGGTGGTGGAGGGCGCTTCCGCGGTGGATGCCTCGATGCTCACCGGCGAGTCCGTTCCCGTCGAGGTCTCCCCCGGCGACACCGTCACCGGCGCCACCGTCAACGCGGGCGGCCGGCTGGTCGTCGAGGCCACCCGGGTCGGCGCGGACACCCAGCTGGCCCGGATGGCGCGGCTGGTCGAGGACGCGCAGAACGGGAAGGCCGCGGCGCAGCGGCTGGCCGACCGGATCTCCGCGGTCTTCGTCCCGGTCGTGATCGCGCTCGCCCTGGGCACGCTCGGCTACTGGCTCGGCACCGGCCACGGCGCGGTGGCCGCCTTCACCGCGGCCGTCGCCGTCCTGATCATCGCCTGCCCGTGCGCCCTGGGGCTGGCCACCCCGACCGCGCTGATGGTCGGTACCGGACGCGGCGCCCAGCTCGGCATCCTGCTCAAGGGGCCGGAGGTGCTGGAGTCAACCCGGCGGGTGGACACCGTCGTCCTGGACAAGACCGGCACGGTCACCACCGGGGTGATGACGCTGACCGAGGTCCACCTCGCCGAGGGAGTGACGGAGGGGGAGGCGCTGCGGCTGGCCGGCGCGCTGGAACACGCCTCCGAGCACCCCATTGCCCGCGCCGTCGCCACCGGGGCCGAGTCCCGTGGCGCCACGCTGCCCGCCCCCGAGGACTTCGAGAACGTCCCGGGCCTGGGCGTCCGGGGAGTGGTCGAGGGCCATGCCGTCCTGGTGGGCCGCGAGCAGCTGCTGAACCGGTGGAGCCAGTACCTGACGCCCGAGCTGGCGGCCGCCAAGGCCGCGGCCGAGGCCCGGGGCCGTACCGCCGTCACGGTCGGCTGGGACGGCGCGGCGCGTGCGGTGCTGGTCGTGTCCGACGCGGTGAAGCCCACCAGCGCCGAGGCGGTGCGCCGGCTGCGCGCCCTGGGGCTGACACCGGTCCTGCTGACCGGCGACAACGAGGCCGTCGCGACCGCGGTGGCCGCCGAGGTCGGGATCGACGAGGTGATCGCCGAGGTGCTTCCCGAGGACAAGGTCGCGGTCGTCGCCCGGCTGCAGTCCGAGGGCCGCTCGGTCGCCATGGTCGGCGACGGCGTCAATGACGCGGCCGCGCTGGCCCGCGCCGACCTGGGGCTGGCGATGGGCACCGGCACCGACGCCGCCATCGAGGCCGGTGACCTCACCCTCGTACGGGGCGATCTGCGCGCCGCTGCGGACGCCATCCGCCTGGCCCGTGCGACGCTCGGCACCATCCGGACCAATCTGTTCTGGGCGTTCGGCTACAACGTCGCAGCACTGCCGCTGGCCGCGGCCGGACTGCTCAACCCGATGATCGCCGGCGCCGCGATGGCCTTCTCCTCGGTCTTCGTCGTGGGCAACAGTCTGCGACTGCGGCGCTTCCGGGCGTTGCCGTAACGGGGGTGTCCGGGTGTTGCCGTAACGGGGAGTGTCCGGGCGGGGCCGTGACGGGGAGTGTCCGGGCGGCGCCGTATCGGGATCCTCCGGGCGTCGGGCAGCTGCCGGGACGCGCCCGCGAGCGGAGCAATACCCGCGCGACGGTCCGGGTCTGCCGTGGGATCGGGCGGGCTGCTGCCCCTGCGCGATCCGTCCCGCGGCCCGCGGGCGCCCCTCGCCGGGGCCGCCCGCGGGCCGCGGCACAGGGGGCTGACCGCCCCGGTTCTGACAAGTGTCTCCAGTTCTGGCGACCGAACCTTGGCAGTTCACGCAGCAGCCGGGCGGCACCGAGGGGTGAGACTGGTGGGCATACCGCCCACCCACGTACAGGGGAACTCATGACCGGGTCACGCGTCCTGGCCCTCGGCCATTACCAGCCCTCCGGCGTGCTCACCAACGACGATCTCGCCAAGATCGTCGACACCGACGATGCCTGGATCCGCAGCCGGGTCGGCATCCGTACCCGCCATGTCGCCGCCCCGGACGAGACCGTGGACTCGATGGCGGCCGCCGCCGCGGCCAAGGCCCTGGCCGCCAGTGGCCTGGCCCCTCAGGACATCGACCTGGTGCTGGTCGCCACCTGCACGGCCCACGACCGCAGCCCGAACGCCGCGGCCCGGGTCGCCGCCCGGCTCGGCCTGGACGCACCCGCCACGATGGACCTGAACGTCGTCTGCTCCGGCTTCACCCATGCGCTGGCCACCGCCGACCACGCCATCCGGGCCGGTTCCGCGACCCATGCGCTGGTCATCGGGTCGGAGAAGTTCACCGACGTCGTCGACTGGACGGACCGCTCGACCTGTGTGCTGGTCGGCGACGGGGCGGGCGCCGCGGTGGTCGGTGCCGCGCCGGAGCCGGGCATCGGTCCGGTGCTGTGGGGCTCGGTGCCGCAGATGGGCGGTGCGGTACGCATCGAGGGCGAGCCGGCCCGGTTCGCCCAGGAGGGCCAGACCGTCTACCGCTGGGCCACGACCCAGCTGCCGGCCATCGCCCGCAAGGTCTGCGAACGCTCCGGGATCACCCCCGCCGATCTCGCCGGGGTGGTGCTGCACCAGGCCAATCTGCGGATCATCGAGCCGGTCGCGGAGCGGATCGGCGCGGTCAACGCGGTGGTCGCCAAGGACGTCGTCGACTCCGGGAACACCTCCGCGGCCTCCGTCCCGCTCGCCCTGTCCAAGCTGGTCGAGCGGCGCGAGCTCGCCTCCGGCGCCCCGGTGCTGCTGTTCGCCTTCGGCGGCAATCTCTCGTACGCGGGACAGGTCATCCACTGCCCGTGAGACGCGCCGGGCCCAGGTCCGATTCGTTCAAGACCCGGCCCGGCGGGCTGCCTACGCTCGCCGTATGACCACTTCTCCGTCTCCCACCGCCCCCTCCGCCCCGCGTTTCGCGGCCCTCGGCATGGTCGTCGCCGACATGCCCGCCGCCCTCGCCTTCTACCGCCGCCTCGGCCTGGACATCCCCGCCGACGCGGACACCGCCCCGCACGCCGAGGCACCGCTCCCCGGCGGTCTGCGACTGATGTGGGACACCCACGAGACCGCACGCGCCATCGACCCGGACTGGACCCCGCCCCAGGGCGGCACCCCCACGGGGCTGGCCTTCGAGTGCGCCGGTCCCGCCGGCGTCGACAAGCTCTACGCGGAGCTCACCGACGCCGGCTACACGGGCGAGAAGCCCCCGTGGGACGCGTTCTGGGGGCAGCGCTACGCCGTCGTACAGGACCCGGACGGCCACGGGGTCGACCTGTTCGCCCCGCTGCCCTAGGGGCGGCGGGCCCGCCTGCTAGCCGATGTCGCCGGGGTGCTCGCGCAGGTACAGCGCGCCGCAGGTGTGACAGAACGGCTCTCCCTTGGGCGTGCCCCAGACCGCGGCCGTCTGGGTGGCGGCGGCCGGGGCCAGTTCCCGTCCGCACATCGCCGTGGTGCCGTCCAGCCGCACCATGTGCCAGATCTTCACCGGCGTGTCCGCGTGCGGCAGAACGCCTTCCTCGTACTCAGCGCGCATCTCGTGCTCCATGGCGGTGCACCTCCTACGCCCACGATGCGCCAGCGGTTCGGAGGCCACAACGGCAAACCCGGGGCCTGGCCCGAGGGCCGGGAACCGGGCCGCGGCCCCGGTCAGAACACCGACCACCCCGTCAGCGTCGTGAAGTGGTCCAGGGCCGCGGCGCCCGCCACGGAGTTGCCGCGGGCGTCGAGTCCCGGGCTCCAGACGCACAGCGTGCAGCGGCCGGGGATGACGGCGATGATGCCGCCGCCGACCCCGCTCTTCGCGGGCAGCCCGACGCGGTAGGCGAACTCCCCGGCCGCGTCATACGTCCCGCAGGTCAGCATCACCGCATTGATCCGTTTGGCCTCGCGGGCCTCCAGCAGCCGGCTGCCGTCGGCGCGCAGCCCGTGACGGGCGAGGAAGCCGCCGGCCACGGCCAGATCCCGGCAGCTCATCTCGATCGAGCACTGCCAGAAGTAGTGCTCGATGACGCTGGGGACGGGGTTCTCCAGGTTGCCGAAGGACGCCATGAAGTGCGCCAGGGCGGCGTTGCGGTCGCCGTGCTCGGCCTCGGAGTCGGCCACCGCCTGGTCGAAGGCGAGGTCCGGGTTGCCGCTCTCCTCACGCAGGAAGTGCAGCATCGACGTGCTGGCATCGCCGGTGAGGGTCTGCAGCCGGTCGGTGACCACCAGCGCACCCGCGTTGATGAACGGGTTGCGCGGGATGCCGTCCTCCGCCTCCAGTTGGACCAGCGAGTTGAACGGCGTACCGGACGGCTCGCGGCCCACCCGCCGCCAGATGTCGTCATGGCCGTCATGGCTCTGCCCCATCACCAGCGCCAGCGAGAAGGCCTTCGAGATGGACTGGACGGAGAACGGGACCTCCCAGTCGCCGACCCCGTAGACCTCGCCGTGGATATCGGCCACCGCGATCCCGAACCGGTCCGCGGGCACCCGTTCGAGCGCCGGTATGTAGTCGGCGACCCGCCCCTGTCGCACGAACGGCCTGGCATGGGCCGCTACCTCCTCGAGAACGGCCTGGTAGTCCATGACGGACACGCTAACCCGGGGCGAGCAGCACCCCCATCGGGGCCCCCGCCAGCGACTTCACCTCGCGCGCGAGGTGCGCCTGATCCGCGTACCCGGCGCGCGCCGCGACCTGTGCCCAGGGCATCCCGGAGCGCGCCAGGTCGAGCGCGCGCACGAGCCGGAGCACCCGGGTGAGCGTCTTGGGGCCGTAGCCGAACGCGTCCAGGCTCAGCCGGTACAGCTGGCGTTCGCCGAGCCCGACGGCGCGGGCGACCTCGGCGACGGGGCGGCTGCGGGCGAGCGCCGCGGCGACGGCGGCGGTCCGGCCGTCCTCGCCGGTGCCTTCCCGGAGGCGGGCCACGGCGGTCTCCTCCAGCAGGCGGCCGATACCGGCCGCGCCGCCCGGCGCCCCGGCGGCCGCCAGTCGCTCGGTCAGCTCCCGTACCCGGCCGGCGGGCCACAGATCCGCCAACGGCACCCGCCTATCGCGCAGTTCCCGGGCCGGTACGCCGAAGACGGCGGGGCCCTGGCCGGGCGCGAAGCGCAGCCCGACGAGGGGGGTACCGGGCGGCAGGCCGTCCACGGACTGCGGCCCGGTGTCCGGGCCCGCCACCAGCAGCCGGCCCGCGCTCCAGATCAGATCCGTACACCCGTCGGGCAGCACCGGCCGGGCCGCGGGCCGCATGGTGCGGGCCCACAGCACCGCGCCGGCCAGCCGGGAGGCACGCTCCTGGTACCCGCCGGATACGCCATGTGGCCCCTTCATGTCGCGCGTTTCGCCCACATGCCCCAGCCTGGCACGGGAACCCCACGGCCGTCCGCGCCGTTGATCCCTTACGACACGGACCGCACGGAGGTGGCACATGTCAGGGTTTCTCGACCGAGCCAAGGAGCAGGCCCGGCAGGGGCTTGCGCAGGGCAAGCAGAAGGTCGACGAGGTGCAGCAGAACCGCGCCGGCAGTGAGCTGCTGAGAAAGCTGGGCGCCGCGTACTTCGCCGAGCGGCGGGGCAGCGGATCGCCCCAGGCGACCCAGGACGCCCTCAACACCCTGGAGGCGCACGTCAACGCACACGGGGACGCGTTCCTGCACGACTAGGGACTAGGGGAGACACCCCCGAGGGCGGGCCGTTCGGTCCCTGGCGGCCACGCCACGGTCCGGCGCGGACCGCCGCGGACCGCCGCGGTTCCCGGTGCGCGGCGCACGGAAGGACGTGGGGGCCACCGGTGCCCTCGCGGCGCGGGCCACGGGACGGGCCCGCACCCCCGGCACACGGGACAATGGACCGCGTGACCAGCACCGCCCCCGGCCCGCTGCCGGACCCGCACGCCCTGCGCCCGCGTCTGCCCTCCCCCGTCCAGGAGATCGAAGACGCGCCGTTCACCCGCCGCGGGGTACGGCTGCTGCTGAAGCGGGACGATCTGATCCACC
This sequence comes from Streptomyces sp. NPDC048637, assembly GCF_040650675.1. Taxonomy (NCBI): domain Bacteria; kingdom Bacillati; phylum Actinomycetota; class Actinomycetes; order Kitasatosporales; family Streptomycetaceae; genus Streptomyces; species Streptomyces sp. NPDC048637. The sequence continues at coordinate 13,463 of NZ_JBEZHQ010000030.1, forward strand.
CGGAGCTGAAGGCGACCGGCCGGGGAGGCGTCAAGAACCAACCGTGCACGGGTCATCCGTGGCGGCTTGCCGCGCAGATCGCTTTCGCTGCCTGCTCGACCTGGTCCGCACGGAGCATGCCCAGATCGACATATGCCTTTCCCGAGCGGGTGACCACAGGCCGAATGCCTCTGCCGATGGCGTCCGAAAGGCCGAGTACGGAGAAGGCCTCCCGGATCGCTGCGACGGCGTCATCGGCGCTCTTGCGGTCCTCTCGCCAGGTCTCCATGTCCATCACTCTCACCCCCTGGGCTTTCGGTGCTTGGGGTGGGCGGCCAGCTCGACGTTGCAGTCGGATACAGCGGAGCGGTCCCCTCTCGCCTGAGCTTCACCACGTTGCTTGACCAGGGCGCCGCAGACATCACACCCCGTGGCAGGTTCGGGAGAGCTCACAGGCATCATCAGGTGTACGGGCCCTTGCATCGCTGTCTGGCGTTCCATGTGCCCGATAGTGGATCGCCCTTGCGGACGTATCCGCCCCGTACCAGGGACAGTTGGGCGGTTCCAGGCGTAGCGTCGAAACGGCCCAAACGTCTGAGGGGGAAGTCTTGAACGTCGCCTTACGATCAGCTATGGCAGATGCCGGTCTCTCGCCCCGGAAGCTAGCGGCCCGAGTGGGGGTGACCAGCAAGACCGTGGAGCGGTGGTTGGCTGACGCCGGACTGGTGCCGCACGCAACCAATCGTGAGGACGCCTGCCGAGCGTTGGGAGTTGATGAAGAGATGTTGTGGCCCCGAGCGGTGAAGGACCGCATCAAGACCGGAAACGACCGTGAGCTGGTCCACTCGTATCCGTACCGGTCGGCCTGCCCGTCCACCGTGTGGGCTGAGCTTGTCGAGAACAGCAGTGAGGAACTGTTCCTCGCCGGATACACGAACTACTTCTTCTGGACCCAGTTGCCCCGGTTCGCCGAGACGATACGCCGCAAGGCCGAGTCCGGCTGTCGGGTCAGGATTCTTCTCGGTGACCCCGCCGGGGAGGTCACCACACAGCGGGAAGCGATCGAAGATGTTGCCTTGAGCGTGTCCACCCGGATTCGGATCACTCTGGAGCACTTGGACCAGTTGGGTGCCCTGCCTGGGCTGGAGACGCGCTACAGCAGCGCTGAGGACGCGGTGAACCACGTCTCGCTGTCGGTCTTCCGGTTCGACAGCGAAGCGCTTGTGACCCCTCACCTGGCGCGGCTGGTGGGGCATGACTCACCACTGCTGCATCTGCGCCGCCAGGGGGGCGGGGGCATGTTCGACCGGTTCGCGGAGCACTCCGAGGAGTTGTGGAGCCGCGCGGTACCGGTGGGCTGACCGGGGAGCTTCCTAGGAACAGCGGCCACAATGGACGGGTGAACCACCCCGTAGACCTCGCCACCGCCCTCCGGCCCCGTCCTCCCTCGCCCCTCCAGGAGATCGAGGACGAGCGGTTCGCCCGCCGGGGCGTGCGGCTGCTGCTGAAGCGGGATGACCTCATTCACACCACGCTGCCTGGGGACACGGCTGCGCTTGGACCAGCGGAGCTGTACCCTCCGGGCAACAAATGGCGCAAGCTGGCGCCGAATCTGCGGGCCGCGGCCGCGGCGGGTGAGCGTGCGCTGCTGACCTTCGGCGGCGCGTACTCCAACCATCTGCGGGCCACCGCCGCTGCCGGCCGGCTGCTCGGCTTCGCCACCTTCGGCGTGGTCCGCGGCGACGAGCTGGCCGGCGCGCCGCTCAACTGGTCGCTGGCCCGCTGCGCCGCCGACGGCATGCGGCTGCACTTCATCGACCGGTCCCACTACCGCCGGCGGGCCGACCCGGACGTGCTCGCCGAGCTGCACGACCGCTTCGGCGCCTTCCGCCTCATACCGGAGGGCGGCAGCAACGCCCTTGCCGCACAGGGCTGTACGGAGCTGGGCCGGGAGCTGCGCGGGACCGCGGACACGGTCGCGGTGGCCTGCGGAACGGGCGGCACCCTCGCCGGACTCGCCGCGGGACTGGCGCCGGGGCAGCGCGCCCTGGGCTTCCCCGTACTGAAGGGCGGCCGGCCGCACTTCCTCCAGGAGACGGTCGCGGAGCTGCAGCGCGCGGCGTTCGGCGGACCGCGCGGCGACTGGCGGCTGGAGGACCGCTTCCACTGCGGCGGATACGCCCGCCGCACCCCGGAACTCGACGCCTTCGCGGCGGCTTTCGAGGACCGGCACGGGCTGCCGCTGGAGCGGATCTACGTCGCCAAGCTGCTGTACGGGCTGACGGCGCTGGCCGGGGAGGGCGCCTTCGCCCCCGGCAGCACCGTGGCCGCCGTGATCACCGGCGCCCCTGAGCCGGACCCCGGCCACATCCGCTGACGGCGGCCCTGACCTGCCCCGGCCGCATCCGCTGACGGCGGCCCCTGACCTGCCCCGGATCACCTCGCTGACCGGCGACGCCCTGGGGTCTGTCCCATGGATGAGTCGGCAGACCCTAAGTGGCGCTCTCCCGGTAGGCCGTCGCCTCCTCCAGGTCCAGCCTGCGCAGCAGCGTCCGCAGCATCTCGTCGTCGATCCGCCGGATGTCCCGCAGCTGGACGAACACCCGGCGCTCGGCGTCGATCATCTCCCGGGCCAGCCGCCGGTAGGTCTCGTCGGCGGACTCCCCGGTGACCTCGTTGACCGCGCCGAGCCGCTCCCACACGGAGTTGCGGCGGCGCTCCATGACGCTGCGCAACCGGTCGACGAGGGGCCCCGGCAGGGCGTTGCGCGGGTCCTGGAGGAGCTCCTCCAGGCGTTCCTCGGCGGCCCGCGAGGCCTCGTTCTGCGCCTGCGCCTCGGCGAGCGTCTCCGCCTGGGCGTCCCGGCCGGGCAGCCTCAGCGCGCGGATCAGCGGCGGCAGCGTCAGCCCCTGGATGACGAGGGTGGCGATGACGGTGGTGAAGGTCAGGAAGAGCACGAGGTTGCGCGCCGGGAAGGAGCCGTCGCCGTGCAGTGCGGAAGGGATGGAGAACGCGATGGCCAGCGACACCACCCCGCGCATCCCGGCCCAGCCGACGATGACCGGCGCGGTCCAGTTCGTGTCCGGCTCGCGGGTACGGATCCGGGCCGACAGCATGCGCGGCAGATACGTCGCGGGAAAGACCCACACGAACCGCGACAGGACCACGACGACGAACATCACGGCCGCGTACCCGAGGGCCTGCGTCGCGCTGAACTCCCCCAGCCCGCGCACCACGACCGGCAGCTGCAGCCCGATCAGCGCGAAGACCGCGGACTCCAGGATGAAGGAGACCATCTTCCAGACGGCGTCCTCCTGGAGCCGGGTCTCGAAGTCGACCTGCCAGGAGCGGTGCCCCAGGTAGAGGCCGACCACGACGACGGCGAGCACCCCGGAGGCGTGGAGCTGCTCGGCGGCCGCGTAGGCGACGAACGGGATGAGCAGCGAGAGGGTGTTCTCCAGCAGCGCCGACTCGCGCAGCCGGACGCGCAGCCAGTGCAGCGGCACCATCAGGACGATGCCGATGCCGATGCCGCCCAAGGACGCGACGGCGAACTTCTCGGCCCCGTCGCCCCAGGTGGCGCCGGCCCCGATGGCCGCGGCCACCAGGACCTTGTACGCGGTGATCGCGGTGGCGTCGTTGAACAGCGATTCACCCTGCAGAATCGTGGTGATCCGGTGCGGCAGCCCGAGCTTGCGGGCGATGGCGGTGGCCGCGACGGCGTCCGGCGGGGCGACGACGGCCCCCAGGACGAGGGCAGCGGTCAGCGGCAGCCCCGGGATGACGAGATAGGCCGCATAGCCGACGACGAACGTCGCGAACAGCACATAGCCGACCGACAGCAGCGCCACCGGCCGCAGATTGGCCCGCAGCCCCAGATACGAGCTGTCCAGCGCCGCGGTGTGCAGCAGGGGCGGCAGCACCAGCGGCAGCACGATGTGCGGATCGAGGGTGTAGTCCGGGATACCGGGGATGTAGGCGGCCGCGAGCCCCACGGTGACCAGCAGCAGCGGCGCGGGGACCGGCGTGCGGCGCGCCACGCCGGCGACCGCCGCGCTCCCGGCGACCAGCAAAAACAGCGGCATGACAGCCATCGGCCCGTCCCGTCCCCGTACCCTTCACCGACCATCCCGGCGATCTAACCTGGCCATCATGAGCGAGTGCACGCACGTTGCCGAACTGCCGCGCCCCGAGCCGGCCCCGCAGAGCGCCACCTGCCTGGAGTGCCTGGCAGCCGGCAGCCACCCCGTACAACTGCGGCTGTGCCTGGTGTGCGGCCATGTCGGCTGCTGCGACTCCTCGCCGTTCCGGCATGCGACCAGGCACTTCGAGGAGACCGGCCACCCCGTGATGCGGACGCTGGAACCGGGCGACTCCTGGCGCTGGTGCTTCCTCGACCAGAAACTGGTGTGAAGCGATCAGCGGAGTCCGTTTAGCCTTCACACATGATCCGTGAAGCGACCCCCGACGACGTCCCGGTCATCCTGGCCATGATCGGCGAGCTGGCCGCGTACGAGCGCGCCCCCGAGGCCGCGCAGGCCACCGAGCCGCAGCTGGAGGAGGCCCTCTTCGGCCCGCAGCCGGCTGCCTTCGCACTGATCGCGGAGGCCGACGACACCCCGGTGGGCTTTGCCCTGTGGTTCCGGAACTTCTCGACGTGGACGGGCACGCACGGTGTCTATCTGGAGGATCTGTACGTCCGTCCCGAGGCGCGCGGCGGCGGGCACGGCAAGGCACTGCTCGCGGCCCTCGCGGAGATCTGCGTGGCCCGTGGCTATGAGCGTTTCGAGTGGTCAGTCCTGGATTGGAATGAACCGTCCATCGGTTTTTACCGGGCGATCGGCGCTCAGCCCATGGACGAATGGACGGTCTTCCGGCTCACTGGAAAGGCACTGCACAACCTTGCGGTGACCTCGCGGGTCAACGGAGCGTAATCGGCATCGATTTGACAGTGCACACCCCTAGCCACTGTCCGTACCCGTGGCTTTACAATCAGTGACAGTGAAGGCGTCGGGCAAACCAAGGCCGGATCGCCGTCCGGACGGCAGTCGTGCTCCTTCCGGGCGACACCGGCGCACAGATCGCGATAGCGTCACAGCCGAACCATGTGTCGCGCCGAATCGTTCTCCTTTCGTCCGAGGGGAGAAAAGTCCGGCGCGAATATCCCGAACAACGCGAATATCGCGCATTCCAGCTCAACCAGCTTGTGCCACCTTGGAGGTGAGGGTGTCCCAGATCGCAGGCGAGCCCGGGACTCAGGACTTCGTGGAAGTCCGTCTGCCCGCTGCGGGTGCCTACCTGTCCGTGCTGCGTACGGCCACGGCCGGCCTCGCAGCCCGCTTGGACTTCACCCTCGACGAGATCGAGGATCTGCGCATCGCGGTCGATGAGGCCTGCGCGATCCTCCTGCAACAGGCCGTCCCCGGCAGTGTGCTGAGCTGCGTCTTCCGTCTCATCGACGACGCACTGCAGGTCACCGTGTCGGCCCCGACGACCGACGGCCGCGCCCCGGAGCGCGACACCTTCGCCTGGACGGTGCTCTCCGCACTGGCCGGCAAGGTCGATTCCACCGTCGCCGAGGACCAAACGGTCACCATCAGTCTGTACAAGGAGCGCGGCGCCGGTCCCGGACCGTCATGACCGAACAGGGGGCCCCGTGAAAGATCTCGAACGCGGCGGGAGGATGGCGTCCAGTGCGACCATCCCCGAGCAGCAGGCCCGGCCGCATCCGGTGGGCGTAGACGACCACGGCGGCCGGTTGGACGCGGCGGAGCAGGCAGAGCGGGCGGACCACATGGAGCAGAGCGAGCAGCCGGGGCAGCAGGCGCATCAGCACGATGCGCCGGCCCCCGACGACAAGCTGCAGGATCACCAGCATTCCCAGGAGCCGCAGGACCGCAGCGGCGCCCGGGCGATGTTCTACGAGCTGCGCAAGCTGCCCGACGGCTCCCCGGAGCGCGCGGAGCTGCGCAACACCCTCGTCCGTATGCACCTCCCGCTCGTCGAGCATCTGGCCCGGCGCTTCCGTAACCGTGGCGAGCCGCTGGACGATCTGACCCAGGTCGCCACCATCGGCCTGATCAAGTCCGTCGACCGCTTCGACCCGGATCGCGGCGTGGAGTTCTCCACATACGCCACCCCCACCGTCGTCGGCGAGATCAAGCGGCACTTCCGCGACAAGGGCTGGGCGGTCCGCGTCCCGCGTCGCCTCCAGGAGCTGCGGCTCTCGCTGACCACCGCGACCGCCGAGCTGTCCCAGCGGCACGGCCGGGCGCCCACGGTCCATGAGCTGGCCGAGCATCTGGCGATCTCCGAGGAGGAGGTGCTGGAGGGCCTGGAGTCCGCCAACGCCTACAGCACCCTCTCCCTCGACGTCCCGGACACGGACGACGAGTCCCCGGCCGTCGCCGACACCCTCGGCGCCGAGGACGAGGCGCTGGAGGGCGTGGAGTACCGCGAGTCCCTCAAGCCGCTGCTGGAGGATCTGCCGCCGCGTGAGAAGAAGATCCTGCTGCTGCGCTTCTTCGGCAATATGACCCAGTCGCAGATCGCCCAGGAGGTCGGCATCTCCCAGATGCATGTCTCCCGTCTCCTGGCCCGCACCCTCGCCCAGCTGCGCGACAAGCTGCTCGTCGAGGAGTGAACGGCGCATGAGCGAAGTGGGCGGGGCCTTCGAAGGCCCCGCCCACTGTGCGTTCCGGGAGTCCGCCGCGCCCGCCCGGAGATCACCCGGGGCGGCGCGTCCGCACCGCCGCCGTCAGGGTGTCTCCCGCGGCCCGATGCCCAGCGCTTCGGTGGCCGTCGGGTTGACCAGCAGCACGAGCACGACGAGCGCGGCCACGGCCAGCCCGATACCGGCCGCGATCAGCGCACCGCCACCGTTGACCAGCGTCCAGGCCACCGGCAGCGCCACGATCTGGGTGATCAGCGAGGGGCCCCGGCTCCAGCGGCGGCGCAGCCACAGTCCCCGCGCGGCCACCAGCGGCAGCAGGGCGAGCGCGAGGACGGTGAGCCCGCCCATCTCCGCCTGCTGCGGGCTGTCCGGCGAACCGACGAGACCCATGATCAGCATGTAGGCGCCGAGGGCGGCCAGGGCGAGCCCTTCGACCGCGGTGAGCGCCGCCGCGGCGCTCAGCCGCGCGGGCCGCGGGCCGGTCGGCTCGGCCGCGGCGGGGGCGCCGGCGGCTCGGGACACGGACTGCTTCTGCTGCTGACTGCTCACCCCAGCAGAGTAGCGCCGGCCCTCCCGGCCTCCGGTGATGCCCCGGAGCCGGACGGGGCGTGAGGCCGGTACCGGCAGGTAGGTACGCTGCTGCACATGCGCGCACTTCTCGTGGTCAATCCCGCAGCAACCACCACCAGTGCCCGCACCCGTGAGGTACTGACCCACGCACTCGCCAGCGACCTCAAGCTGGAGGTCGCACAGACGCAGTACCGCGGGCACGCCCGTGATCTTGCCCGGCAGGCCACCGAGGGCGGGGAGACCGACCTGGTCGTGGCACTCGGCGGCGACGGCACGGTCAACGAGGTCGTCAACGGCCTGCTGGCCAACGGCCCCGATCCGGACTCACACCCGCGGCTGGCGGTCGTCCCCGGCGGCTCCACCAATGTCTTCGCCCGCGCGCTCGGACTCCCCAACGATGTCGTGGAGGCGACCGGCGCCCTGCTGGACGCGCTGCGCGACGGCAGCGAGCGCACGATCGGCCTCGGGCTGGCCGCCGGCACCCCGGGCAGCGTGGACGAGGGCGTACCGGAACGCTGGTTCACCTTCTGTGCGGGCTTCGGTTTCGACGCCGGCGTCGTCGGCCGGGTGGAGCAGCAGCGTGAACGCGGCAAGCGTTCGACCCACGCCCTGTATGTGCGACAGGTCGTACGGCAGTTCCTGGGCGAGGCCAGCCGCCACCGGGGCGTCCTCACCCTCGAACGTCCGGGCGGGACCGAGGACGCCGCGGAGACCGTCGAGAACCTGGCGCTGGCCATAATCTGCAACACCGCCCCGTGGTCCTATCTGGGCAATCGGCCGATCTACCCGTCCCCCGACGCCTCGTTCGACACGGCCCTGGATCTGTTCGCACTGAACAAGCTCTCGCCGTCCGCGGTGGCCCGGTACGCGACCCAGTTGCTGACGTCAACACCACAGCGCGGGCCCCATGGCAAACACGCCCTCTCACTTCATGACCTCACGAACTTCACCTTGCATTCGCAGGTTCCCCTGCCCTTCCAGATGGACGGCGACCACCTGGGACTGCGTACGAGTGTGACGTTCACAGGCGTACGCCGTGCACTGCGTGTGATTGTGTGAGCAGTAGGGCCTAAAGTCCTTTCACTCGAACGTTTAGACTGGTTTCCACCCCCTGGAATGACGGCTGTGAGCTAGGCGACACCAAGGATTCAAAAAAAAGTTTCCGGAAGGGGTTGTATCCGCAGCCGAGGTTTGCGAGTCTCTTCATGGCGATCGGGACGGCCGCTTTACCGGCCCCCTTGAGAGCCCGAATCCTCCTCCTCATTCCACAGGACCGTGCCAGTTCACGACTGGAGTTCGGCCCTTCCCTTGTGGAGGGATTCGTGAAAGCGTTCACATTCACAAGCAACGATCCCGTCACACGAGGAGATGGAGCAGCCATGGACTGGCGTCACCGCGCCGTTTGCCGCGAGGAAGACCCCGAGCTCTTCTTCCCTATCGGCAACACCGGTCCTGCGCTGCTGCAGATCGAGGAAGCCAAGGCCGTCTGCCGCCGCTGCCCCGTCATGGAGCAGTGCCTGCAGTGGGCGCTCGAGTCCGGCCAGGACTCCGGCGTCTGGGGTGGTCTGAGCGAGGACGAGCGCCGCGCGATGAAGCGCCGTGCAGCTCGCAACCGGGCGCGCAACGCCAGCGCCTGAGCCAGTAGCCCCGTGGCCCCCGAGCCGCAGCGCGCAGTACACCCGATGCACCCCCGGCGCTGACAAGCCCGGTCGTTATCGCATCGCAACAGCTTTGAGCCCCGGACCGCATGGTCCGGGGCTTCCTGCTGTTCAGGGCAGGACCGGCGGCCGCCCGGCGGCGGCGCCGGATCTCAGTGCTGCTTCTCGGCGCGCACGGGGACGTCGAGAATGACCTGTGTACCGCGCTCGGGCGCCCGCACCATGTCGAACTTTCCGCCCAACTCCCCCTCGACCAGGGTCCGTACGATCTGCAGCCCCAGGTTTCCGGCGCGATGCGGATCGAATCCCTCGGGCAGACCGCGGCCGTTGTCCTGGACGGTGACCAGCAGCCGCGGCTCGGTCCGGCTGCCGCCGCGCACCGCGCCGACCTCGACCACGCCCCGCTCCGTCTGGTCGAAGGCGTGCTCCAGGGCGTTCTGCAGCACCTCGGTGAGCACCATCGACAGCGGGGTGGCCACTTCGGCGTCCAGGATGCCGAAGCGCCCGGTGCGGCGGGTGGTCACCTTGCCCGGGGAGATCTCCGCGACCATGGCCAGCACCCGGTCCGCGATCTCGTCGAACTCGACCCGTTCGTCGAGGGTCTGGGACAGCGTCTCGTGCACGATCGCGATCGAACCGACCCTGCGCACGGCCTCGTTGAGGGCCTCGCGGCCCTGTTCGGAATCCATCCGGCGGGACTGCAGCCGCAGCAGCGCGGCGACCGTCTGCAGATTGTTCTTCACCCGGTGGTGGATCTCCCGGATGGTGGCGTCCTTGGTGATCAGCTCCCGCTCACGACGTCGCAGTTCGGTCACATCGCGGAGCAGGACCAGGGAACCGAGGTGCGTCCCCTTGGGCTTGAGCGGAATGGCGCGCAACTGGATCACGCCGTCGTTACCCTCGACCTCGAACTCCCTGGGGGCCCAGCCGCTGGCGAGCTTCACCAGTGCCTCGTCCACCGGGCCGCGGGCGGGGGCCAGTTCGGCGGTGGCCTGGCCCAGGTGGTGGCCCACCAGGTCGGCGGCGAGGCCGAGCCGGTGGTAGGCGGAGAGCGCATTGGGGCTGGCGTACTGGACGACGCCTTCCGCGTCGAGCCGGATCAGCCCGTCACCGGCGCGCGGCGAGGCGTCCATGTCGACCTGCTGGCCAGGGAAGGGAAACGATCCGGCAGCGATCATCTGGGCGAGGTCGGAGGCGCTCTGGAGGTAGGTGAGCTCCAGCCGGCTGGGGGTGCGTACGGTCAGCAGATTGGTGTTGCGGGCGATCACACCGAGCACCCGGCCCTCGCGGCGTACGGGGATGGACTCGACCCGTACCGGAACCTCTTCCCGCCACTCCGGGTCGCCTTCGCGTACGATGCGGCCCTCGTCCAGGGCGGAGTCCAGCATCGGACGGCGGCCGCGGGGAACGAGATGGCCGACCATGTCGTCCTGGTAGGAGGTGGGACCCGTATTGGGTCGCATCTGGGCAACCGATACGTAGCGGGTGCCGTCGAGGGTGGGAACCCACAGCACAAGATCGGCGAAGGAGAGATCGGAGAGCAGCTGCCACTCCGAGACCAGCAGATGGAGCCACTCGAGGTCGGTGTCGCTCAGAGCGGTGTGCTGGCGTACGAGATCGTTCATGGAGGGCACGTCTTGGAGCCTACCGGCGTACGGTGTATGTGTTGTGTCTGCACGGGCATGGACAAGTAAGAATGGTCTAGTCCAGAATTCAGCAAAGACCTCCGCCCTCCCCGCACAGGAGAGCGGAACGAGGCCGAAGGCGCTCTCTGCCCTGACTGCGCCGAGGCCTCCGATCGACCGGTCCCAGGGCGGGCCGTGCCCCTACCGCACACGGGGGCACATCCCGCCCGCAGGACGGGACCGGCCGATGTCAGCTCCGGGCTGCGGTGCCGGACAGGTTGAGGGTCCTGTCCCGGCGCCGCGGCCCGCGGGTGCTTCCGGGGGTCTTCAGCGGGTAGCCCCGCTCATCTTCCGCGGCCACGCCTTGAGCGCCAGCTCGGCGATCGCCTCCAGCTCCGTCCGCTCCGCACCGTCGCGTGCCTGCTGGGACATGCCCTGGATGACGGCGCCGGTGTAAGCGGCCAGCGCGTCAGCGTCGGTGTCGGCGGGCAGCTCGCCGGAGGCGATGTCCGCGCGGATGGCGCCGGCGAACTCCCGGACGTTCGACAGCCTCATCTCCCGCAGGGAGTCGGCGACTTCGGCCGATGCGGGCGAGATGTTCAGGGCGGCGCTGATGACCAGGCAGCCGCGGGGGCGGCCGGGCAGGGTGTATTCGGCCGCGGCCTCGCGCAGCGCCCGTTCGACGCCCTGACGGGCGGTCGGCTCCTCGGCCACGGCGCGGGAGAGGAAGCCTCCGTAGAGCCGCCCGTACTCGGTCACGACCTCGTCGAACAGGGCACGCTTGTCGCCGAAGGCGGCGTAGAGGCTGGGGGCGCTGATGCCCATGGCGCGGGTGAGGTCGGAGATCGAGGTGGCTTCGTAGCCCCGCTCCCAGAAGGACCGGACCGCCTGCTCCAGGGCCGTCTCGCGGTCGAAGGACCGGGGCCGCCCGCGCTGTTTCGTCTCCTTGGTCGCCATGGCAGAAATTTTATAGCGGTCGGTACGGAACGCGTGCTACGGTTTTTCTGTAGCGAGCGATACACAAATAGCTCGGGCGCGGGGTCGCGTGCGTCGGTGCACGTCGGTGCACCTCCCTGCACGTCCGAGACATCCGCATACAGATCGGGGAGGGGCATTGCCATGAGTGCGCTGAGCGGCAAGACGGCACTGGTGACGGGAGGCAGCAGGGGGATCGGCCGGGCCATCTCGGAGCGGCTGGCGAGGGAGGGCGCGCGGGTCGGTGTGCATTACGGCCGGGACGGGACCGCGGCCAAGGAGACCGTCTCGGCGATCGAGGCCGCCGGCGGCCGGGCCTTCGCCATCCAGGCCGAGCTGGGGGTGCCGGGAGACGTCAAAGCGCTGTGGGCCGCGTTCGACGAGCAGGCCGAGGGGCTGGACATCCTGGTCAACAACGCCGGGATCAACAAGGCCGCCGACGGCACACTGAAGCGGATCGAGGCGGTGACGGCGGAGGACTTCGACCTCCTCTTCGCGGTCAACACGAAGGCGCCGTTCTTCATCGCCCAGCAGGCACTGCCCCGGCTGCGGGACGGCGGGCGGATCATCAACACCTCGACCGGGCTGACGCGGGGCGCAGCCAAGCCCGAGTTGATCGCCTACGCCATGACCAAGGGCGCCATCGATGTGTTCACCTCGACCCTCGCCAAGGACCTGGGCCCGCGCGGGATCACGGTCAACGCAGTGGCACCCGGGGCGGTGAACACGGACATGAATGCCGGATGGCTGCAGGGCGAGGCCAATACCGCGGCGCGGCAGCGGGTCAGGGAGATATCCCCGCTGGCCCGGATCGCGGACCCCACCGATATCGGCGACATCGCGGCCTTCCTGGCCTCGGACGACAGCCGTTGGGTGACGGGGCAGTGGATCGACGCGACGGGCGGCGCACTGCTCTGACGGAGTGCCGCCCGGCGGTGTGGGCAGCTGAGCGGACGGACGTCGGGGGCCGGAGGCCGGGCGTCGGGGGCCGGAGGCCGGGCGTCGGGGGCCGGAGGCCGGGCGTCGGGGGCCGGAGGCCGGGCGTCGGGGACCGGAGGCCGGGCGTCGGAGGCCAGACGTCGGGCTTCGGAGGCCGGGCGCCGGGGAAACTTGACCGGCCGTTCGGATGCGCCGACGAGTTCCGAGTGACCCCCTCTGCTAGATTGGTCTATACCACATGGATCATTCTCCAGAACGGCAGGCCAAGCGTGGAAGTTGTCATCGTTCCGGATGCCGTGGCGGGCGGCGAGCTGATCGCGGAGGCCATTGCCACCCTGGTGCGCCGTAAGCCCGACGCACTGCTCGGTGTGGCCACCGGCTCCACCCCGTTGCCCATTTACGAGGCGCTGGCGGCGAAGGTCCGGGCCGGTGCGGTGGACCCCTCACGGGCGCGCATCTGCCAGCTCGACGAGTACGTCGGACTGCCGGCCGGGCACCCCGAGTCCTACCGTTCGGTGGTCCTGCGCGAGGTGGTCGAACCGCTCGGCCTCGGCGAGGAGTCCTTCATGGGCCCCGATGGTGCGGCCGAGGATGTCCAGGTCGCCTGCGAGGCGTACGACCGTGCGCTGCGTGAGGCAGGCGGTGTGGACCTCCAGCTGCTCGGTATCGGCACGGACGGGCACATCGGCTTCAATGAGCCCTGTTCGTCGCTCGCTTCGCGTACCCGTATCAAGACGCTGACCCAGCAGACCCGGGAGGACAACGCCCGGTTCTTCGACAGCCTCGACGAGGTGCCGCACCACGTCATCACCCAGGGCATCGGCACCATCCTGGAGGCCCGCCATCTGGTGCTGCTCGCCACCGGCGAGGGCAAGGCCGACGCGGTGGCCCATGCCGTCGAGGGCCCGGTCGCCGCACTGGTCCCGGCCTCGGCACTGCAGCTCCACCCGCATGCGACGGTCGTCGTGGACGAGGCCGCGGCCGCCAAGCTGAAGCTCGCCGACTACTTCCGCGCCACCTACGCGGCAAAGCCGGACTGGCAGGGCCTCTAGCGGTGTCTCCCTGAGGTCTGTCCGGTACGCCTGCCCGAAGACTCCTCGGGGTCGGACAGACCTTGAGGAGCCTGCGGGCGGACCGTCCCGCCGGGGTGCGGCCGGGTGGCTCTGTGGGGCACGGGCCGCATCGTGCTCAGAGGACCTGTGGCGCCATGCCCGAGCGAGCGGCAGGGTATTCACCCGCCGGGCTACGGTTCCGGCCTTGGGCGCGTGATCACTCGCCGGGCGACGGCCTTCGGCCCGTGAGGGCTTCGGCGGCGGCCTGGCCGCAGACTCGGGCGGCGCCGTGGGTGGCGATGTGGAGGGCGCCTTGGGGTGGGGCCTGGGGGACGCCCATTTCGACGACCGCGGTGTCGGGGCGGGCGGCGAGGAGGCCGCGGAGGGCGTCGGCCATCCAGGGGTGGCGGTGGACGTCGCGGACCACGGCGACGAGGCGGCGGCCGGCGGCCGCCGTGAGCAGGCCGTCGACCAGCGCGGCGGTACCGGCCGCGGCGGCGGATTCGCCGGTGCAGGTGGTGGTTCCGGTGCCCGGGAGGAGGCGGGCCAGTTCGGCGGCGACGCCCCAGGGTGTCTCGTCGCCCACGGCGATGTTGGCGAGGGGGGTGAAGGCGGCGACGTAGGCGGGCTCGGCGAGGGGTTCGTACGGGCCGGCGGCGGTGAGGCGCAGGGCGCGCCGGGCCGCGGTGAGGCCGATACCGGGCGCGGGCGCGGCCCCCTCCCCCACGTCCGCGCGCCGGATCCGGCCCGCCAGGGCACGCACCCGGGACGCGGCGTCGGCGAGCCGCTGTTCCGGCAGCTCGCCGTCGCGCACCGCCCGCACCAAGGCGTCGCGCAGCCGCAGCACGATGTCCTCGTCCGCCAGTCCGCCGCCCACGCAAAGGGCGTCGGCACCGGCCGCGAGGGCCAGCACACTGCCGCGTTCGATGCCGTAGGTGGCGGAGATGGCCTGCATCTCCATGCCGTCGGTGACGATCAGCCCGTCGAAGCCGAGGCCGCCCTCGGTGGCGGGGGCCCGCAGCAGACCGTGCAGCGCGGCCGGGCTGAGCGTGGCCGGGTGCTCACCGTCCAGGGCGGGCAGCAGGATGTGAGCGCTCATCACGGCCCGGGTGCCGGCGGCGACGGCGGCGCGGAACGGCACCAGTTCGCGTTCCTGGAGGGTGGGCAGATCCGCGGCGATACGCGGCAGGTCGTGGTGGGAGTCGACGGCGGTGTCACCGTGGCCGGGGAAGTGCTTGGTGCAGGCGGCGACACCGGCGGACTGCAGGCCCTCGACATAGGCGGCGGTGTGCCGGGCGACCAGCTCCGGATCGGCGCCGAAGGAGCGGACGCCGATGACCGGGTTGCCGGGGTTGGAATTGACGTCGGCGGAGGGGGCCCAGTTGAGGTTGATACCGCAGTCGGCCAGCCGGCGGCCGATTTCGCGGGCCACCTCGCGGGTCAGGGCGGTGTCGTCGACGGCACCGAGCGCGTGGTTGCCGGGGAAGGAGGAGCCGCCGCGCACTTCGAGGCGGGTGACATCGCCGCCCTCCTCGTCGATGGCGACGAGCAGTTCCCCGCGTTCGGCCCGCAACCGGCCGGTGAGTGCGGCGAGTTGTGCCGGGTCGGCGACATTACGGCCGAAGAGGCCGACCGAGACGAGGCCTTCGCCGAGCCGGCGCAGCAGCCAGTCGGGCGCGGTGGTGCCGGTGAAGCCGGGCTGGAGGACGGCGAGGGCGTCGCGGGTGAGGGTGTCGGCGGAGCGTACGGAGCGTACGAGAGGCGTCATGAGCTGCGTTATCCCTTCACTGCGCCGGAGGTGAGACCGCCGACCGCCTTGCGTTGCAGAAACAGGAAGAGGACCAGAATCGGCACGGCGAAGATCGAGGCGGCGGCCATGGTGGCGCCCCAGTCGTCCCCGAACTGGGTCTGGAACTGCGAGAGCCACAGTGGCAGGGTGCCCATGGCCGGTTCCTTGTTGAGGACCAGCACCAGCGGGAATTCGTTCCAGGCGGTGATGAATCCGAAGAGCGAGGTGGCCATCAGGCCGGGCGCCAGCAGCGGGAAGACGACCTTGAGGAAGGCCTGGCGTCGCGAGCAGCCGTCGACCATCGCGGACTCCTCCAGCTCCTTGGGCACCGCGGCGACATAGCCACGGAGCGTCAGAAGGGTGAAGGGCAGCACCATCAGCATGTAGAAGAAGGTGAGCGGCAGCAGGCTGTTGAGCAGGTCCGCGTCCCGGACGATCAGGTAGATCGAGATCACCATGACCTCCCAAGGAGCCATCTGGGCGACCATGAAGGTCAACAGGATGCCCTGACGCCCCTTGAAGCGCATCCGGGTCAGAGCGAACGCCCCGCAGAGGGCGATCACCAGCGAGAGGCCGACGGCGAACACGGTCACCAGCACCGAGTTTCCCGCCAGGATCCAGAAGTCCGGGGCGTGCACGGCCGTCGCGAAGTGTTCCAGGGTGCCGTGGACGGGGAACCACACGGGTTCCGCGGTGATGATGTCCTGGGTCGGCTTGAAGGCCGTGCTGAACATCCAGTAGACCGGGAAGACGAAGCCGAGGGCGAGCACGGCCGCCGTCGCGTTGGGCCGGATACGGCCGGCGAGAGAGTGCTTCACAGCTCGTTCTCCTCTTGCTGTTCCTGCTTGACCGTCAGACGCAGGTAGTACGCGGTCATGGCCAGCAGCACCACGATCGTCAGCAGGGAGATCGCGGCCCCCATGCCGAAGTGGAGGTTGCCGACGCCCTCGGTGAAGGCGTAGATCGGCAGCGTTTCGGTGAGCCGGTCCGGGCCGCCCTCGTTGATGGCGAAGATCTGCGGGAACGCCTTGAAGACCCAGATGACCTCCAGAAACGTCGTCGCCAGGAAGAACGGCTTGAGGAAGGGGAAGGTGACGGAGGTGAAGACCTTCCAGGTGCCGGCGCCGTCCATCCTGGCCGCTTCGTAGAGCTCCGTGGGGATGGTCGTGGTGGCGGCGTAGAGGTTGAGGGCCACGAACGGCAGCGACTGCCAGACGATGAGCAGGGTGATGACGAAGAACGTCGACAGCTGGCTGCCGACCCAGTCGTAGTGGGCCATGGTGTGCCGGCCGAGCTTGTCCAGCAGCCAGTTGACGACGCCGTAGCGGGAGTCGAAGAGCCACTGGAAGACGGTGGTGGCGGCGATCACCGGCATCGCCCAGGCCAGCACCAGCGCGAGGGACAGCGTCAGCCGCATCTTCTTGCCGAGCCGGGCCAGCAGCAGGCCGATCAGCACACCGAACACCATGATCAGGGCGACATTGACCGCGGTGAAGACGAGGGTGCGGAGGGTGACCCGCCAGAACTGCTCACTGCCCAGGATCTCCTGGTAGTTGCCGATTCCGCGCCAGTCGGTGAGGTGCTGGATCAGCTCCTTCATATTGAGGTTCTGGAAGGAGAGCAGGAGGTTGCGGACCATCGGCCAGCCCAGAAAGACCGCGGTCGCGAGCAGGGCCGGCAGCAGCAGGAGGTAGGGGGCGCCGCGCGCGGCCCGCCGGCTGCCTCCGCCGCGCCGGGTGGGCGGTGCGCCGCCCTTGCCGGTCCGCGGCGCGGTCTGGTCCACCACGCCGTCGAGCTGCAGTGCCATGGCCCCTGCTCCCCCTCGTATCCCGTCAGATCCCGATAGATCCCGTCAGACCTCGGTGCATCCGGCGTGCCCGCGTGCCGGCCCGGGGCGCCGTGCGGTGGTGCCGGTGCGCGGGGCCCGCGCGCGGCCCCGCCAGGCGTCCGTTACTGCTTGGCGAGCCGCGCGTTGATCTCGGACTCGATGTCCTTGGCGGCATCGGCCGGGGACTTACCGCCCAGAACGGCGGTCATATAGCTCTTGATCGGGTTCGGCAGGTTCTCCACCGCGGCCCACTGGGGAATCAGCGGTGTGGTGCCCCCGGACTTCTCCGCCGCGGGCGCGGCGGCCGCCACGGCCGGAATCTCCTGTGCGGCGCCGGCCAGGTCAGGGGATTTCGGAGTCCAGCCGGACTCCTTCACCATCTGCCTGTCGTTCTGCTTCGACAGCGCGACCTTCAGGAATTCCTTGGCGAGTTCCTGGTTCTGGCCCATTCCGGCGACGGCGAAGTTGGAGCCGCCGAGGAAGACACCCTCCGGCTTTTCTGCGGTCTCGCCGGGGATGGTGAAGAAGCCGATGTCCTTCTTCATCTTCGGGTTGGCCTTGAGGGCGGTGGCGGCCTCGTAGCCCATGGCGATGACGGCGCCGGTCCTGCCCTTGGCGAATACCTCACCCTGCTGCGGGGTGGCCTCGTCCTTGTTCTTGGGGGCGGTGCTGAAGGCCTGGTACTGCTTGTAGATGTCCATGGCCTTGGCGACCTTGGGGTCGCCAAGGTTGGAGACCCATTTGCCGCCCTGCTGCTTCACCAGGTCGGCGCCGGTGCCGATGGTCAGGCCGTCGAAGAAGTACCAGTTCTGGCCGGGGAGATACAGCGGCTCGGCGTCGGTCTTCTTCTTGATGGCGGCAAAGGCCTTGAAGAGTTCACTGCGGGTCTTTGGGGTTCCCCGGAGACCGGCCTCGGCCCAGATCTTCTTGTTGTACATCACCACACGGTTTCCGGCGAACCACGGCAGTGCGTACTGCTTCCCGTCCACGACCGACGCCTTGTTGATGGCCTCGTTCCAGTCGGCGCCGATCTCCTTCTTCAGATCGCCGAGTTCGACCAGGGCGCCGGCCTTGGCATAGGCGGCGGTCTGGGTGTTGCCTATTTCGACGACGTCCGGCGGGGTGTCCTCGGAAAGGGCGGTGCTCAGCTTCTGCTGAATGCCATTCCATTGCTGGACCTTGAACTCGACGGTGGCACCGGTCTTCTTCTTGAACTGCTCGGAGACCCGCTCGGTCCACTGCGCCGGATTCGAACCGCTCATCACCCAGACGGTCAGCTTCTGGCCCTTGAAGCCGTCCGCGCCCGTCTTCTTGCCGCCGCCGGACCCACAGGCTCCGACCCCCACCAGCATTCCCGCGACCGCCGTCGCCGCTATGAGCCCACGCTTCATCGCGCTCTCCCCCCAAGGCCGGGTGTGGTCTTTAATGGTTTAGACCAGCGCCCGCAGCTTGGCCTAGACCTTTTGGGGTGTCAAGGGTGTATAAGAGTCGCTGTCAGGTCCGTTACCGGACCGACATCCGGCGGGCCGGGACCTGCAAGGGAGCGCGGGAAACCCACCCGTGCCACGATGTGAGCCGCTACGTACGGAGGAGCCGGTGACGGCAGCACGACAGGAGTCGGAGAGGCGGGTCATGGACACGGACGGGGGCAGCAGCGCCGAGAGCGGCGGCACGCGGACCGCACGGGTGCCCAAGTACTACCGCCTCAAGCGGCACTTGCTGGAAATCACCGAGACCCTGCCGCCCGGCACCCCGGTACCGCCCGAACGCACCCTCGCCGCGGAGTTCGACACCTCGCGGACGACGGTGCGTCAGGCCCTGCAGGAGCTGGTCGTCGAGGGCCGGCTCGAACGCATCCAGGGCAAGGGCACCTTTGTCGCCAAGCCCAAGGTTTCCCAGGCCCTGCAACTGACCTCCTATACGGAGGACATGCGGGCCCAGGGCCTGGAGCCGGCCTCCCAGCTGCTGGACATCGGCTATGTCACGGCGGACGACCGGCTCGCCGGACTGCTGGACATCGCCGCCGGCGGCCGGGTGCTGCGCATCGAACGGCTGCGGCTGGCCAGCGGCGAGCCGATGGCCATCGAAACCACCCATCTGTCCGCGAAGCGCTTCCCCGCCCTGCGCCGGAACCTCGTCAAGTACACCTCCCTCTACACCGCACTGGCCGAGGTGTACGACGTCCGTCTGGCGGAGGCCGAGGAGACCATCGAGACCTCCCTCGCCACCCCGCGCGAGGCCGGTCTGCTGGGCACGGACGTCGGACTGCCGATGCTGATGCTCTCCCGGCACTCGCTCGACGCGCAGGGGCAGCCGGTGGAGTGGGTGCGCTCGGTCTACCGCGGCGACCGCTACAAGTTCGTCGCCCGACTGCGCCGCCCCACGGACTGACCCGCCGCACGGCATGGGCGGAGCACTCTCCGCCCGTGCTTCCCCCTGCCCTGCCGCCGCCGGATCCGTCCCGGGGGTGGGGACCGGCGGCGCAGGTCGCGGCCGTGTGGATTCTTGATACCGATATGCGGACAGCTAGTGACGCGTGCCACTGCCCTGCCATAGATTTCCAGCCCATTGCACAGGAGACAGCCAGGGGACGGAGCCACGGTCATGACCCAGTCAGCTGCACCACCGGATCGCAGACAGGTCGTCACGCCCACGCGTGTGGTGGCCGGGCTCTGCCTGATCGCTCCGTTCGTGGCGATGCTGTGGGTGAGCTCGTACGCCAGGATCGAGCCGACGCTCATCGGGATCCCGTTCTTCTACTGGTACCAGATGCTGTGGGTGCTGATCTCGACCGCGCTCACGACCCTCGCCTACAAGCTCGTGCAGCGTGAGCAGCGCGCCCGCAAGGGTGGTGCGGCCCAGTGACTCTCACCACGACCGCAACGAGCGCTCTCGCCGCTTCCCAGACACAGGGCGTGAACGGCGTCGCACTGGCCGTCTTCATCTTCTTCTTCCTGGCCGTGACGGTCATGGGCTTCCTGGCCGCGCGCTGGCGCAAGGCCGAGCAGTCCGCCAACCTCGACGAATGGGGACTGGGCGGCCGCAGCTTCGGCACCTGGGTGACCTGGTTCCTGCTGGGCGGCGACCTCTACACCGCGTACACGTTCGTGGCCGTCCCGGCGGCGATCTACGCGGCGGGTGCGGCCGGCTTCTTCGCCGTGCCGTACACGATCCTGGTCTACCCGCTGATCTTCACCTTCCTCCCCCGCCTGTGGTCGGTCTCGCACAAGCACGGGTACGTCACCACCTCCGACTTCGTCCGCGGCCGCTTCGGCTCCAAGGGCCTGTCGCTGGCCGTGGCGCTCACCGGCATCCTGGCCACGATGCCGTACATCGCCCTCCAGTTGGTCGGCATCCAGGCCGTCCTGGACGTGATGGGCATCGGCGGCGGCGAGCACACCAACTGGTTCGTCAAGGACCTGCCGCTGCTGATCGCGTTCGCCGTACTGGCCGCCTACACCTACTCCTCGGGGCTGCGGGCGCCGGCACTGATCGCGTTCGTCAAGGACGGGCTGATCTATCTCGTCATCGCCGTGGCGATCATCTACATCCCGGCCAAGCTGGGCGGCTTCGACGCGATCTTCGATTCGGCCGGCAAGGCACTGGCCGAGCCCGGCGCCGTCCCCGGCAAGCCACGCGGTGAGCTGACCAGCGGGCCCAACGCCCAGTGGGCGTATGCGACCCTGGCGCTCGGCTCGGCGCTGGCGCTCTTCATGTACCCGCACTCGATCACCGCGACGCTGTCGTCGCGCAGCCGCAATGTGATCCGCCGCAACACCACCATCCTGCCGCTGTACTCCCTCATGCTGGGCCTGCTGGCGCTGCTCGGCTTCATGGCGATCAAGGCCGGCACGGACATCCAGGGCAACCCGCAGCTGGCCATCCCGCAGCTGTTCGAGGACATGTTCCCGAGCTGGTTCTCCGGGGTGGCGTTCGCCGCGATCGGCATCGGCGCACTGGTGCCCGCGGCCATCATGTCGATCGCCGCGGCCAATCTCTTCACCCGCAACGTCTACAAGGACTTCCTCAAGCCCGGCGCCACTCCCGAACAGGAGCACAAGGTCGCCAAGCTGGTCTCGCTGCTGGTGAAGGTCGGCGCGCTGGCCTTCGTCCTCACCATGGACAAGACGGTCGCGATCAACTTCCAGCTGCTGGGCGGCATCTGGATCCTGCAGACCATGCCGTCCCTGGTCGGCGGGCTGTTCACCCGCTGGTTCCACCGCTGGGCGCTGCTGGCCGGCTGGGCGGTCGGCATGCTCTACGGCACGCTCGCGGCCTACGGCGTCGCCAGCCCGACCCAGGCGCACTTCGGCGGCTCCAGCAAGGAGATCCCCGGTATCGGTGAGATCGGTTACATCGGTCTGACCGCCTTTGTGCTGAACGTGGTGGTGACCGTCGTCCTGACCTTCGTCCTGAAGGCTGTCAAGGCCCCGGAAGGCATCGACGAGACCAGCCCCTCCGACTACACGGCGGACGCCGGTGACAAGGACGTCGCCGTCGAACTGCCGCCCGCCACGGCGGGAGCGGGGGCACCGGCCGGACACTGAGCCACCGGCCGGCCGGCTTTCAGCATCGGGCCGTCGCGTTCCCTTCGGGGGCGCGGCGGCCCGTTGCCGTGCGCGGGTTCAGTGCACCCAGTCCTTCAGCTGCTCGGTTTCGAGCGTGATGCCCACGGGGTCCGGGAGGTGGAGCGCCTTGCCGAACGCCACGGTATGGACGGTCTCGTAGCGGCCGTCATCGGGTTCGCTGTAGACCACGATCTGGCAGGCCTGGCGGTCGATCAACAGGTAGAGGGGGATACCGGTCTTCGCGTACGCACGGGGCTTCTCCACCCGGTCGCGCTGGTCGGTGTCCGAGTCGTGCGAGGTGACCTCGACGACCATGAGCACCGGGTCGGGGTCTGCCCATTCACCCTGGCCCACGAAGGCCTCGCACGGCACGAGCGAGGCGTCCGGACGCAGGCGGCCCTTCCGGTAGGTCTCCGCCTTCAGGCCCTGGTTCGGATCGAGGAAGAGCTCCGGCCTGTGCTGCATGCAGATGCGAAGCAACCACTGGATGATCCGACCGTGATCCCCGTCCGGCATGGGCTTGCTCTTGACCTTCCCGTCGATGAGTTCCAACCGCGCGCCTTCTTCCAGGCGGGCGAGTATCCGGGCGGCCTCTTCGAAATGCTCGGTCTCCATGATGTGCGGCCGGTCGGCGAGCGCGGTCATGAGGCCTTCTCCTTCTTCCGCGGGACGGGACAGAGAACGTGAAACCGACCATAGCCGAGGCCACTGACAGACACTGCGTGATCACTCACGACACACTAGATATGGGGGTGCACTTGAGGGGCCACCACCACATGTATGCTCGTCCTCGCTGTCGCCGCAGGGGAATCCGGTGGGAATCCGGAACTGTCCCGCAACGGTGTGAGAGCGCGCTCGACCGGCCGGACACCGGCTCCGGCGTGCGCTCGTGTAGTCCGAGGACCTGCCGATGGTACGTCCGCACCGCCATGGGTGCGGGTGTCGATACGTCCGGGCCCCGAGGGTTGGGCCGGTGGACGCCGCGCGGTGTGCCCGCGCACCCCTGACATCACGGGGTGCCGCATGCCCGCGTGCGCCCGTCGCCCCTCCCTCCTGGTCCCCGCCGAGTGAGGGAGAGCACCACGTGACCATCGCGCCAACGGAGCCCGCGTCAGACGCCGAGGTCGTGCCGCCCGTGGTGGCCACGCCTCCCGGTTCCGCCGACGGCGGACCGGGCGAGGACGGGCCGGGTGTCGCCCTGCTGCGCACCCTGACCCAGCTGACCGAGGACCTGACCGCGACCGACCCCGGCAAGGTGGCCGCCGCCGCCCTGCGCGGCCGGCACGCCGGCTCCGACGAGGCCGAACTGCGGTCGCTGGCCACCGATGCCGCGGCCGGTCTGATCGGTGACGAGCCGCAGTACTCCAAGCTCGCGGCGCGGCTGCTCACCCTCGCCATCGCGGAGGAGGCAGCCGGACAGGGGGCGGTCGCCTTCTCCGCCTCCGTCGAGGTCGGCCACCGCGAGGGGCTGATCGCCGACGAGACCGCGGAGTTCGTGCGGACCCATGCGGCCCGTCTGGACGCGCTGGTCGACAAGGCGCTGGCCGACGGCGCCGACGACCGGTTCGGCTACTTCGGGCTGCGCACCCTGCACTCGCGCTACCTCCTGCGGCACCCCACCACCCGTCAGGTCATCGAGACGCCCCAGCACTTCCTGCTGCGGGTGGCCTGCGGCCTCGCCGAGGACCACAGCGAGCGCGCCCTGGACGACGTCGCCGAGCTCTACCGCCTCACCAGCTCGCTGTCCTACCTGCCGTCCTCCCCCACCCTGTTCAACTCCGGTACCCGCCACCCGCAGATGTCGTCCTGCTACCTGCTGGACTCGCCGCTGGACGAGCTGGACTCGATCTACGACCGGTACCACCAGGTCGCGCGGCTCTCCAAGCACGCGGGCGGCATCGGCCTCTCGTACTCCCGTATCCGCGCCCGCGGTTCGCTGATCCGGGGCACCAACGGGCACTCCAACGGCATCGTGCCGTTCCTGCGCACGCTGGACGCCTCGGTCGCGGCCGTGAACCAGGGCGGCCGGCGCAAGGGCGCCGCCTGTGTCTACCTGGAGACCTGGCACGCGGACATCGAGGAGTTCCTGGAGCTGCGCGACAACACCGGTGAGGAGGCGCGCCGTACGCACAACCTGAACATCGCGCACTGGATCCCGGACGAGTTCATGCGCCGGGTGGAGGCGGACGCCGACTGGTCGCTGTTCTCGCCCTCGGACGCCCCCGAGCTGGTGGACCTGTGGGGCGACGAGTTCGACGCGGCCTACCGCAAGCTGGAGGCCGACGGCCGGGCGCTCAAGCAGATCCCTGCCCGGGTGCTGTACTCCCGCATGATGCGCACCCTGGCGCAGACCGGCAACGGCTGGATGACGTTCAAGGACGCCGCCAACCGCACCGCCAACCAGACCGCCGAGCCCGGCCAGGTCGTGCACTCCTCCAACCTGTGCACGGAGATCCTGGAGGTGACGAACGACGGGGAGACCGCGGTCTGCAACCTGGGGTCGGTCAACCTCGCGGCCCACCTGGGGGACAACGGCGAGATGGACTGGGAGCGGCTGGACGCGACCGTCCGCACCGCCGTCACCTTCCTCGACCGCGTGGTGGACATCAACTTCTACCCGACCGAGCAGGCCGGCGCCTCCAACTCCCGCTGGCGCCCGGTCGGCCTGGGCCTGATGGGCCTCCAGGACGTCTTCTTCCGGCTGCGGCTGCCCTTCGACTCGCCCGCGGCGCAGGAGCTGTCGACCCGTATCTCCGAGCGGATCATGCTCGCCGCCTACGAGGCGTCGGCCGACCTCGCCGAGCGGCACGGCCCGCACCCGGCGTGGTCCGCGACCCGCACCGCCCGCGGCGTGCTGCACCCGGACCACTACCCGAACGCCGAGCCCCGCTGGGCGGACCGCTGGGCGGCGCTGCGCACCCGGATCGCCACGACCGGTATGCGCAACTCGCTGCTGCTGGCGATCGCACCGACCGCGACCATCGCCTCGATCGCGGGCGTGTACGAGTGCATCGAGCCGCAGGTCTCCAACCTCTTCAAGCGCGAGACGCTGTCCGGTGAGTTCCTCCAGGTCAACGCCTACCTGATCGAGGAGCTCAAGGCCCTGGGGCTGTGGGACGCACCGACCCGGGACGCGCTGCGCGAGGCCAACGGCTCGGTGCAGGACGTCGAGTGGATCCCCGAGGAGATCCGGGCGCTGTACCGCACGGCCTGGGAGATCCCGCAGCGCGCGCTGATCGACATGGCCGCGGCCCGTACGCCCTACCTCGACCAGAGCCAGTCGCTGAACCTCTTCATGGCGTCGCCGACCATCGGCAAGCTCAGCTCGATGTACGCCTACGCCTGGAAGCGCGGCATCAAGACGACGTACTACCTGCGCTCCCGTCCGGCGACCCGGATTGCCCAGTCCGCGCGCGGCGGCGCGGCCGCCGCCACCGCCCCCGTACCGCAGCAGGCCACCGACCCCGAGGCGGTCGCCTGCTCCCTGGAAAACCCCGAGTCCTGCGAGGCCTGCCAGTAATGACCACCGACCAGACCACCGCACCCGAAACGAATGCCGCAGCGGCCCACACCGCCACCACCGGCACGAAGAACCTCCTCGACCCGGGCTTCGAGCTGACCCTGCGTCCGATGCGGTACCCGGACTTCTACGACCGCTACCGGGACGCCATCAAGAACACCTGGACCGTGGAGGAGGTCGACCTCCACTCCGACGTCGCCGACCTCGCCAAGCTCTCCCCGGGTGAGCAACACATGATCGGCCGGCTGGTGGCGTTCTTCGCGACCGGTGACTCGATCGTCGCCAACAACCTCGTGCTGACGCTCTACAAGCACATCAACTCCCCCGAGGCGCGGCTGTACCTGAGCCGTCAGCTCTTCGAGGAGGCCGTGCACGTCCAGTTCTACTTGACGCTGCTGGACACCTACCTTCCCGACCCGGACGACCGCGCCGCCGCCTTCACGGCCGTGGAGAGCATCCCGTCCATCCGGGAGAAGGCCCAGTTCTGCTTCAAGTGGATGGACTCGGTCGAGAAGATCGATCGGCTGGAGAGCAAGGCCGACCGGCGCCGCTTCCTGCTCAACCTCATCTGCTTCGCGGCCTGCATCGAGGGGCTGTTCTTCTACGGCGCCTTCGCCTACGTGTACTGGTTCCGCTCCCGCGGGCTGCTGCACGGGCTGGCCACCGGCACCAACTGGGTCTTCCGCGACGAGTCCATGCACATGGAGTTCGCGTTCTCGGTGGTGGACACCGTCCGCGAGGAGGAGCCCGACCTCTTCGACGACAAGCTGGAGCAGCAGGTCACCGAGATGCTCAAGGAGGCCGTCGAGGCGGAGCTGCAGTTCGGCCGCGATCTGTGCGGTGAGGGCCTGCCGGGCATGAACACCGCCTCGATGCGCGAGTATCTGCAGTGCGTCGCGGACCAGCGGCTGCAGCGGCTCGGTTTCGCGCCGGTCTACGGCTCGGAGAACCCGTTCTCCTTCATGGAGCTGCAGAACGTCCAGGAGCTGACCAACTTCTTCGAGCGCCGGGCGTCCGCCTACCAGGTCGCCGTCGAGGGTTCGGTCTCCTTCGACGACGACTTCTAGGCAGCGTCTTCACCCAGCATCCGCGACGCCTCTTCCCCCTGGTGGCACGCCGATTGTGAGCGTTCTGTTAGCTCGACAACCGGAGCCATGAGCACCGCATCTATCCGGGCATGAAGGGTACGAAGGGGCGTCGCCGGGTGCGTCGCCGGTTCCTCGACTATCCGCGGCAGGGGCGTACGGGCCCACGCCGCTGGCTGCCGTCCTGGCGCCAGTGGCTCGGCGTCCTCTCGCTCGGCATCCTGGGCCTGGCCGGGGCGTTTGCCGTGGTCTACACGAAGATCGACATTCCCGACGAGAACGCGCTGGCCGGCCAGGAGGCCACCGTCTATTACTGGTCGGACGGCAGCCCGATGGTGAGCGTGGGTGCCGTCAACCGGCAGAACGTCAGTCTCGACAAGGTCGCCGACTCCGTCGAGAACTCGGTGATCGCGGCGGAGAACGCCACGTTCTACAGCGACTCGGGGGTCTCCCTCAAGGGCATCGGCCGCGCCCTGGTCAGCACGGTCTCCGGCGGGGACACCCAGGGCGGCTCCACCATCACCCAGCAGTATGTGAAGAACACCTATCTCTCACAGGACCAGACGCTCACCCGCAAGGTGAAAGAATTCATCATCGCGCTGAAGGTGAGCAACCAGAAGTCCAAGCAGGACATTCTGCGCGGATATCTCAACACCAGCTGGTTCGGCCGTGATTCCTATGGCATCGAGGCCGCCGCCCACGCATTTTACGGCGTGGCCGCCAAGGACCTGAATCCCAGTCAGTCCGCCCTGCTCGCAGCCGTGTTGAAGGGCTCGGAGGAGTACGATCCGGGGCTGAGCAAGGCCAATCACCAGCGGGCCGAGGCACGCTGGAAGTGGATACTCGACCGGCAGGTCGCCACCGGCAAGATGAGCGAGAAGCAGCGGGCGAAGTACCACACCTTCCCGGAGCCCCGGAAGTTGTCGAAACCCACCAGCCAGGCCGGCCAGACCGGCTATCTCATCGATGTCGCCAACAAGTTCGTCAAGGCCAGTACGGGCCTGACCTACAAGGATCTGGCACGCGGCGGCTACCGCATTCACACCACGTTCGACAAACAGCGCACACAGCGCCTGGAAAAGGCCGTCACCGATACCCGTCGGAAGAACATCCATCCGAAGCAGCGCACGGCCGATACCTTTGTGGAGTTCGGCGCGGCCTCCGTGCGCCCCAAGGACGGGGCGATCGTCGCGCTGTACGGCGGGGCGGACGCCACCAAGCACTTCAGCAACAACGCGGACACCACGGCGGTCCCGGCCGGCTCCGCCTTCAAGCCGTTCGTGCTGGCGGCCGCACTCCAGGATCAGGTCTACGACCTGGACCAATCCGAGGACGCCACGGCATCCCCGACGGGCGGCCCCCAGACCGGTGCCGGGGATCTGAGCGAGGCCCTGGTGAAGGGCCAGAGCCCGCCGTTCGTGCAGGCCGGGCAGCGTATCGGGCTGGAGCGGCTCCGGGATGTCGCGGTGGCCTCGGGGCTGCGCAAGGAGAGCATGGCGCGCCTGGAGCAGACGTTCCCGCTGGGCACCTCCGCCCCCAGTGCGATCCGGATGGCGAGCGCCTACACGACGTTCGCCAACGGCGGGCTGCACGTCGAGCCGTATTCGGTGTCCCGGATGACCTACGGCGGCAAGCAGCTGCCCGGCTTCGAGCGCCCGGAGCCGGAGCAGGTCCTCGACGACAAGGTGGCCGAGGAGGTGTCGAGCACCCTGGAGCAGGTGGGCTGGCGCACGCTGGGGATGCCGGAAGGCAAGCCCGCGCTGCCGGTCGCGGCCGGCAGGGCGGAGCCGGACGACCGGAAGAAGTCGGCGTGGTTCATCGGCAGCCCCCGCACCACGGGCCGGGTCGTCAGTCCCGGTGCCGATGCCGATGCGAAGAAGTGGCAGTGGACCAACCCCGGCAGCGCGCCCGGCGCCAGTGACGGCAATGAGCCGACCACCGCCATCACCATGTTCCGCAACAAGGCGGGCGCCCCCGCGCTGCTGCCGATGCAGGGCGTCGGCGGTGCCAAGAGCGGGCTGGGGACGGCCCTCCCGCCGAAGGTCTGGCAGGCCTACCAGCAGCCGTCGTGACGCGGACGGGCGCCCGGCCGGCAGCCGGGCGCCCGCTCGCCTCAGTCGTTGGCGACGCCTCAGTCGTTGGCGACGCCTCAGTCGTTGGCGACGCCTCAGTCGTTGGCGACGACGGGGTAGCGGGGCTCCCGCTCGGCCATCTGCTTCAGGGCGTCCTTGCGGTCCCGCTTGCTGAGCCGGTCGATGTAGAGGTAGCCGTAGAGGTGATCGGTCTCGTGCTGCAGGCAGCGCGCGAAGTAGCCGGTGCCCCGGATCGCGATCGGCTCGCCCTTGGCGTCCTGGCCGCGGACCACGGCGTAGTCGGGGCGGGCCAGCTCGGCGTAGGCGCCGGGCACGGACAGGCAGCCCTCGTTGGAGTCGTCCAGGATCCGGCGCTCGGCGGGCAGCTCGTCCAGGACGGGGTTGCAGATCGCCCCCACGTGCCGGACGCCCTCGTCGTCCAGGCAGTCGTAGACGAAGACCTTGAGGTCCACACCGATCTGGTTGGCGGCCAGGCCCACGCCCTCGGCGGTGCGCTGGCTGGCGAACATGTCGTCGATGAGCCGGCCGAGCTCGTCGTCGAACGCCGTGACGTCCTTGCACTCCTTGTGGAGCACCGGATTGCCGACGACCGTGATGGGCCGCGAGGTGCCGCGCTCGCGGTACGCGGTCTCCCGCTCCCCGGCGTCCGTGACGTCGTCGATGAACTCCTCGTCCACGCGCCGGTCACCGTCTTGATCAAACACAGGCTGCTGGGCCATCTCCGCCGTACGCCTTCCTGAAAACCCTGAATAGTCGCCCCACAGCCTACGGGGGCGCGACGGGACCCTCAGCAGACCTCTTCAAGATCGCGCCATTCCCGGGTGTCCGGGCTGTCCGCGACCCAGCCGTCCAGCAGGCCGCGTACCAGGGCGGACGGCGCCGCGATACCGCACTCGCGCTCCGGCACCCACAGCGAGCCGGAGCCCGCGGTGCGGTGGCCGAGCGGTCCGGGGTGGCCGGGCTCACTGTGGTCGTGCGGGTCGAGGTGCTCGCCCTCGCCCTCGTCGCTGGGCATCCGGCTCTCCGAGCACGTACGGCACAGCAGCCGCACCGAGGACGACCAGTCCTCGGCGGCGAAGCCCGCATCGGCCGCCAGCCGCTCCAGGGCGTCCCGGTCGGCCTCCGCGGCGGCCTCCAGGAGCACCACCCAGGTGGGGACCGGGGACGGCGCCCACAGCTCGATCTCGTCGAAGACCGGGTACGAGGGGCCCGCGGCGGTGGTCCGCTCGCCGTGCGGGACGCCGTCGTGCAGCACCACCTCGCCCCAGCGCCGCCCGGAGGACGGCAGCGGGATCGACAGCACCTCGATACGGGCCGGGTCCAGCCGGCGGCCCCAGACGACCTCGGCCTCGCCCTCCGGGGAGAGCCGGACCGCGGCGCTGCCCAGGGCCATACCGAGCGGTTCGCCGGAGGGCGAACCCCCGCCGGGGACCTTGAGGCCGTACGCCTGCCAGGCGCGGCGGGCCAGCGGCCAGTCCTGCAGGGCGGTGGCGGCGATGCCGACGTTCCACCAGTCGGGCGCCCCGGTCTCGCGGTCCAGCAGCGCGACCGCGCGCAGTCCGGCGGCCCGGGCCTGCTCCCAGTCGTGCCGGAACTTGTGCAGCAGCGCCAGGTTGAACCAGGACTCCGAGAGCCACGGCTCCATGTCCGCGGCGCGCGTGAGGAGCGCCCCCGCGTCCTCGTAACGGCCGTCGCCGATCAGCGTGAAAGCGCGGTCGGTCGCCTGCCGCCACGAGGCGGAGGGCCGGTGCCGTACCTTGCCGAAGATCCTCACGATTCCCGCCTGCTGGTTGCTCTTGATGCCGCTCCGGAGGTGTCCCGAGGGGCGCCCGGGGCCTTCTGAGGGGCCCACTCGACAACCTGCCACAGATTGCCGTCGGGCTCAGCCTGGTTTGCCGGTCCCCTGCGGCTCCTTGCCCTTCGCCGACCCCCTGAATCCCCTGAGAGGGGCTCCCTTCGCATCCAACCATGCCCATCTCGGAGGGCGCTCATTACCCATGGGTTCCACGACCTCCGGGGCCGTGCGGAGGCTCAACGGCGGGGGTGTGGCGGCTGGGGCGGGTGGGGCGTCGCCAGGACGTCTCCAGGGGGCCGCCGCGCGTCCGTCACCGACCGTTTCCGGCATTGTCGGGATATAGGCGCCGAGAAAGGGCGTTCCGTAAGATCCGTAAGAGGGGAGAGCGGGCACAGCCGCCGCGCGCCCCCTCAGCCAGTCGCCTCACCCGGCCCGGTGGTCTCACCCGGCCCGGCCGTCGCAGGCCAGGACCCTGGCCAGCGCTTCGACGACGCGGGGCTCGTGGTCCCGCGCGGTGGCCAGCCGCAGCCGCTCCAGCGCGCGCAGCGGGCCGCCCGGTCCCGCGGACTCCCCCGACAGGTCGTCGTAGGCGTTGACGGTGCGGACGATACGTGCCGTGACCGGCTGCTCGCGGTACGGATCGGCCTGCCGCTCGACGATCACCGCGACCTCCGCGGGGACGCCGGTCTGCCGGACCACGGCGCCGCCCAGCAGCGCGATCCGGCGCTGTTCGGCGGGCGGCAGCGGCGCGGTCGCCCCGTCCGGCACCGGATCCAGCAGCGAGAGCTGGCCGATGTCATGCATCAGCGCGGCATGTTCGAGCACGTCCAGATCCGTTTCGTTCAGGCCGAGTTCACGGCCCACGGCGCGGCTGAGCGCGGCCACCCGGCGGGCATGGCCGTGCGGGGTGTAGCCGGCGATCTCGGTGGAACGGGCCAGCGAGGCGATGGTCTGGTGGTAGGTGGTACGGACGGCCGCGAACCGGCGGAAGGCGAACTGGGTCAGCAGCAGCGGCAGACAGAACACCGGCAGCGCCCACAGGCCGGCGACCGCGGTGCCCAGCGGGATGACCACCCCGGTGGCACAGATCGCCGACCCGATGCCGAGCAGCGCCCGCAACTCGTCGCGCAGCAGCGGCCCGTACGGCCAGCCGGTGCGGGCCCGCGCGAGCGCGGCCACCAGGACCGCGTCGCACAGCGCGGTCAGCGCCAGCAGGCCGATCAGGAAGAGCGGGTAGACCGGCCCGGAGGCCACCCAGGAGCCCAGCGTCCCGGTGTTGTAGAGGGGCTGGAAGCAGGTGGCGGCGAAGCCGGTGGTCAGCACCCGGCGTGCCAGGTGGTCGAGCACCGGTCCCTGGCCGCGCGCGAGCTGCGGGACGATGCCGACCAGGCCGGCCGCCAGGACCACGGCCACGGTCTGGGGGACACCATGGGTCGTCGGCCGTCCGCCGGCCTCACCGAGCAGGGCGTAGGCGAGGGCGCCGGCCGCGCCGAGCGGTGCGCCTTCCCGCGCCCCCGGCAGCCGTGCGCCCCCGGCCGCCGGGGCGGGGCCCCGGCCCACCAGCTCGCCCACCGTGATCAGCACCCCGAAGGCCAGCGCGATCCCGGGCTCGGCCAGGCCGTCCCACAGCGTCCGGCCCAGCGACCAGCACGCCAGCGCGGCGGCCGGGGCGTAGACCGCGGCGACGACGGTGCTGCCGCATGCGCCGGGCACCGCGGTGCGCGGGGCGCCGGTCGCGCGGGCCGTTGCCGCCCGGCGCCCGGCCGCCCGTACCCGCCGGGGCTCCTCCGGGGCGCCGCTCACCGCACACCGTCCCGCCCGGCCCGTTCGGGCCGCGGCTCGGGCGCCACCGGCTCGGGCGCCCCGCCCCCGGCGTCCTGCGGCGTGACGTTTCCCCGCCCGGAACGCCCCGTGCCGGGCTCCGCGTCCGCCGCCGTCACCAGATCCGGATGCCAGCCGTAGTGGTCGAGCGAGGCCACCAGCGCGCGGACCATCCGCGGATCGAACTGCGTACCGGCGCACTTGCGCAGCTCCGCGACGGCCACCGGCACCGGCCTGGCGCGGCTGTAGGAACGGGTCGAGGTCATCGCGTCGAAGGCGTCGGCGACCGCCACCACCCGTGCGAATTCCGGGATGTGATGCCCCCTCAGCCCGTAGGGGTAGCCGCTGCCGTCCAGCCGCTCGTGGTGGTGCAGGATCGCCGCCCGCGCCTCCTCCAGGAAGCCGATGCCGCGCACGATCTCGTGTCCGTACTCGGGGTGCAGCTCGATGACCCGGCGCTCCGGTGGCGTCAGCGGCCCGTCCTTGCGCAACAGCCGGGTGGGGACGCCGAGTTTGCCGACGTCGTGCAGGATGCCGGCGAACCGCAGCGCCTCCATACGGTCCTCCGCCATGCCCAGCTCCCGGGCGATCATCACCGAGGCGCGCCCGACCCGTTCGCTGTGCCCGCGGGTGTAGCGGTCCTTGATGTCCACGGCCTGGACGAGGGCGCGGATGGTGGCCTGATGGGCGGCGCGTTCCCGGTGGTACTGGGCGAAGACCCAGCAGGAGAGGTACATCGGCAGCAGTACCAGCAGCGCCGCCGGCGGCCCGTACGAGCTGCACCACAGGACCGCCATCATCAGCCCGGCCAGGCCGTGCACCAGATGCGGCACCGGTGAGCGGCTCAGCAGCCCGCGCCAGGCGGTGCGTACGGGGTGCCGCTCGGCGGCCGCCAGCACTCCGCCGTCGAGCGCCGCGAGCACCACGCCGAAGGCGGCCGCGGCCGCCGTGGCAGGCAGCAGCACCACGGGGAACTGCGGTGCGGACAGCGGGTGGTGGCCGAGGGCCCGGAAGACCTGGGCGGCCGCCCAGCAGGCCAGTGCCAGCTCGGCGGCGTGCCAGAGCCTGCGGGCGGCGGCGGAGCGTGGCTGGACCGGTGCGATCACGGCCCCGGGGACGGCGGCCAGCGCGGCCAGCGGCGGCGGCAGCAGAAAGACCCCGGCGAGCAGGACGGGGCTGGCCCATCCGGCGGGAAATCCCCCAGGCACCCCGGAGACCGTGCCGTACGGGACCCGCCCGCCCGGCGGCGGCCAGCGGCGCAGCAGTTCGCACAGTCCGTACAGGGTGGCCAGGGCGAGGGCGCTGCTCCAGGGGGCGTCGGCACCGAGCCCCACCGCGGGGGCGGTACACAGCGCCGCGGCCAGCGCGGCGCAGCCGATATACCCTCGTGCGGCCGTCGGAAGCCCTCGCATCGCGCCCTCCTCACCCTGCCCACCGCTCCCCCGGGCTCGTGCGGAGCCGGGGCCCCCGTCGCACTGCATCCGCAGTGCGCTCGGGTCGGTGAGAATAGAGGGGCTGGGACGCCGGGGAAGGCGGATCAGCGGATCGGGCGGGACGATCGCCCCACCCCTCACCCCTTGGGGTGACGTGCCGCGTTATTCGGCCCGTGCGGCCTCGGTACGTGCATCGGTGGAGCCGGTCGCGTCGGCCGGACCGGTCCCCTCCTCCGCTGCGGACACCGCGGCATCTGCCTGCTCGCGCTGCGCCTGGTCCTTCTTGGCCTGTTCGAGCACGCTCACCTCGGGGACGGTCTCCCCGGCCCGGATGAGCTCGATCCGGCCCATGACCTTGGAGCGCAGATCGCTGGGGACGTCGTCATGCCCGCAGCAGCGCTTGACGAGCTTCTTGACGGCCTGCTCCAGGCCGTACTTCTCCAGGCACGGCGAGCATTCGTCGAGATGCACCTGGAAATCTGCGCACTCCCCGGCGGGCATCTCCCGGTCGAGATACTCATAGAGGTGATCAAGGACCTCTGAGCAGTCCTTCTCGTGCGGCTCTCCGCAGCTCATGATCCAGAGCCTTTCCGGTCGTGCGCGTCCGACGTCTGCGCGGCCTGCGGGTCACCGGCCGCCGCCCCCGCCGGGACCAGCCCGCGCTCACGGGCGTAATCCTCCAGCATGCCGCGCAGTTGGCGCCGACCGCGGTGCAGACGGGACATCACCGTGCCGATGGGTGTCCCCATGATGTCCGCGATCTCCTTGTACGCAAAGCCCTCCACGTCCGCCAGGTATACCGCGATACGGAATTCCTCGGGGATCGCCTGGAGCGCGGCCTTCACGTCCGAGTCGGGGAGGTGGTCGAGCGCCTGCGACTCGGCGGAGCGCAGCCCCGTCGACATATGCGACTCGGCGCGTGCCAGCTGCCAGTCCTCGATCTCCTCGGCGGCACTGCGCTGGGGCTCACGCTGCTTCTTGCGGTAGGAGTTGATGAAGGTGTTCGTGAGAATGCGGTAGAGCCACGCCTTGAGGTTGGTGCCCTCCCGGAACTGGTGGAAGGACGCATACGCCTTGGCGTACATCTCCTGCACCAGGTCCTCCGCGTCGGCCGGGTTGCGCGTCATGCGCAGCGCGGCGGAGTACATCTGGTCCAGGAAGGTGAGCGCATCCCGCTCGAAGCGCGCATTGCGCTCGACCGCGCTCTCCTGGGCCTTCTCCTCAGCCGTGCCGTCGGTCCCTGCGTCGGTACCGGTGACCGGACCCACCTCCTCCAACACCGTCCTGGATCCGGATGCGGACCCACCCGATTCGGAGAATAGACGACGATCCGGTGCCGCCGCCGCTCCAGCCAGGGCGGGCTGCGTCACCTGCATCTGCGACCACGGCAGGTCGGCGGCCGGGCGGGCCGGGCAAGCGATTCCCATGCGGCGGACTCCCATTCCTCGTGCTTCACCGGACGTACTCGAGTACTACGCATGGCACAACAGCCGCATCCGCCGCGGCATTCCCGGTCCGCTGTCAAGGCTTCGGACGGAATTCCGGCCGGCCTTCGCGGCGGATGCCCCTGCGGACGGCGCGAGCGGCTTCCCGGCGGAGTCCGGCGGGCTCCTCGGGACGCCTGGACGGGTTGACAAAGCTGCTTGCCGCTTCAGCAATAGAAGGGTGAACGACAACGCATACGAGCGAGTGCTCACGGAGGTGGGCCCGCGGCTGCGGCGGTTGCGCCAGGAGCGCGGGGTGACGCTGACCGCGCTCTCCGAGGCGACCGGCATTTCGGTGAGCACCCTGTCGCGCCTGGAGTCCGGCGGCCGCAAGGCCACCCTCGAACTGCTGCTGCCGCTGGCACAGGCCCATCAGGTGCCGCTGGACGAGCTGGTGGGGGCGCCGGAGGTCGGCGATCCACGGGTGCGGGCGGCACCCATGCGGCTGGGGGACAGGACGGCGGTCCCACTGACCCGCCAGCCGGGCGCGCTGCAGGCGTTCAAGCTGATCCTGGACCCGGTGGGCGGCCCGCGGGAGCAGCGTACGCACGAGGGCTACGAGTGGCTGTACGTGCTGTCCGGCCGGCTGTTGTTGCTGCTCGCCGACCGCGAGGTGGAGCTGCGGGCCGGGGAGGCGGCGGAGTTCGACACCCGGCTGCCGCACTGGTTCGGGCCCGCGGGCGACGAATCGGTGGAGCTGCTGAGCCTCTTCGGCAGACAGGGCGAGCGGATGCACGTCCGGGCCCGCCCGCGCGGACAGGACGGCTGAGCCGGCCGGCCTCACGCGCGCGGGGTGCTGGCCCGGCCGGCCTCACGGCGCGCGGGGTGCTGCCCCGGCCGCCCGGCCGTCCCGCCGCCCGCTCGACCGGCCGCCGGAGCCTGCCGGACCGCAGGCCGGCCACCCCGGACCGGTCCCGGCCGCCGGGCCCGCCGTTGCTGCCCGCGCCGGTCCGCCCCGGCCTTCCCCGGTCCGCCCCGGCTTTCCCCGGTCCGCCCCGGCTTTCCCCGGTCCGCAACGGCGGGCCCGGCCCGTCAGCCGAACATCCCGTCCAGCCAGACCGCCACCGCGTCCGCGATCACGGCCATCGACTCCGCCTCGCCGACACCCGCCTTCTTCGGCACCGCGAAGCCGTGGTCACCGTGTGCCACCTCGGTGATCTCCGTCCCCGGCGGGAACTCCTCCGGCCGGCCGAACGGATCCCGGCCGCCCTGGACGACCAGCGTCGGCACCCCGGCGCCGGTCAGCTCGTCCGCCCGGGACTTCTCCGGCCTGCCTGGCGGGTGCAGCGGGAAACTGAGCGCCAGTACGGCCTGGGCTCCCAGCTCCCGTGCGGTACGGCAGGCCACCCGGGCCCCGGCGCTCCGACCCCCGGCGACCACCGGCAGTCCCGGCTTCTCCAGCGCCGGCCACAGCGCGGTCCAGCCGGTGTCCAGGGTCTTCGGCGCGGGTGCCAGCTTCTTGCCCGCCACCCGCCACGGCTGCTCGACCAGCGCCACGGGGTAGCCGCGGGCCGGCAGCGCGGCCGCCAGGGCCCGCAGGTCACGCGCCTCGATGCCGCCGCCGGCGCCATGGCTCAGTGCCACCACGGCCCGCGCCGGCTTCGCCTCCCGGTACCAGGTGATCCGAGCGTCGCCCGCCGGTGTCACGACCGTCTCGGTCTCCATCGCCCCAGTGCTCATACGCCCATCCTGCCCGCGCCACGGCGGGAAGGTCACCGCGGCGGGCCGCGCGGCGGTCAGAACAGGGTGCCCACCTCGGGTCCGTCGAGCTCGGTGACCAGCTCGGGCCCGTTGTTGCGGACATTGCTGACCTCGGTGGGGACGGGGTGGGCGCGCATCAGCCCGGCCGGCGGCGGCGCCAGCAGCTCGCGCACCGCGTCCGGGTCGGTACGGGCCGGGTCGAGCCAGGCGTCCCAGCGGTCCGGGGTCAGCACCAGCGGCATCCGGGGATGGATGTCGGCCAGCGACTGCGGCCCGGCGTCGCCGGCCGCCCCGGCGAGCGGTGTGCTCTCGGCCTCGGTCGTGACCACGGTGCAGGTCACCCACCAGGCCAGCGGGTGATCTCCGGGCAGCGTACGGTCCCGCCAGAACTCGTACAGCCCGGCCATCGCCATCACGGAGCCGTCCGCCGGCCTCACGAAATACGGCTGCTTACGGGGCCGCTTCTTCTTGCCCTGCTCCTCCAGCTGCCGCTCCGCGGGGTCGGTGACCCACTCGAAATACCCGTCTCCGGGCAGCAGGCACCGACGGGTCGCGAAGGCCTGCCGGAAGGACGGCTTCTCGTGCACCGTCTCGGCCCGCGCATTGATCATCTTTGCCGCGGCCTCGGGTGATTTCGACCACGAGGGGACCAGGCCCCACTTCAGCGCCCGCAGCTGGCGCACCGGGCTGCCCGGCGGGAACGCCTCGGCCGCCGCGCCCTTGAGGGGGCGTTCGAGCACCACGTGCACCGGGTCCGTCGGGGCCACGTTCCAACTCGGCGCCAGGGTCTCCGTCGGCTCCCACTGCTGAACGCCGAAGAACCCCACCAGCTCCTCGGGGCGTCGACTCGCTGCATACCTACCGCACATGCATGCCACACTGCCATGCCACACGAAGGGGAGACATGGACACCGACCACCTCACGGACATATGGAGCCGCGTGTTCGGGACCCAGCCCGATCCCTCGCTCTGGCTGGTGATCGCCACGGCGGTGCTCGCGCTGGGCGCCGTCGTCCCGCACACCGCCTGGCGGCTGTCGCGCAACGCCGTCACCATCGCGCACGAGGGCGGGCACGGGCTGATCGCGCTGGTCACCGGCCGTCGCCTGGAC
Source organism: Streptomyces sp. NPDC048637 (assembly GCF_040650675.1). Classification (NCBI taxonomy): domain Bacteria; kingdom Bacillati; phylum Actinomycetota; class Actinomycetes; order Kitasatosporales; family Streptomycetaceae; genus Streptomyces; species Streptomyces sp. NPDC048637. The sequence continues at coordinate 51,162 of NZ_JBEZHQ010000030.1, forward strand.
GGCATCCGGCTGCACTCCGACACCTCGGGGCTGACCGTCTCGCGTGGCAAGCCGACCGGTCTGGGCATGGTGCTGACCGCCGCGGCCGGCTACATCGCGCCGTCCCTGCTCGGTCTGGCGGGCGCCGCGCTCCTCGCCGCGGGGCACATCACGGCGCTGCTGTGGGGCGCCACCGCGCTGCTCCTGGCGATGCTGGTCATGATCCGTAACGCCTATGGCGTGCTCACGGTCGTACTGACCGGCGCCGCGTTCGTGCTGGTCTCCTGGCTGACGACAGCGGAGGTGCAGGCGGCGTTCGCGTATGCGGTGGTGTGGTTCCTGCTGCTGGGCGGGGTGCGGCCGCCCTTCGAGCTCCAGGGGAAGCGGCGGCGGGGCGGGGCCGTGGACTCCGATCCGGACCAGCTGGCGCGGCTGACCAATGTCCCGGCGTTCGTCTGGCTCGGCCTCTTCCATGTGGTGACGCTGTGCTCCCTGGTAGGCGGCGGGCGCTGGCTGCTCGGCGTCTGACGTCAACCGCCCCGCGCCGACGGCCGGTTCCGGTGCCACCGCTGCCGGCGCTTCCACCGCGCATGCGGTTCCGGCACGTGAGCGCACTGTCCGTGCCGGCTTTCGGAGCGGTTGCGCCACTTTTGATCAAGATCGGCACTCTTGCCCAGCCATTAAAGTAAGGGCATGACCGAGAGCCCCACACATCCCGCCCTGTGGCCCGCCCCCCTTGCCTCCGGGGCCGTCGATGCAACCGTCACCGTGCCCGGCTCCAAATCGGTCACCAACCGCGGCCTGGTCCTGGCCGCCCTCTCCGCCGAGCCCGGCTGGCTGCGCCGGCCGCTGCGCTCCCGTGACACGCTCCTGATGGCCGAGGCGCTGCGCACCCTGGGCGTCGGCATCGAGGAGACCGCCTCCTCCAGCTCGGCCGGTGCCACGGACGCCGCCGGGCAGCCCGGTGGCGGCGAGGCCTGGCGGGTGATCCCGGCGGGTCTGCACGGCCCGGCCACCGTCGACGTCGGCAATGCCGGAACGGTCATGCGCTTCCTGCCGCCGGTCGCCGCGCTCGCCGACGGCCCGATCCGCTTCGACGGCGACCCGCGCTCCTACGAGCGTCCGCTCGGCGGTGTGATCGAAGCGCTGCGCGCCCTGGGCGCCCGGATCGACGACGACAACCGCGGCGCGCTGCCCATGACGGTCTTCGGCAGCGGCGGCCTGGACGGCGGCCGGGTCGAGATCGACGCGTCCTCGTCCTCCCAGTTCGTCAGCGCCCTCCTGCTGTCCGCGCCGCGCTTCAACCAGGGCGTCGAGGTCCGGCACGTGGGCGCGGCGCTGCCCTCCATGCCGCACATCCGGATGACCGTCGACATGCTGCGCAGCGTCGGCGCGCAGGTGGACACCCCGGAGGCGGGCGGCGAGCCGAACGTCTGGCGGGTCACCCCGGGCGCGCTGCTCGGCCGCGATCTGGTCGTCGAGCCGGACCTGTCGAACGCCCAGCCGTTCCTGGCCGCGGCGCTGGTCACCGGCGGCCGGGTCACCATCCCGGACTGGCCCGAGCACACCACGCAGCCCGGTGACGCACTGCGCGAGATCTTCACCACCATGGGCGGCTCCTGCGAGCTGACCGACCGGGGGCTGACCTTCACCGGCAGCGGCCGGATCCACGGCATCGACGTCGACCTGAGCGAGGTCGGTGAGCTGACCCCCGGCATCGCCGCGGTCGCCGCACTGGCCGACTCCCCCTCCACACTGCGCGGGGTGGCACACCTCCGGCTGCACGAGACCGACCGGCTGGCCGCGCTCACCAAGGAGCTCAACGAGCTCGGCGGCGATGTCACCGAGACCGCGGACGGGCTGCACATCCGGCCGCGCCCCCTGCACGGCGGGGTCTTCCACACCTACGAGGACCACCGGCTGGCCACCGCCGCGGCCATCGTCGGCCTGGCCGTCGACGGCGTACAGGTGGAGAACGTCGCCACCACCGCCAAGACGCTGCCCGACTTCCCCGCGATGTGGACGGACATGCTCGACCCGGCGGCCGTGCCGGCCCGGAGAGGCTGAGGGCTGACGCCGCCATGCGCCGCTACGGAAAGAACCCCGACGAGGACGACATCCGCGTCCGCCCCAACCCCAAGGGCAACCGCCCCCGCACCAACATCCGCCCCAAGCACGAGGACGCCGGCGAGGGGCTGGTCCTGACCGTCGACCGCGGCCGGCTGACCTGCCTCATCGAGGGCCGTACGGTCACCGCGATGAAGGCCCGTGAACTGGGCCGCAAGAGCGCGGTGGTCGGCGACCGGGTCGCCGTCGTGGGCGATCTGACCGGCGCAAAGGACACCCTCGCCCGGATCGTCCGGGTCGAACCGCGCTCCTCGACACTGCGCCGTACGGCCGACGACGACGACCCGTTCGAGCGGGTCGTGGTCGCCAACGCCGACCAGCTCGCGATCGTCACCGCGCTCGCCGACCCCGAGCCGCGCCCCCGGCTCATCGACCGCTGTCTGGTCGCCGCCTACGACGCGGGCCTCGACCCGCTGCTGGTGCTGACCAAGTCCGATCTGGCGTCCGCGGACACCCTGCTGGAGTCCTACGGCGCGCTCGGCGTCCCCTACCTCGTCACCAACCGCGACGAACTCGCCGACGGCAGCGCCGCCGAGCGGGTCCGGGCGGCGCTGACGGGCCGTATGACGGCGTTCGTCGGGCACTCCGGGGTGGGCAAGACCACCCTGGTCAACTCCCTCGTTCCGGAGCGCCGCCGGGCCATCGGCCATGTCAACGCGGTCACCGGCCGCGGCCGGCACACCACCACCTCCGCGCTGGCGCTGCCGCTGCCCGACGACTCGGGCTGGGTCATCGACACCCCCGGCGTACGGTCCTTCGGGCTGCATCACGTCGACCCGTCCCGGGTGATCCACGCCTTCCCGGACCTGGAGCCCGGCACCGCGGAGTGCCCGCGGGCCTGCAGCCACGACGAACCGGACTGCGCACTGGACCGGTGGGTCACCGACGGCCACGCCGATCCGGCCCGTCTCTACTCCCTGCGCCGCCTCCTGGCCACCCGTGAGCGACGCGAGGGCGACTGATCGCCGACGTTTGCCACCGCCCGTCCGAGGTAAATGCATAATCACACCGAGGTCGGCGCGGTGGTCCATCAGCCCCGGAGCGCCCGGACGGGGCCTTGGGGAGTGATTCTGACGCCCCGTCGTCGCTCACCTGGGACAGGCCCTAGCTGACGGAGGCAATGGGACATGGCGTGGCTGCTGGTCGTGGTGGCGGGGATCCTGGAGACCGGCTTCGCGGTCTGCCTCAAGCTTTCGCACGGCTTCACCCGTCTCTTCCCGACCATCGCGTTCGCGGCCTTCGCCCTCGGCAGTTTCGGTCTGCTGACGCTGGCGCTGCGCAAGCTCGATGTCGGCCCGGCGTATGCGGTGTGGACGGGCATCGGTGCGGCCGGTACGGCGATCTACGGCATGGTCTTCCTCGGCGATGTGGTCTCCACCCTGAAGATTGTCTCCATCACGATGGTCATCGTCGGGGTGGTCGGGCTGCAGTTGTCGGGGTCGGCGCACTGAGCCGGCGCCCCGCGAACCGGCCCCGCCGTCCGCCGGCGGGCGCACCGCCCGCGCGGCCGTGACGCCCCGTCAGCAGCGCTCCCCCGGCGGCACGTCGGCCGGCACCCGGGCGAAGGCGCCCCGTACGAGCCGGGACACCGCCTCCGTCTCCTGCTCACGGCGCGTCCGCCGTGCCGGCAGGCGTCCCGGCGGCGGCGCCGCGCCCGGCGTCACCGGGGCGACCACACAGGCCAGGGTCAGCCGCGCCGCGGTCTCGCAGGCGGCGCCCAGGGCGGGCAGCTGCTCCTCGGGCCAGTCGGGCTCCAGCGCCGCGACCGCCTGGTCGCAGAAGCGGCCGACGAGCTCGGCGGGCCCCGGCAGCGGCCCGTCACCCGGCGAGGCGGCCCGCTGCGCGGGGATGCCGGACCGGGCGGCCCGTAGCGGCACGGCGTCGGCGGCGGCCGGCGAGGGGGCCGGCAGCCGATCGTTCCAGCAGCCGGTCAGTGCGGCCCTGACCAGGGGGTTGGTGCGCGCGGTCCGCAGTGTCCAGGCGGCCGCGGCCACCACCCGGCCCGCCGCGTCGCCCCCGGTGCCGGCGGCCGGGGCGCCCTGGGACAGGGCGCGGGCGACCCCGGCGAGGTAGTTGTCGGTCTCCCGGCGGACGAGGGCACGGGCCAGCCCCTCCTTGCTGCCGAACTCGTTGTAGAGCGTCTGCCGGGACACCCCGGCCGCGGCCGCGACATCGACCATCCGCACGGCCGTCCAGGCCCGTTCCGTCAGCGCCGTGTAGGCGGCGTCCAGCAAGGATTCACGCGCTGCGGGCATCCGTCGCCTCCCCGGCCGCCGGCCCCGGGTAGCCGGTGTGCGCACAGAATTGACGGGCCGCCAGACCCTGTCAAGGGTCGTCGCAGCAGGTGCTCACCGGCGGCGCGCGGGCCGCCACACGCCGGGCGGCGCACGGCCGTGTGGATCCGGCGTATACCAATGGATACTGTTCGCACATGCCCGACTATCACGATGATCTTCGCCTCGGCCATGTTCTCGCGGACGCCGCGGACGCCGCCACCATGGAGCGCTTCAAGGCACTCGACCTCAAGGTCGAGACCAAACCGGATATGACACCGGTGAGTGAGGCGGACAAGGCCGCCGAAGAACTGATCCGCGGCCAGCTCCAGCGGGCCCGGCCACGGGACGCGGTGCTCGGCGAGGAGTTCGGCAGCGAGGGCGCGGGGCCGCGTCGCTGGGTCATCGACCCGATCGACGGCACGAAGAACTACGTCCGCGGGGTGCCGGTCTGGGCGACGCTGATCGCGCTGATGGAGCGCGGGGAGGGCGGTGACCGCCCGGTGGTCGGCATCGTCTCGGCACCGGCGCTCAACCGCCGCTGGTGGGCCGCCGACGGCCTGGGGGCCTTCACCGGCCGCAGTCTGACCTCCGCGACCCGGCTGCAGGTCTCCAAGGTCGGCCGCATCCAGGACGCCTCGTTCGCGTACTCGTCGCTGACCGGCTGGGAGGAGCGCGGCAAGCTGCCCAGCTTCCTCGATCTGAGCCGGGACTGCTGGCGCACCCGGGCCTATGGCGACTTCTGGCCGTACATGATGATCGCCGAGGGGTCGGTGGACATCTGCGCGGAGCCGGAGCTGTCGCTGTGGGACATGGCGGCCTGCGCGGTGGTCGTGAAGGAGGCCGGCGGGCACTTCTCCGGGCTGGACGGCAAGCCGGGCCCGCACAGCGGCAACGCGGCGGCCTCGAACGGTCTGCTGCACGAGGATCTGCTGGGTTACCTCGGCGACTCCCCGCACTGACCTGCGGCGGAGCGCCCGTTCGGACAACCGTCCAGCAGCTGCCCCTTGTTGCATCGGCACAGGCATGTGAACATGAGAATCCCCCACTTTGTGAACTTGTGAATCCCTTCGCAAGCACATTCACCAAGGAGGTGGCTCCACTCCATGCCCATGCACGTCAAAGACGCCATGAGCACGGTGGTCCTCACCATCGGGCCCGCTCACACCCTCCGCCAGGCGGCGCAGCTGATGGCAGCCCGCCGTATCGGCGCGGCCGTGGTCCTCGACAACGACAACAGCGGCATCGGCATCCTCACCGAGCGCGACATCCTCAATTCCCTCGGCGCGGGCGAGAACCCCGACCGGGAGACCGCCCAGACCCACACCACCTCGGACGTGGTCTTCGCCGCGCCGGACTGGACCCTGGACGATGCCGCGGACGCCATGGTGCGCGGCGGCTTCCGCCATCTGATCGTGCTCAACGACCAGGAACCGGTCGGTGTGGTGTCCGTACGCGACATCATCCGCTGCTGGTCGGCCGCCACGGAGCGGGCCCGCGCGGTACCCGCCTGAGCCGCGAACGGCTCCGGGCGCGCACGGCCCGGAGCCGCCCGCACGAAGAGGCCGGAGCCCCATGGCATCCGGCCTCTTCGCTTTGTACGGCAAGCGGCAGTTGAGCAACCCCCACGGCGCGCACCCACCTCCGCGAGAGCGGCGGCGGCTCAGCCGCAAAGGGGGCGCCCGCTCAGCCGCGCAGGGCCTGGACCGCGGCTTCCAGCCGCTTGCCGTAGTCCGTGTCCGCCTTGCGGAAGTTCTCGATCGCCCGCTGGGCGATGTCATCGCGGGAAACCTGGGAGATGAAGCCCGCCAGGTTGTTGATCAGGCGCTCCTTCTCGTCCTCCGCCATCAGCCGGTAGAGGTTTCCGGCCTGTACGAAGTCGTCGTCCTCGGCGTGCGAGGGCGCCACATGCTCGCCGGTGGGGCCGGTCACGGCGGCCGGCTGCCACAGGGGCCGGCCGGTTTCGACCGGGCCGCCGAAGCTGTTGGGCTCGTAGTTCTTCTGCCCGGCGTGACGGCCGTCGTAGAGCACACCGTCCCGGCTGTGGGTACGCGCCTCGGTGGCGTGCGGGCGGTTCACCGGCAGGTGGTCGGCGTTGATGCCGACGCGGTAGCGGTGCGCGTCGCCGTAGGCGAAGAGACGGCCCTGGAGCATCTTGTCGGGGGACGGGCCGATACCCGGCACGAAGTGGTGCGGGGAGAAGATCGACTGCTCGACCTCGGCGAAGATGTTCTGCGGGTTGCGGTTGAGCTCCAGCTTGCCGATCTCGATCGGCGGGTAGTCCTCGTGCGGCCAGACCTTGGTCAGGTCGAAGGGGTTGAAGCGGTAGTTCGCCGCGTCGGCCGCGGGCATGATCTGCACCTGGACGGTCCAGCTCGGGAAGTCCCCGCGCTCGATGGACTCCCGCAGGTCGCGCTGGTGGCTGTCCGCGTCCTCACCGGCGAGCTTGTTGGCCTCGTCCTGGGTGAGGTTCTTGATGCCCTGGTCGGTCTTGAAGTGGTACTTGACCCAGAAGACCTCGCCGGCCTCGTTGTTCCACTGGAAGGTGTGCGAGCCGTAGCCGTTCATGTGGCGCAGCGTCGCGGGGATGCCGCGGTCGCCGAACAGCCAGGTGACCTGGTGAGTGGACTCGGGCGACAGACCCCAGAAGTCCCAGACGTTGTCCGCCTCCTGCGAGCCGGTGTACGGGTCGCGCTTCTGGGTGTGGATGAAGTCCGGGAACTTGATGGCGTCCTTGATGAAGAACACCGGGGTGTTGTTGCCGACGAGGTCGTAGTTGCCCTCTTCGGTGTAGAACTTCAGCGCGAAGCCGCGCGGGTCACGCACCGCGTCGGCCGAACCGAGGTTGCCCGCGACGGTGGAGAAGCGCAGGAACGTCTCGGTCTGCTTGCCGATCTCGGAGAGGAAGTTGGCGCGGGTGTACTTGGTCACATCCGCGGTCACCGTGAAGGTGCCGTACGCACCGGCGCCACGGGCGTGCACGATGCGCTCCGGGATGCGCTCACGGTTGAAGTGCGCAAGCTTCTCGATCAGGAGCTGGTCCTGAATGAGGCCGGGTCCGCCGACGCCCGCCGTCTCGCTGTTCTGGTTGTCCCCGACCGGAGCCCCGGACTCCGTGGTCAGCGGTCCAGTGGTGCTCTCTACCGACACGTGCGCCTCCTGAAAGTCTTCTACACCTGCCCTTGGCTTGCGCCGGTCACGATCCTACATTGGACAATGTCTAAGTCAAGAAGGGAGCGAAACTCGTACACAATCCGGTGATGGACTACCACTGCTACCCTGGGTCTATCTGACTGATAGGTGAATGGCATGAGTGACCTGCTTGAACGGCTCCGGGGACGCGGCTGGCGGCTGACCGCACAGCGACGCGTCGTCGCCGAGGTCCTCGACGGGGACCACGTCCACTACACCGCCGACGAGGTGCACGCACGGGCATCCGACCGGCTCCCCGAGATCTCCCGCGCGACGGTCTACAACACCCTGGGTGAGCTGGTGTCGCTCGGCGAGGTGATCGAGGTGAGCACCGACGGCCGGGCCAAGCGCTACGACCCGAACGCCCACCACGACCACCAGCACCTCGTCTGCTCGCAGTGCGGCACGATCCGCGACGTCCACGTCCAGGGCGACCCGCTCTCCGCACTGCCCGAGCCGGAGCGCTACGGCTTCCAGGTCTCCGAGGTCACCGTGACCTACCGGGGCATCTGCCCCACCTGCAGCGCCCCGTCCTGACGCCGGGGGAAGCCGGCCCCCGTCCGGGCCGCTCCCGCACCGGATCACGCCGTACGCCCTGCCGAGCCCGCGTCCACCCGGTCGCGGGCTCCTTCGCGTACCCGGCCCGCCCGACGCACGGACCCTCACCACCGCACCACCACACCTGTACACACCGCACACCCATGCCCGCACGACCCTTGCCCAAATCTGACGCACCGTCATATCGTCGGCGCGCCGCGCTTTCCGGCCACCGGGCCCCACCGGACCCGGGCCCCGCACCACGGCGGCACCCTGTCCGCACTCCGCAAGGAGCACCCCGTGGGAGAGCCGCTCCCTTCCTCCGCAGTGCACCGCCCACCCGACGACCCGCCCACGCCACCGGCCCTGCGCGCCCGCGCCCTGGCCCGCTCGTTCGGCCGCGGCCGCAGGGCACTGGCCGCTCTCGGTCCCGTCGATGCCGAGATCGCGCCGGGCGAATGTGTCTGTGTCGTCGGCCCGTCCGGCTGCGGGAAGTCGACCCTGCTGCGCATCGCCGCCGGGCTACTGCGCCCCACGGAGGGCGAGCTGGAACTCCGGGTGAGCGCCGGCCGCCCGGCCGCGATGATCTTCCAGGACTACGGCATCTACGACTGGAAGACCGTGCTGAGCAACGTCCGCTTCGGCCTCGACCTCCAGCGCGTGCCCCGTAAGGAGGCCGACGAACGGGCCCGCTCCTGGCTGGCCCGGATGGGACTCGCCGACTTCGCCGGCGCCTACCCGGCCACGCTCTCCGGCGGTATGCGCCAGCGCGTCGCCCTCGCCCGCGCACTCGCCGTGGAGCCCGAGATCCTGCTGATGGACGAGCCGTTCGCGGCCCTCGACGCCCAGCTGCGCACCGTCCTCCAGGACGAACTGCTCGACCTCACCCAGACCACCCGCACCACCACCCTCTTCATCACCCACAGCCTCGAAGAGGCCCTGGTACTCGGCGACCGGGTCCTGGTGATGTCCGCACGCCCCGGCCGGATCATCGCCGAACGCCGCCCGCCGTTCGGCCGCCCCCGCACCGGCGACGTCCGCGCCACCCCCGAATTCACCGCCCTGAAGGCCGAGTTGTGGCAGCTGCTGCGCGACGAGGTCGACCGCCGGGCCGACGGGACCGGCCCGGCACACCGGACCACCAAGGGGGCCGTCCCCGCATGACCACCCTCCCCCGGCCCGGCCGCGAGGACGACCGGCCCACCGCGGCCGGCCGGCTCCTCGTCCGCCGCCCCGGCCCCCGGGAACTGCGCCCCGAGCGCACCCACCGCCGCCGCCGCACCCTGGAGCTCTCGCTCGCCGTCGCCGTTCCGCTGCTGCTCGTCCTGCTGTGGCAACTGGCCGCCGACCGGGCCTGGCTCGACGACCGCATCTACCCCGCACCGTCGACGATCCTGGCCGACGGCTGGGACCGCGCCCTGGCCGGCGAGCTGTGGCCGGACGTGTGGGCCACGCTCCGGCGCGTATGGGCGGGCTATGCCGTCGGGACCGTCACCGGCCATCTCCTGGGCCTGCTGATGGGCTCACTGTCCCTCGTACGGGCCGCCCTCGAACCCCTCCTGGACGCCCTGTACGTGGTCCCCAAGCTGGCCCTGCTGCCGGTCTTCCTCAACATGTTCGGGCTCGGCGAGGGACCGCAGGTCGCCCTCGTCGCCACCACCGTCTTCTTCTTCGTCTGGATCTCGACCATGGCGGCGGTGCTGGCCATCCCGTCCGGCCACCGCGACGCCGGCCAGGTCTTCGGCGCGGGCCCCTGGCAGATGTTCCGGCACGTCCTGCTGCCCGCCTCCCTGCCCGCCGTTCTCGTGGGCGCCCGGATCGCCGCGGGCGTGGCCGTCCTGGTCATCGTCGCCTCGGAACAGATCGCCGCCACCGACGGCCTCGGGCATCTGATCTTCGACTCCCGCGCCCTGTTCCAGAACGACGTGATGTTCGTCGGCATCGTCTGTGTGGCCGTCCTCGGCGTGCTCTTCTCCGAGCTGGTGCGGCTGGCCGGGCGCTTCCTCACCCCGTGGGCACCCCGCGACCGCGGCCGGCCCCGGAGCTGATCCCCGCACCGCCCGTCCGCCCGTCCGTCCGTCCCGTACGGAGGTCCCATGCGCATCCGCACCACCACTGCCGCGCTGATCGCCGCACTCGCCCTCGGCGCGGGCTGCGCCGCCCCCGAGGCCGGCCCCTCCGCCGCGAGGCCCCGCACCATCAAGCCCGTGGCGGGCTGCGGCACAGCCGCCTGGACCGACCCCGCCGACCTCGCACCGGACCGCGCACCGGCCCGCTGCGACAAGGGCGCCCCGGCCCCGCGCCCCCTCGCGAAACGCCGCACGCTCACGGTCGCCACCGGCACACTCAGCGCCGAGTACGTGGCCCCGCTGCGGCTGGCCCTCGCCAGGGGCGAGTTCGAGAAGGAGGGCCTGGACGTCCGGCTGAAGGTCCTGCCCACCCCGGAGGCGCTGCCACTGCTGGCCAAGGGCGAACTGGACGCCCTGTGGGCGGCCCCCGAGGCCGCCGTCGTCAACGGCGTCAACGGCGGCTTCGACATCCGCTGGGTGGCCGGCAACTTCTCCCCCGGCCCGAAGTCCAGGAGCGGCCTGTGGGTGCGCCTGAAGAGCGGGGAGAGCGCCTCTTCGGCCTCCCTCGAGGGAACGAAGCTGGGCACCATGATCGGGAAAGGCTCCGTGATCATGTACCCGATGAGCAGAACCTTCGCCGGTCACGGCGCCCGCCTGGACTCCGTCGCCTTCCAGCAGCTCGGCTCCTCCGACGTACTGACCGCCCTGACCGGCGGCGGAGTGGACTCCGCCTGGCTGCTCGACCCGGTCTGGCGGCGGGTCGACGGCGACAAGAGGTACGCCTTCCTCGGCGGCCAGCCCCGGGGCGAACCGCTCGGCGGCGCCCTGTACGGCCCGCATCTGCTCCAGCAGGACCCGGACGCCGGCGTCGCCTTCCTGCGCGCCTACCTCCGCACGGTCAACACGTACTTCGCCGGCGACTACAAGGCCGACAAGGCCTTCGCCGCCGAACTCGCGAAGCTGCTGGACGTCGACGGGAAGGTCCTGACCTCGGTGCCCTCGCTCCGGATGGACTGGGAGATCAGAAAGGGCACCGTGGACCGGCTCCAGAAGGCCTACCGGGACGCCGGGGTCACCAGAGGGGCACCACTGCCGGAGGACCGGCTCGTCGACCGCAGCCTGTACGCGGAGGCGGTCGGCCACCGGCTCCGGAGATGAACACGACGAAGGCCCGGATTCTCGGAGAATCCGGGCCTTCGTCCTTCAGTAGCGGGGACAGGATTTGAACCTGCGACCTCTGGGTTATGAGCCCAGCGAGCTACCGAGCTGCTCCACCCCGCGCCGTTGTGTCCATACTTTAACCCCGGCCCGACGACCAGCGCAAATTCCTTCCGCGGGGCCCGGGACCCGCCCTGTGGGCCCGGCCCCGGGCTTCCGGACGCCCTGCCGCCCGCTACGCGCTGAGCTCCTCCTGGAGCGCCGTACGCAACCGCGCCGCACGCTCCGCCACCTCCGGCGGCCCCAGCTCCACGGCGCGCGCACACCAGCTCTGCGCCTCCGCGAGCGCACCGCGCCGGGCGGCGAGCAGCGCCAGCCGGAGGGACGCCCGGCCGTGCCCGGCCTCGGCGGCGCGCTGCCACCACAGAGCGGCCTCCGGGAGGCTGCCCTCACGGGCCAGCAGCAGCCCGAGGTTGAAGGCGCCGTTACGGCTGCCGGCCTCGGCCGCCGCGCGGTACCACTCGGCCGCCTCGACGGCCTCCCCGCGAGCCGCCGCGAACATGCCAACCCGGACCTGGGCGCGACGGTGGCCCTGGCGCGCGGCGCGCTCGTACCACTGCATGCTCTCGTCGTCCGCCGTACGCTCACTGTCCGCGAGCCCCTCGCCCGCGGCCGTCGCCTTGCGGTCGAGGAGGTCCGCGAGCCGGAAGGCCGCCTCGGCGCTGCCACCACCGGCCGCGCAGCGCAGATTCCGCTCCGCGTCCTGCAGCTCACCGTCCCGCAGCTGCACGATGGCGACCTGCAGCGCCGCCTCGGTGTGCCCGGCCGCGGCGGCCCGCTCGTACCAGGTGTGCGCCGTACGCTCCGCGCCCCGCCCGGCGAAGAGAATGCCGAGGTTGAACGCGGCGTCCACACTGCCCGCCTCGGCCGCCTTGGAGAACCACGGCTCGGCCCCCGAGGCGTCGCCGCGCTGCAGCAGCAGGATGGCCAGCGCGTTGGCGGCCTCGCGGTGCCCGGCGTAGGCGGCCCGGCGGTACCACTGCTCGCCGCGCCCCTCCCGGCCCTGCTCGGCGCACAGCAGCCCGATGTTGTAGGCGCCGTTGACGTCCCCGGCGTCCAGCGCGGCGCGGTACCAGCGCTCGGCGGTCTGCAGCTCACCACGGTCGGCGTGCAGCGCACCGAGCGCATTGGCAGCGTTGCCATCGCCGTCCTGGGCGGCGCGCCGCCACCATTCGGCGGCGCTCTCCTCGTCCCCCGCGTCACGCAGCAGGAAGCCCAGCGCACAGGCGGCGCGCGCCTCTCCGTCCTTGGCGGCGGACAGGTACCAGCGCCCCGCCTCCTGGACGTCACCGCGCTCCTCCAAAAGCCCGCCCAGCTGCAGCGCGGCCCGCCGGTGGCCCCGCGCGGCAGCCTGGCGGTACCACTGCTCGGCCTCCTCCTGCTGGTTCAGCTCCCCGTACGCGGGGACCCCGCGGTGGTCCGCGTCGCGCCCGTCCTCGATCAGCCGGGCCAGGCGGTACGCGGCCTCCCGGTGGCCACGCTCGGCGGCCGTACGGAACCAGCGCTCGGCGCCGATGTCCCCGCGGTGCTCCAGGAGGTCGGCAAGGGCGTAGGCGCCCAGGCAGTGGCCCGACTCGGCGGACTGGCGCAGCCAGTACTCGGCGGCCGGTTCGTCGCCGCGCTCGCGGTAGTGGCGCCCGAGGGCGTGCGCGGCGGCGGCGGAACCGGCCACGGCGGCGATGCGCCACCAGCCGGCCGCCTCGTCCCCGTAGCCCCGCTGGTGGAGCAGCACGCCCAGGTTGTTGGCCGCGGCGCGGTCACCGGCGGCGGCCGCGGAACGCAGATGCGGCTCGGCGCCGTCGAGGTCACCGCGGCGCAGCAGCATCGCGCCGAGCGCGCTCATCGCGGCGGTGTCGCCCGCCTCGGCGGCCCGGCGGTGGCCGGACTCGGTCACGGCATCGGACGCCTCGGCGGCCTCTGCGGCCTCCATCGCGTCCATCTGCAGGTCGGATTCGCGCCCGTCGTCGGGCGCATGCACAAACCGGTCCGTCTCCAACAACCTTGCCTTGTCCCCCATAAGACCCATCGTCGCATCACCTGTAACCCGCGTACACCTGGTATACCGCAGCCAGTGAGGTCACTTCAGCGGTTTGTCGACTTCCCGACACGACGACTTCTCAAACTCAAGCACACAGCTCCCCCACATGGGCCGTACGACCCGGCCTTGCCCCATAACGACCTGAACACATGACGAAGGCCCGGATCCTTGAGGATCCGGGCCTTCGTCTTTCCGTAGCGGGGACAGGATTTGAACCTGCGACCTCTGGGTTATGAGCCCAGCGAGCTACCGAGCTGCTCCACCCCGCGTCGTTGTGTCCACAAGGTATCACGGCAGCGGACGGCCCCCGTACCGACGCGGCTCTGGGGCCGCCGGTTCGCACCGGCGGCCCCAGAGCCAGGAGATACGGCGGGCCGGCTCAGCTGCCCGGCTTGCCCTTCTCGGACGCCTTCGCCGCCCGGTCCAGCGCCGCCTTCAGCTTCTTCTGGGCCTCGCCGTAACCGGCCCAGTCGCCCGAGGCGCGCGCCCTCTCGCCCTCCTCGTAGGCCTCCTGCGCGTCGGCGAGGGCCTGCTGCGCCGTCTGGCCGGACGGTGGCTGACCGGTGTCGCCGCCGCCCGGCGGCTCCTCCGTGCCCGTACTGGGCGCCTTCTTGCCGAAGACCACATCCAGCGCGTCCTTGAGGGAGTCCTCCAGGACGGGCTTGTTGTCGCCGTAGCTGACCAACACCTTCTTCAGGAGCGGGTAGTTGGTGTTGGCGCCGCGCAGATACACCGGTTCGACATAGAGCAGTCCGCCGTCCAGTGGCACGGTCAGCAGATTGCCGTACTCGATCTCCGAGTCGCCGAACTTCTTGAGGATGTTCAGCTCATTGGCGATGACCGGATCGGAGTTGAACTTCGACTGCACCAGCTGTGGGCCGGGCACCGGTGTCTCCGACGGCAGCTTCAGCAATCTGATCTTGCCGTAGTCGCGGCTGGTCGCATTGGCGTCGACAGCCATGAACGCACCGAGGTTGTCGCGCTTGTTGGGCGTGAAGGTCGTCGTCAGCGAGAACGCACGGTTCTTCTGGTCCGGCATCTTCATGCTCAGGTAGTACGGCGGTACGGCGTTGCCCGACTTGGTCGTCGGGTCGTTCGGGATCTGCCAGCGCTCGGAGCCGGTGTAGAAGGTGCCGGGATCCGTGACGTGGTACGTGGTCAGCAGCTGGCGCTGCACCTTGAAGAGGTCCTGCGGGTAGCGCAGATGCTCCTTGAGCGCCGGGCTTATGGCGCTCTTCTTCTCGACCGTGTCGGGGAACGCCTTCATCCAGGTCTTGAGGACCGGGTCCTTCTCGTCCCACTGGTAGAGCTTGACCGAGCCGTCGTAGGCATCCACCGTCGCCTTGACGGAGTTACGGATGTAGTTGACCTGGTTCTGCTGGGCCACCACCGCCCGCTGGCCGTCGGTGAGCGAATCGGCCGTGCTGTCCCCGAGCGTGGTGCGCGAGGCGTACGGATAGCCGTTGCTGGTGGTGTAGGCGTCCACGATCCACTTGATCCGGCCGTCTATGACCGCCGGATAGGCGTCGCCGTCGATGGTCAGCCAGGGGGCGACGGATTCGACGCGCTCCTTGGGCGTGCGGTTGTACAGGATCCGCGAGCCGTCGCCGATCGCGCCCGAGTAGAGGATCTGCGGCTCCCCGAACGCCACCGCGTACGCGGCGCGGTTGATCGGGTTCCCGAGGTTGACTCCGCTCTTGCCCTGGTAGCTGTAGCTCTTCTCGCCGCTGTCGTCGGAGTAGTCCAGTTCCTTCTGGGGACCCCCGACGATGGAGTACTGCGAGGTCTTCTCGCCGTAGTAGACCCGCTGCTGGTACTTGCCGAGCTGCCCCTTGGCCGGCAGATCCGACTCCGTGTACTTCGGACCGCCGCCGTCGGCAGCCTCCGTCCCCTTGGCGGCGACCGCGCCGTAGCCGTGGGTGTACTTGAAGTGGTCGTTGATCCAGTTGCGCTCGGGGATACCGGCGATGTTCAGCTCACGCAGACCGATGACGGTGTCCTGTTCGGCGCCGTCCTTGTCCTTGTAGCGGTCGACGTCCAGGGTGGAGGGGAACTGGTAGTACCCCCGCACCTGCTGCTGTTGCTGGAAGGCCGGCGAGACCACGTTCGGGTCGAGCAGCCGCATGCTGGCCGTGGTGTCGGCGTCATCGCGCAGCCGCTGGCTGTCCGCCTTGCCGGTGGGCTGGTAATCGCCCTTGTAGGGCGTGACCTCGGAGTCCTGGATGTCGTACGCATCCCGGGTCGCCTTGATGTTCTGCTTGATGTACGGCGCTTCCTTGGCCTGCTCGTTCGGCTGGACCTGGAACTTCTGCACGATCGCCGGGTACAGCCCGCCGATGAGGACCGCCGAGAGCACCATCAGGCCGAAGCCGATCACCGGCAGCTGCCAGGTCCGCCGCCAGAGGGTGGCGAAGAACAGCACCGCGCAGATCGCCGCGATGAAGAACAGGATGGTCTTCGCCGGGAGATAGGCGTTGG
Organism: Streptomyces sp. NPDC048637; assembly: GCF_040650675.1. Lineage (NCBI taxonomy): Bacteria > Bacillati > Actinomycetota > Actinomycetes > Kitasatosporales > Streptomycetaceae > Streptomyces > Streptomyces sp. NPDC048637. The sequence goes on from NZ_JBEZHQ010000030.1 coordinate 67,073, forward strand.
CGTCGACATACCGCAGGCCCGTCCAGTTGTCGGCCGACTTCAGGCCGCTGGACTTGACCGCGAGGCCGTACCGGTCGAGCCAGTACGCGATCGCCTTGAGCGAGACGAAGATGCCCAGCAGCACCGACAGATGGCCGGTCGCCGCCGCCGTCGCCCGCGAACCGGGGCTGGTCAGCCGCAGCCCGCCGTAGAGGTAGTGCGTCAGCGCCGCGGCGACCAGACACAGCACCGCGCAGGCGAAGCCGAAGCTCAGCAGGAAGCGGTACCAGGGCAGATCGAAGGCGTAGAACGCGACGTCCATCCCGAACTGCGGGTCCTTCGTGCCGAAGGGGACGCCGTTGACCCACTGCAGCCAGGTGCGCCACTCGCCCGAGGCGGAGGCACCGGCGATCAGCCCGATCACCGCGGTGATCGCGATCAGCGCCCACTTCTTGAACGGCGCGATGCTCATCCGGTAGCGGTCCAGGCTCTGCTGCTCCATGGACATCGCGCTCAGCGGCGGCCGCAGTCGGTGCGCCAGCCAGATGTTGACGCCGACGGCCACGGCCATCACCACGCCGAAGGCGAAGAACAGACCGATCTTGGTCAACAGGGTGGTCGTGAAGACCGAGGAGTACTTGACCGAGCGGTACCAGAGCCAATCCGTCCAAAACCCTGCAAACATCACGAAGAGCATGGCCAAAACGGCCAGCACACCCAATGTCATGAGCAGGGTCCGGATCCGCCGCGATGGTCGGCCGACTCTGATCCGTGGCCCTGTCGGGCCTCCGCCGCGGTCCGGCATCTGGAAAGCCAAGGTGCGCACCTCGAAGTTCGCTGTCGTGTGGAGCAGGCCCGGCGATAGTAGGACCCACCGATGCAACTTACGAAGGCTTTACTCAGTTCCCGCTTTCCGGGGTACACAAGGCACGATGTTGAGCATGACCAACCTCCCCGTTGACGGCACCCCCCTCGCCGCCGACCCCCTGACCCGCGCGGTACTCGAGATCGACGAGTACAGCGCCGGGCTCGGCTGGGATCAGCCGGCCCGACTGTTCGCCCTCGTCGACACCGCCAAGCTGCGCGCGCAGGAGCCCTCGCTCGCCGCCCAGCTCGGCATCGACGACTCCACCACCACGTCCCTGACCCCCGTGGAACAGGACGAGATCCCGGCGGGCGTCCCGCTGGATGAGTTCCTGGCCACCATCGCCTGGCCCGATGCCGTCACCGGCTGTGCGCTGACCGTCGAGCGGCTAATGCTGCCGCCGTCGGCCGAGGACTCCGAGCCCGCGGGCATGGACGAGGCGCAGCTCGCCAAGTGGGTCGCCAAGCACCCGGACCGCCAGGAGGTCCGGATGACGGTGGCCGTGCTGCGGGACGGATCCCGTGAGTCGGCACTGCGGCTGCGTGAGAAGGACTCCACGTCCGAGGTCCTCACCGGCTCGGCCCTGGTACCGGGCCTCGCGGAGGCACTGGCCGCGACGTTCGAGGCCTGATCGCGGCCGCCGGGGCTCCCCCGGGACGGGCGGTTCGCGTCCGGCTCCCGGGGTCCTGGGGCGGGTCCGTCCTAGGGGTGTCTCCCTAGGACCGGCCTGTCGGGCTGCAGCTCGGCAGGCCGGCGGTGTCGCCCTTGCGGATCTTCTCCAGCGCCTTGACGGCGTCGCCTATGGTCCCGACCTTGACCAGGGTCAGCCCCTGCGGGGTGTCCTTGGCCGCCGCGGCGCAGTTCTCCTTGGGCGTCAGAAAGAACTCCGCGCCCTTGTCGCGCGCACCGACGGTCTTCATCGAGATGCCACCGATGGGGCCGACCTTGCCCGTGTCGTCGATGGTGCCCGTACCGGCCACGAATTTGCCGCCCGTCATGTCCCCGGGCGTGAGCTTGTCGACGATGCCGAGCGCGAACATCAGCCCGGCGCTCGGGCCACCGACATCGGCCAGCTTGACGTCGATGGGGAACGGGAAGATGTGGTCCACCCCGGCCTGAATGCCCACGATGGCGCGGCCGTCGTCCGCCTTCTGCGTGGCGATGGTGATCTGCTTCGCGCCGGTCCCGGGCTTCTTGCCCTGCTTCTCCGCCGCGGCAGCTTCCTTGGCGGGGATGATCGTGAAGGCGACCTTCTCGCCCGGCTTGTGCCGGGTGACGAGCTTGGCGACGTCGCCGGTCTGCTTGACCGCCGTGCCGTCCACGGCCTTGATCACATCGCCCGCGTGCAGCTTCCCGTCGGCCGGCTTGTCCTTGACCACGGAGCCGACGACGGTCTGGGCGGCGACCGGGAGGTGCAGCTGCTTGAGGGCGGCGGCCTTGGCGCTCTCCTGGGACTGGCTGAACTCCTCGGCGTTCTCCTGGTCGGCCTGCTCGGCCGTCTGCCCCTCGGGATAGAGCGTCTTGTGCGGCACCACGGCGTTGTCGTGGTCGAGCCAGCCGTACACCGCCTCGAAGAGGTTCATGGTGTAGTCGGGGCCGGTGACCCGGACGGTGGTCATGTTGAGGTGACCGGTCGTCGGATACGTATTGCGCCGGGAGATCTGCAGCACCGGCTCACCGTCGTGATCACCAAGAGTGTTGACCGTCGGCCCCGGAGACATCTCGGAGTACGGCACGGGGATCAGCACCCCTGCGCAGAGCAGCGCGATCAACATCAGGATCGAGGCGAGCAGCGTCGCGGTGCGGCGTGGCATGGAACGACAGTACGGGACGGGTATGACAACCGGCCCGCGGGGCCGTCCGTACGAGGCCGGGCACCGGCCCGCAGACAATCGCCACCCCAAAGGGTGGCGATTGCTTCCGCATACGAACGGCGAATGTCAGACCGGGTCCGAGGCGGGATCGGAAACGGAATGCTCTTTTTCCATGGCATCCCGGAACCGGGCATAGCCCGCGAGCTCTGCCACGTCCCCGGCCTTGCGATTCCGTAGGGCCCAGCTGCTCCACACCGCGGCAACCAGCCCGGCGCCAACCGGAATCAGCAACCAGAGGAGCGCACCCATCAGCGACCTCCCAACCCCTTGTATGACCGCGATCGACGAATAAGCAGATTAACCATCTGCGGGGTCAACGCTTATGCCAGGGGGCGGGTTACGCAACCGGAAAACAAGGCACCGGTTCGGCCTCCCGTTCGCAGGCCACCGCCGCCCGCCCCGTCTGCTCTGTCGCCTGCCCGGAGAACACGTGGATACGCACCTGAAAACGGGCTGCGCGGCGACCCTCCCACCGGTCGCCGCCAGAAGACGGCGCTACGCACCGACCCTCCCGCCCGTCGCCCGACCTCCGCCCCCAGAAGACGGCGCTACGCGCCGACCCATTCTTCTGTCCCGTCGGAAAACGTCTGATGCTTCCAGATCGGCACTTCGTGCTTGAGGTCGTCGATCAGCTTGCGGCAGGCCTCGAACGCCTCGCCCCGGTGCGGGCAGGACACCGCGACGACCACGGCCAGATCACCGATGCGCAGATCGCCCACCCGGTGGACGGCGGCCAGCGCACGGACGGGGAAGTCGGCAATGACCTTCTCGGCGATCCGGCGCATCTCCGCCTCGGCCGTCGGGTGCGCGGAGTAGCCCAGGCCCTCGACGTCGGCGCCGTTGTCGTGCGAGCGGACCGTGCCGACGAACAGGGCCGTGCCGCCGGCCGCCGCGTCACCCACGGCCGCGAACACCTCGTCCACGGACAGCGGGGTATCGCGGATCTCCAGGAGCCGGATCGGGTCCGCCGCGGCCCGCTCACCGGGGTGGTCGCGGCCGGGGGACGAAGGGGAGGGCATGCCAGACATACCCCCATCGTGCCGTACCGGGGGCGCCGCGGGAATGGCCGTTTCCGCCGGTCGTCCGGGCCGCCGTATGGAGACTCCTCCAGCCCGGCGGCCCCGGTACGGCTCAGATACGGCGGCGGGCCTTACGGGCACGCCGCACCAGTGCGGCGGTGCCCAGGAGGGCGACGGTGGCCCCGGCGGCACCCGCGGCGGTGGCGTCCTTGCGGCCGAGCCTGCGGCCGGCGACGGTGTGCCGTCCGGCGACCTCCTCCAGCAGCTCGGCGAGCACCTCCTCGTTCGTCCAGCAGGGCCGCCAGCCCGCATCGTGCAGCCGGCTGCCGCTCACCACCCACGGGTGCATCGTGTACGCGAGGTCCCCGGCGGGCGACGGCGTCAGGCCGATCCGGTGCAGCCGGGCCGCGGCGCCCAGAGCGACCGAGGACGGCAGCTCCATGCGCCGGATGCCGGACAGCTCCTCGACCTCCTCCTGCTCCAGCCAGCCGTCGCAGCCCACCGCCAGTTCGCCGTCGACCTTCTCCAGCGCGGCGTACTCCAGGGCGCTGACCAGGTCCTCGACGTGGCAGAACTGCCAGGCGGGGCGGGATCCGGCGACGACCAGGAGTCGGGGCGACTCGAAGTAGCGGGTCAGCGCGGTGTCGGTGCCGCCCACCAGGACGGCGGGGCGCAGCACGGTGACGTTCAGGCCGGGGTGGGCACGGGGCGCGCGGTGCGCCAGGTGCTCGATCTCCAGCAGGTCGCCGACACCGGTGGCATCCGCGGTGGCGCGCAGTTCGGCGTCCTCGGCCAGTGGCACGTCGTTGTCGGGCAGTGCCCCGTAGACCATGGCGGAGGTGCACAGCACCACCCGGTGGACACCGGCGGCCGCGGCGGCGGTGAGCACGGTCTGGGTGCCGCGCACGTTGTAGGCGGTGCGCGCCGCGTCGTCGGTCTCCAGGTCGAGGTCGAGCGCCAGGTGGACGACGACGTCCGCACCGCGCAGCTTGTCGGCGATGGCGGGGTCCCGGACGTCGAGGACGTGCCAGTGTGCCTCGGCGACGTCGCCGCGCCGCTCGTCGATGGCCACCACCTCCTTGACCTCGTCGGATGCGACCAGGGCGCGGGTGAGCAGCGCCCCGACTCCGGACGCGGCTCCGGTGACGGCGATGACGGGCCGGCGCAGGGGCCGGTCCGTGGTGCCGCCTGCGGTATTGCCTGCCTTCTCGGTCTGGGCCGCAGCGTTTCGCGCTGCGCGAACGGTCGGATCTGGGGAACTCACCGGGCGTCTCCAGCGGTTGTCTTCAGTGCGAACGTGTGGTCATGCGTACGCACCAGGTGGCGTCCATCCTGCCGCAGCCACCGGGTCAGCGAAGCACCGAGCCCCGAAGCGGTCCGGGTGTCTACGCTGGAGGTGATGTCGGGCAGCCGCCGTCGGCCACCTGGTCGGCGGCCCTACGAGCCGAGGAAACCCGTGAGTGACACCCCATTTGGATTCGGCCTTCCGCCGGAGGAGCCGGAGGACGGCGACAACGGCAAGAAGAAGGGCGGCCAGGGAGGTAGCCAGGGCCCCGCGGACCCGTTCGGGTTCGGCGGCGGGAGCGGCGGCGCGGACAATCCGTTCGCGGCGCTCTTCGGCGGCATGGGCGGCCCCGGTGGCGAAATGAACCCTGGAGACCTGGGAGCCGCCTTCCAGAAGCTCGGCCAGATGCTCTCCTACGAGGGCGGCCCGGTGAACTGGGACATGGCCAAGGACATCGCGCGGCAGACCGTCGCGCAGGGCGCCGAGGACGGCAGCAAGGACGCGAGCCTGTCGCCGGGTGAGCGCAGTGCGGTCGAGGAGGCCGTGCGGCTGGCGGATCTGTGGCTGGACGGTGTGACGTCGCTGCCGTCGGGTTCCGGCTCGGTGGTGGCCTGGAGCCGCGCCGAGTGGGTCGAGGAGACCCTCCCGGTGTGGAAGGACCTGGTCAATCCGCTCGCCGAGCGCGTCGGGGCGGCCATGGGCGATGTGCTGCCCGGGGAGATGCAGGCCATGGCGGGCCCGCTGCTCGGGATGATGCGCTCCATGGGCGGCGCGATGTTCGGCACCCAGATCGGGCAGGCGCTGGGCGTACTGGCCGGCGAGGTCGTCGGTTCGACGGACATCGGACTGCCGCTCGGCCCGGCCGGCAAGGCCGCGCTGCTGCCGGGGAACATCGCGACGTTCGGCGAAGGCCTGGGCGTCCCGGAGGAGGAAGTGCGGCTGTATCTGGCCCTGCGCGAGGCCGCCCACCAGCGGCTCTTCGCACATGTGCCGTGGCTGCGCTCGCATCTGTTCGGTGCCGTCGAGGGCTATGCGCGCGGCATCAAGGTCGACACGACCAAGCTGGAGGACGTGGTCGGCCAGATCGATCCGCAGCACCCCGAGGAGCTGCAGAACGCCCTTCAGCAGGGCATGTTCCAGCCCGAGGACACCCCGGAGCAGAAGGCGGCGCTGGCCCGTCTGGAGACCGCGCTGGCGCTCGTCGAGGGCTGGGTGGACGCGGTGGTGCACGCCGCCGCCAAGCCGCATCTGCCGTCGTCGGACAAGCTCCGTGAGACGCTGCGGCGGCGCCGGGCGAGCGGCGGCCCCGCCGAGCAGACGTTCTCGACGCTGATCGGTCTGCAGCTGCGTCCGCGCCGGCTGCGGGACGCCTCGCGGCTGTGGGCGTCGCTGACGGACGCGCGGGGCCTGGAGGGCCGCGACGGTCTGTGGGAGCACCCGGACATGCTGCCGACGGCGGCCGATCTGGACGATCCGGACGGGTTTGTGCACCACGAGCAGCCGGACTTCTCCGAGCTCGACAAGATGCTCGGCGAGGCCGCGAGCGGCGGCAAGCCGGATCTGGACAAGCCCGCCCGGGAGAGCGACGGCCCGGACGAGACCCCCGGCGAGAGCAAGGGCGACGGCGACAGGTGAGTCTGCACGAGGACGCGGCGCGGGTGCTCAAGGAGTGGCCCGCGCCGTCACCCGAACAGGATCAGCTGCGGCTGACGTATCTGGATCACCTCGCCGCCCATCAGGACGGCATGTGGAAGCCCTGCAAGGACGGGCATCTCACGGCCAGCGCGCTGGTGATCGATCCGGCCGGCGGGCGGGTGCTGCTCACCCTGCACCGCAAGCTGGAGATGTGGCTGCAGATGGGCGGCCACTGCGAGCCGGAGGACGCCTCGCTGGCCGATGCGGCGCTGCGCGAGGCGCGCGAGGAGTCAGGGATCGCGCAGGGGCTGACGCTGCTGCCCGGCGGCCCGGTGCGGCTGGATCGTCATCACACGCCCTGCGCCGTGCATTTGGACGTGCAGTACGCGGCGCTGGCGCCCGCGGGCGCGGTGGCGGAGATCAGCGACGAGTCGCTGGACCTGCGGTGGTTCGCGTACGACGAGGTGCCCGGCGTCGCCGATGTGTCGGTGGTGCGCCTGGTGGAGCGCGCCCGCGCACTGCTCTAGACGGCAGCGGCCACGCCTTCCGGCGCCCGTCCCTTCCCGGGGCGGGCGCCGGAGGTGCGTCAGCGGTCGTCAGCGGTCGGCCGGCGGGCTCAGTTGGTGAAGATGTTGCCCTGGTTCTGTCCCCGGGCGCCCTGCTGGCCCATGCCGAACTGGGCGGCCGTACCGGAGCCGATGACGGCGTTCTGCGGCGGCAGCAGCTCGCTGGGCTGGACCAGTGCGTAGCCCTGGCCGAGGAAGCTGAGTTCCCAGCCCTCGCCGGTGTTGCCGCGCCGGCGGAACACTCCCGAGGAGTGCGTCTGCGCCTGCATCTGTACGCGCAGCGAAGCGGACCAGGCGACCACCGCGTCGGCGTCAGCGTTGACGTACTTGTCGGGCGTGACCTGCAGCATCAGCGGCTCACCGGAGGTCATCAGGGCGACCTTGCCCCGTCCGGAGATGTTGAGCTGGTACTTGCCGGTGCCGGAGATGCCGTACTGGCTGTCCACGGAGACGACCTCCTGGTGGAGGCCGGAGTCCAGCGCCAGGACATAGCTGCTGTCGACGGTCAGGCCGTCGTGGTCGACGTCGACGACATGGACGTACTGGGCGAGGTTGGCCAGATAGACCGTGCCCTGCCCGGAGACGCGCATCAGGTCGAGGCCCTCACCGGAGTGCGCGCGGGTGCGGTGCTGGCCCGGCGTCTGGTAGTTGGCGTCGAATTCGAGCAGCCCCTGGTAGGCGACCATCGCGCCCTTACGGGCGAGGATGTCCTCGTGCCCCTGGAGGGCGACGCGCAGCAGCTGGCTGTTCTGCAGGGCGTAGCGGTCCTGGGTCTGTGCCTCGGTGAAGGCGAAAAGCGGACTCTGCATGGCGTGTTCGGTCCTCCCCCTCAGCCCCGGGCCCGGAGCCGGTCGGTGCTGTCCTCGCTGGGCTGGACGACGACGAACCCCTCGCCGGAGAAGCCCAGTTGGTATGCCTCGCCACTGCCGCGGCCGATCATCGAGGACGCCTTGAAGCTGCGCTTGCCCTTCATCTTCAGGTTGGTCGACCAGGCGACCAGGGCGTCCGGGTCCACATAGGTCTCGTCCTCGCCGCGGCCGCAGTCGACGACGATGGGCGTGCCCCGGGAGGTCAGGGCGACCCAGCCGGTGCCCGAGATCTGGACGTTGAAGAGTCCCTGACCGGCGAACTTCGCCATGCCCTTGACGCGCTGCACGCCCCACTGGAGGTGGGCGTCGAGGGCGAGGAGGTTGGTGCCGTTGACGGAGAGGGAGTCGCCGTTGAGGTTGATGCAGACGACGTCGGCGCCGTAGTCGGCGAGGTAGAGCAGACCGTCGCCGGAGCACTTCATCAGGGGCGCGCCTTCGCCGGTGAGCCACTGGGAGGCCATCTGGCGGACGGCGGGTGGGTTCGGCTCGTACTGGACGAAGCCTTCGTAGGCGACCATCGAGCCGGTGCGTGCGAAGACGTCCTGGCCGCTCTGCATGGCGATCTTCACCATGGCGCTGCCGTGGTTCTCCATACGGGCGGCGGGCGGGGTCGGGACGTAGCCCGACAGCTGCTGCTGGTTCATGACGTGCGGGCTCCCTCAGACCTCGTAGGGCTGGACGACGATGAAGTTGCCGGGCGCACCGCGGAACTGGAGGTTCACGGTCTCGCCGGAGTGGCCCGGGTAGGCCTGCCGGCGCAGGCTCACCTGGCTGGAGATGATCACCTGCGAGGCGGCGGACCAGGCCACGATGGCGTTGGCGTCGGCGAAGGTGGTCGGAGTGACCGGCAGCACGACCGGGGTGCCCTGGGTCTTGACGACGAGGGTGCCGGTCCCCTGGAACTGCATGGCGAACAGGGCGCCACCGGGGATGCCGTGGCCCTCGATACGGCGAACCTCGTGCTGCAGCGACTCGTCGAAGGCGAGGACGGCGTCGGCGGACACACAGATGGCGTCGCCCTGCAGCTCGATGGGGTGGACATGGGCGCTGTTCTCCGCGAAGAAGACCTGGCCCTGGCCGCTGCAGCGCATCAGCTGCATTTCCTGGCCGGTGGCGTTGCCGACGATCCGGCCGCGGAAGCCGGCGCCCTTGTGGCCGAAGTCGACCTTGCCCTGGTAGAGCACCATGCTGCCCTGCCGGGCGAGCACCGGCTGGCCGTCGATGCCGAGGTCGACGCGGATCAGTTTGCTGTTCTGCGGGGCCCAGCGCTGGCCGGTGGGGGCTTCCTTGTACTTGTCCAGTACGACGCCGAGGCCGGGGCCGCCGCCCTGGGGCACGGCCGGTGCCTGACCGCCCCCGTACGGGGCGCCCGGAGGCTGCTCTCCCGGCTGGCCGTACGGGGCGGGCTGGCCCTGCGGGGCGCCGTATCCGCCCGGCGGCGGCACCGGCTGCCCGTAGGGAGGGGCCTGCGGGGCCTGCTGGCCGGGGTAGCCGCCGGGTGCGGGCTGCGGCTGGCCGTACGGGTCCTGACCGGGCGCCGGCTGGCCGTACGGAGCCGGCGGCTGCTGGCCGGGCACGCCGGGCGGCGCGACCGGGCCGGCCGGCGGGGCCAGCGGCGCGGCGAGCGTGGGCGCGCTGTGGACCTGCGGTGCGGTGGGCTGCGGGGGCTGCGGTGCGGCCGGCGGCGCTTCCTGCGGCGCACCCTGGGGCGGGCCGAACTCGGGCGCGGGCTGCGGGGCGGGCGCCGCGGCGGGCACCCCGAAGGACGGCGCGGGGGTGGCCGGCCCGGACGGCGGGGCGAAGCCCGGCACGCCCTGTGCCGTGGCCGGTGGCGCGGGCGGCGCCTCGGCCTCTTCGGCGACCTCGCCGCCGAAGTTCTTCAGCAGCGCGTCGAGTCCGCCGTCGAAGCCCTGGCCGACCGCGGCGAACCGCCAGACGTCCTTGAGGTAGAAGTCGCCGAGCATGACGGCGCGTTCGGTGCTGAACTCGCTGCCCGTGAAGGGGTAGCGGGCGACCTCTTCGCCACCGGCCACGATCCGGAGGTAGCCGGGGCCGATCTGCGAGACCTGGCCCTCGCCGTCGAGTGTGGCGGTGAAGGAGAGCTTCTGGATGTTCGGCGGGATCTTGTCGAGGGTGACCCGGAACGACTCGCTGTCGCCGGCCTGCGCGCCGAGCAGCTGGATCGACTCCTCGGGCGAGGTGGGCTGGTTGAAGAAGATGAAGTACCGGTCGTCGGAGAGCCGCTCGTCGGCGTCCAGGCCGAAGCAGCTGATGTCGAAGGTCAGGCCGGGTCCGGCGATCTGCACACCGACGTACAGATCCGTTCCCGCCGTCAGATCACCGATCTTGGCCTTGTGGCCCCGCTGGAATTCCCTGGCCATACGTAACGCCCGTCCCCCGCTCCGGCTGTGAGTGCTTCTGCGCGGCCAGGCTAACCGCTGGTACCGACAGCGGGCGATGCCGGGGCGCGGCGGATATCGTCCGGCTGCGCGTCCTCATTCGCCGCGGGCGACGGGCAGGTGGGGCAGCCGGTCGGCCGCGACCACCCCTTCGAGGTAGCCGCGGGCCCGTTCCGTACGGGGGTAGGACTCCAGCAGACGCCAGAACCGGGGGCCGTGGCCGGGGACCAGCAGGTGGGCGAGTTCGTGCAGCAGGACGTAGTCGATGACGTACTCCGGCATGCCCTGGAGACGGTGCGAAAGGCGGATGCTGCCCTCGGCCGGGGTGCAGGATCCCCAGCGGGTGTTCTGGTTGGTCACCCAGCGCACCGAGGCGGGACGGGCCCGGCCGTCCAGGTACTGACCGGACAGCCGCTCGGCGCGCTCGGCCAGCTCGCCGTCGCCCAGCATCCGCTTGCTCTCCTGGGCGGCGAGCTTGTCCAGCATGACGGTGACCCAGCGCCGCTCCTCGGCCTCGGACATACGGGCCGGAATCAGGACAACCGTGCGATCGCCCTCGCGGTACGCGGAGACCGTTCTGCGCCGCCGTGAACTGCGGCGCACCTCGACGGCGCTGGTGCCCGATCCGCCGGCCGCGGGGCTCGGGGCAGCCCCGCGCGAGGTGTCAGCGGCGCGGCGCAGCGGGGTTTCCCCTGAGCCGTGGGCGGAAGGGTCGGCGGGCACGCGCCCGACGTTACCCGCTGGCGCGGCGGGAAGTCCCGCCCCGCGGACGGTTCGCCACCGAACCACTCCATGGCGTGCACCGCTTGTACGACCATTGCCCCCTGCCTGTGGATAACTTCCACGCCGATCCGCCGCGGGGCGCATGCTGAGAGCCGGACGACGAAGGAAATGGACGGGGGCGGAGATGAGGCATCCGATGCTCAAGCCCGCGCTGCGGCGCGGCTGGCGGGACCGGGAAACGGTGCGGTTCGGAGTGGCGCCGGCGCATGCGATGGTGGTCGGCCCGGTGGATACGGCCACCGGCAGTTTCCTCTCACTGATCGACGGCACCCGCACCATGCAGCAACTGGTCGAGGAGGCCGCGTTACTGGACCTCCCACCCGAGCATGTGCGGGGTGTGGTGGAGCGGCTCGGCGCCGCCGGGCTGCTGGAAGCCCCCACCGCGGGCGGTCCGGCAGCCGAGGACGTTCGGGCGGACCACGCGGCCTTCGAGCAGCTGCGGCCCGATCTGGCTTCCCTCTCGGTGCAGCATCCGGAGCCCGCGGGCGCGCTGGGCCGGATGGGAGCGCGCCGGGCGGTCCGGGCCCGGGTCAAGGGGTCGGGGCGGGTCGGTGCCGCGATCGCGGCGCTGCTGTCGGCCTCGGGGATCGGGCGGGTGGAGGTGTTCGACGGTGGCACGGTCCAGCCGTGGGACGTGTTGCCCGGCGGGCTGCCGGCCGAGCGGATCGGCGAGCGGCGGCGCACTGCCGCGCAACGGCTGGTCCAGCAGTCCTCCCCCTGGAGCCGTACCCCACGGCCGAGGGTCCCGGTCAGCGAATCGGGCGAACCCGGACTGTCGCTCGTGGTGCTCGCCCCGCGGGACGGGCTCGGCGCGTACGCCCCCGACCCCGTGCTGTCCGAGCCGTTGCTCATCGCCGGGATCCCACATCTTTACGCGGGGGTGATCGAGGGCACGGGTGTGGTGGGTCCGTTGGTGCTGCCCGGCGGTTCGGCCTGTGCCCGCTGCGACGAGCTGCGTCGTACGGACGCGGAGCCGGCCTGGCCGCGGTTGCTTGCGCAGTGGCGGTCGGGGCGCGGTGCACCCGCGGTGCCGGCCTGCGATGCCGCGCTGGCAACAACGGTCGCGGGGGTCGCCGCCGTCCAGGCGCTGGCGTTCCTCGACGGTGAACTCCCGCCGTGCACAGGGGCACGGATGGAGCTCGCGGCGCCGTGTGCAAGCGTGCGGACGGTGCGGATCGAGCCTCATCCGGACTGCGGCTGTGGCGCTGCCGCCTCAGCGAGTGCGGCGGGCGCCTCGGATCCTCAGCCGGAACACGCCACAATGACGGAGTAACCCCGGTAGGGGGACAGTGTGAGTTGGAGGGGCGCATGTCTGATCTTCCCCGCAAGGCGGTCACCCGCACCGCCAAGCTGGCCGCGCTGCCACTGGGGTTCGCCGGCCGCGCCACCTGGGGCCTGGGCAAGCGGATCGGCGGCAGATCCGCCGAGATCGTCGGCCGTGAGCTTCAACAGCGCACCGCGGAACAGCTCTTCAAGGTGCTCGGTGAGCTGAAGGGCGGGGCGATGAAGTTCGGGCAGGCGCTGTCCGTCTTCGAGTCGGCGCTGCCCGAGGAGATCGCCGGGCCCTACCGCGCCGCCCTGACGAAGCTTCAGGAGGCGGCGCCGCCGATGCCGACGGGCACGGTGCACGCGGTACTGGCGGAGCAGCTCGGCGAGGACTGGCAGGAGCTGTTCGAGGAGTTCGAGGACAAGCCGGCCGCGGCGGCCTCGATCGGGCAGGTGCACCGGGCGGTGTGGCACGACGGCCGCGAGGTGGCCGTCAAGGTGCAGTATCCGGGTGCCGGCCAGGCACTGCTGTCGGACCTGTCACAGCTGAGCCGGTTCGCCCGGCTGCTGGGTCCGCTGATCCCGGGCATGGACATCAAGCCGCTGATCACCGAGCTGCGTGACCGGGTATCGGAGGAGCTGGACTACTCCCTGGAGGCGGAGGCCCAGCGGGCACATGCCGAGGAGTTCGCCGACGACCCGGATGTGGTGGTGCCGGCCGTGGTCCACCAGTGCGACCAGGTGCTGGTGACGGAGTGGATGGCGGGGGTGCCGCTGTCCGAGGTGATCGCGGACGGCACCGACGAACAGCGGGACCGGGCCGGTCAGCTCCTGGCCCGCTTCCTCTTCTCCGGCCCCGCCCGTACGGGCCTGCTGCACGCCGACCCGCATCCGGGCAACTTCCGGCTGCTGGCCGGGGACTTCCCGGACGGCCCCGTCGAGGAGTGGCGGCTGGGGGTGCTGGACTTCGGCACCGTCGACCGGCTCCCCGAGGGGCTGCCGCCGACGATCGGCACCTCACTGCGGATGACGCTGGACGGCGAGGCGGACGCCGTCTACCAGCTGCTGTGCGAGGAGGGCTTCGTCAAGGAGTCCATCGAGCTGGAGCCGGACGCGGTGCTGGAGTATCTGCTGCCGATCATCGAACCCGCGCAGGTGGACGAGTTCACCTTCACCCGGGGCTGGATGCGCCATCAGGCGGCCCGGATCGGCGATCCGCGCTCCCCCGCCTACCAGTTGGCCAAACAGCTCAATCTGCCGCCCGCATACCTCCTGATCCACCGTGTGACGTTGAGCACGATCGGTGTGCTGTGCCAGTTGGGGGCGGCGGTACGGCTGCGCGACGAACTCGAGGCCTGGCTGCCCGGCTTTGTGCCCGAGGAGGAGCCGGCCGGCTCGGACCTCGCCGACTTCGGCGCCGTCGTCGGCGCGGACCTCAGTGAGGAGGCCGTCGAAGAGTCCACGGCCTGAGCCCGCCCGCCGGGCCGCACCGCCTCGGCCCCGCCCGGACCGCCTGGCCGCCCGGAGCGGCCCGGCAGCCGGGAGCTCACGGCCGCCGTGGCGGGAGAGGCCTCACCACCAGCCTGAATCACCACCAGCCCGAATCCAGGCGTCCCTCGATGGCCCGGATGTTCTCCCGCGCGCAGCCGTCGCAGAAGTAACGGCGTTCACCGTTCTCGACGGAGCAGGTCCAGGTCGGCGGGGTGCCCTCGGCCACCGCGCCACAGCCGGCGCACACCGTGTCGCCGTCAGCCAACTCCGCCTGTTCATGCGTCTTCTGGTCCACCGTCCGACGATATCCCCGTCAACCGCAGGAAGCGGGATATAACGCACCACGGGGCCCGCCCTGTCGGACGGACCCCGTGAGTGGCGGCATCAGAGCACCACCCTTACTGCATCACGGCCATGGCCAGCGCACGGCGGGCACGCAGCGACGCGCGCTCGGCGCGACGCTGCATACGCCGCGCGGCGGCGAGCCGATGAGCCCTGCGTTCTGATTCGGCCTCCTGGAGGCGTTCGTGCATATGTGCACGCGCCAGGGCTTCTGGGATGAGTTGCATTGCGTGGTTCCTGTTCTGACGCGACTCGATCGCGTCGGTGTTCACGGGGACGGGTGTGTCGGTGAAGGTGGGGTTCATCGTGAGGTCCTGCTTCTGGGGATCCCGTGTGAGGGGACGATCGATCGTTCCTGTGCCGATGGTGTTCATGCCGCAACCGGGTTCTTACGCGGACGGCCACGCGGACGCTTCCGCGGCACGACAACGCCCTGGACGAAGAGCTCGCCACCCCAGACACCCCACGGCTCACGGCGGTCCTTGGCACCGGCGAGACAGGCCTCGCGGACGGGGCAGGTCTGGCACAGCGTCTTGGCGTACTCGACGTCGGCCGGGGACTCGGCGAAGAAGACCTCCGGGTCGTAGGTACGGCACGGAACAGCGGCGCCGAGGCGGTCGATCTCGTCGTCGAGCTCGGTGAGGGGCAGCAAGGAGTTCTCCTGAGGGTCGGGCGGAGGGATCAGGTCGGTTGCTACGGACGGGGTGTGCGTCTGGAGTTGCACGGTGGTGTGTTCCTCGTCTGTTCGGCCCGGCTGGTGGCGGGCGCATGGGCAAACAAAAGGGCCGCGGATCCCGGTGTGGGTTCCGCGGCCCTGGAAGGTGCCGACCTGATCGTGCCGATCAGGCTGGATCTCTCCAGGGTTCGAGGCCGCGGTAGGCCCACATTTCATGCTGCGTCTGGTACTGCTTCCGGGATCCGGCACCATTGGCCGCCGCGAAGACAAAGGCATTCGCCGATGCCGCCGCTGCTGCTACCGCAGGTGCCTCGGTCGGTCGCGCGGTGCGCTCACTGCGCGTCAGCACAGCGAGGGACTCGGGGCGCGCGACCTCGGTACCGGACAGGCGGCCGAAGCCGGACAGACCGGTGCCAAGGAGCGAGGAGCCGAGCGTGCAGGTGGCAACGACCGAGAGATCGGTCATTTTGTTGGTCTCGATGATGCTGATCACTGGTCTCGCCTCCTCTCGGCGTCTCGGTGGACCGGGAATCCCGTTCCAGGGTGTTCAAGTACAGCACGGATCCATCGGATCTCGGAAGGTTCCGTTGTCTCCGTTGCTCCCGAAGGCTATGGGGCTGTGCTCCGCGCGCGCAAACTATTTTTTCGACGAGTTTTTCGCGGCGCCTCCGGGCCCCTCCTCCGAGACCCCCGCGAGCTCCTCGCCGGCACAGATTGCCAGCACGTCGCTGCCGAAGCGGTCGAACTTCCGCCGCCCTACTCCTGAGATGACCGCAAGCTCCGATTCGGTTCCCGGAACCGCCTCCGCGATCGCCATCAGTGTCTTGTCGGTGAAGATGCAGTACGCGGGCTGCCGGGAGCGCGCGGCCTGTTCGGCCCGCCACGCGCACAGCCGCTCGTAGAGCGCCTCGTCCAGCTCCGAGGGGCAGTCCTCACACCGCATCAGCTTCATCTCGCCCGCGTCCGTGAGCGTCCTGTTGCAGACCCGGCAGCGGGCCGGGCTGCGGTGCTTGGGGCGCCGTGCCACCGTCGCCGCCCCTTCGCCGCGCTCGACGCCCCCGGAGACCGCGCCCGGCGTACGGCGGCCCGCCACCGCCCCGGAGCCCGGCCGCAGGCCGCTCAGGAACCGGCTGGCGCGGCGGGAGGCCCGCCCGCCCGGAGAACGCGCCAGCGACCAGGACAGCCCCAGATGCAGCCGGGCGCGGGTGACGCCGACATACAGGAGGCGGCGTTCCTCCTCTATCTGCTCGTCGGTCTTGGCGTAGGTGATCGGCATCATGCCTTCGGTGAGACCGACCAGGAAGACGGCCTCCCACTCCAGGCCCTTGGCGGCGTGCAGGGACGCGAGGGTCACGCCTTCGACCGTCGGGGCGTGCTGCGCGTTGGCCCGCTCGTCCAGCTCGGCGACGAGATCGGCGAGGGTGGCTGCGGGCCGGGCCCCGGCGAAGTCCTCGGCGAGCCGCACCAGAGCCGCCAGGGACTCCCAGCGGTCCCGCACCGCCCCGGAACCGGCCGGGGGCCGGCTGGTCCAGCCCATGTCGCTGAGTACCGCCCGCACCTCGGACGGCAGGTCCACCGCGTCGTCGAGCAGCGCATCGTTGGACCCGAAGCGGGCGGCGCCCCGCAGCTTGACGCCGGCCTCGCGCACCTCCGGCCGCTCGAAGAACCGCTCGGCGCCCCGCAGCTGATACGGCACGCCGACATCGGCCAGCGCCTGCTCATAGACCTCGGACTGGGCGTTGATGCGGAAGAGGACGGCGATCTCACCGGCGGACACACCGGAAGCGATCAGGTCGCGGATACGGCGGGCGGTGCCCTCGGCCTCGGCGGGCTCGTCGGCGTACTCCGTGTATACGGGCTCGGGGCCCGCCTCGCGCTGCGAGATCAGCTCCAGGCGGTGCTCGGCGGCCCGTCCCTGGGCCTGAGAGAGCAGGCCGTTGGCGAGGTGCACGACCTGGGGGCTGGAGCGGTAGTCGCGGACGAGCTTGACGACCGTCGCGTTCGGATGGCGGGTGCGGAAGTTGAGGAGGTGGTCGGGGGTGGCACCGGTGAAGCTGTAGATCGTCTGGCTGGCGTCGCCGACCACGCAGAGGTTGTCGCGGTCCCCCATCCACAGCTCCAGCAGACGCTGCTGGAGCGGGCTGACGTCCTGGTACTCGTCGACGACGAAGTGCTGATACTGCGCACGGACCTGCTCGGCGATGTCGTGCCGGTCCTGCAGCACACCGACCGTGAGCAGCAGCACATCCTCGAAGTCGATGCTGCCCCGGTCGCGCTTGAGCTGTTCGTACGTGCCGTAGATCTGCCCGACCTCGGCCGGGTCGCGCGGGGCCTCACGGCCGGCCTTGGCGACCGCCGCCGGATAGTCGGCCGGGACGGTCTGGGTGACCTTGGACCACTCGATCTCGGCCGTGACATCGCGCAGCTCATTGCGGTCGAGCCGGATACGACAGCGGGCGGCGGCCTCGGCGACGAGCTGGATCTTGCGCTCCAGCAGCCGCGGGACCTCGCCACCGACGGCCTTCGGCCAGAAGAACTGGAGCTGCCGCAGCGCCGCGGAGTGGAACGTCCTGGCCTGGACCCCGCCCGCGCCGAGCTGACGCAGCCGGCCGCGCATCTCGCCGGCCGCGCGGGCCGTGAACGTGACCGCGAGCACACTCGCGGGCTGCAGAATTCCGGCCCGTACCCCGTACGCGATCCGGTGGGTGATCGCGCGGGTCTTGCCCGTGCCGGCACCGGCCAGCACGCACACCGGATCGTGCAGAGCCGTCGCGACCTCGCGCTGCTCGGGGTCGAGCCCGTCGAGCACCCCGTCGGCCGAGTCAGGCACCTGCGGGAAAAGAGAGGAGTCCGTTGCTGCTGTCACCCCGCCATGCTGCCAGGTCCCCCGGGACGCCCGGGAAACCTGTCCACAGCCGCCGGACCCCGGTCGTACGCATCCCGTCCCCTGTGGACAACGGACGGTGCGCGGCTGCGGCGGGTGTTTTGCTTGTCTCGGCAGTCGGAAGGCGGCGGTCGGAGGGCGGCGAGCAGCGGGCGGAGGGTGGGTAGGCTCTGGCCTCCGCATGCCGCCCCGCGGGACGCACCCCGGTCCCCTTGCGGGCACCGGCCGCTCGGAAGGCCGGGAATGGCTGAGGGGTGATGTGCGTTGAGTTGCTTGGCCGCGCCGGGTACGGATGCGGGTGGTATTGGATCAAGACTTATCGAAGGAGCTCAGGGCGCATGGCGGGCACTGTGACGATGTACAGCACGACCTGGTGCGGTTACTGCCGTCGGCTGAAGGGCCAGATGGACCGCGAGGGCATCGCGTACACCGAAATCAACATCGAGCACGACCCGGAGTCGGCGGCGTTCGTGGAGGAGGCGAACGGCGGCAACCAGACGGTGCCGACCGTGCTGTTCCCCGATGGTTCGACGCTGACCAACCCGTCCCTGGCGCAGGTCAAGGACAAGGTCGGGGCCTGAGCGCCGGACGCTTCACCGCCGCCTTGGCGGAGTGACCGCTCCCTCTTGGCAGAGTGACCGCTCCCTCTTGGCGGCGGCTCAGCCCGGCTCGCCTGCCTGGAGGGCGCGCGGCCGGCCTGGTTGCTGTGCGGGGTCCCGACACGCAGCGGGGCTCCTTGGCGGTGGCGCCGTCCGCGTGGGCGGCTGCGGCTTCGTCCGGGGCGAGCGGGCGAGCGGGCGAGCGGCCTCAGCGCACGGGGAGCCAGCCACTCTGTGCCCCGTGAGCGGTCTCATGCTCCATGCACGGCTTCGCCCGCACCACGGCTTCGCCCGCACCACGGCTTCGCCCGCACCACGGCTTCGATCCGTACCGGTGGCCGCGATCCTTACCGGTGGCTTCGATCCGTACCGGTAGCGCTCCCGATCCGTACCAGTGGCTTCGATCCGTGCCAGTGGCTTCGACGCATGAGCAGCTTCAAAGGGCCGTCGGCCGTCCCGCCCGAGGGATCCGGCCGGCGGCCCTGTCCGTGCCCCATGGCATGCCCCGTGGCATCGGGACCTCCCGCCGCCGGGGCATCAGGAGGCCGAGTCATCAGGGCGCCGGGCCATCAGGACGCCGGGCCATCAGGACGCCAGGTCATCAGGAGGCCGGGCCATCAGGACGCCAGGGCATCCTGCCGTCAGGGCATCCTGCCGTCACAGCATCACGGCATCCGGCCGTCACGGCATCAAGGGGCATCAAGCGGGCCGACCCCTCTGCACTGGCCGTACCGGCGCCGCTCACGGCTTCGGCAGCGGCTTGCCGTACCAGAGCTCGATGAGGCGGGCGGCGATGGAGATGCCGTACGGCGGGAGGACCTCGCCGGATTCGAAGGCGGCGCGCAGGTCCTCGCGGGAGAACCAGCGGGCCTCTTCGATCTCCTCGCCGTCGACCTGGATCTCGGAGGAGGTGGCGCGCGCCATGAAGCCCAGCATCAGGCTGGAGGGGAAGGGCCAGGGCTGGCTGGCGAGGTATTCGACGTCGCCGACGACGACGCCGGCCTCCTCGAAGACCTCGCGGGCAACCGACTGCTCGATGGACTCCCCCGGCTCGACGAAGCCCGCGAGGGTGGAGAAGCGGCCCTCGGGCCAGTGGACCTGCCGGCCCAGGAGTGCGCGGTCCTCCTCGTCGGTGACGAGCATGATCACGGCCGGGTCGGTGCGCGGGTAGTGCTCGGCGCCGCAGGCCGGGCAGCGGCGGATGTGGCCGGCGGCGGCGATGACGGTGCGTTCGCCGCAGCGTGAGCAGAAGCGGTGCAGCCGCTGCCAGTTTTCGAGGGCGACGGCGTGGACGAGGAGGCCGGCGTCGCGGGGGGAGAGCAGCAGGCCCGCCTCGCGCAGTCCCGCCGGGCGCGCGGACTGGTCCATGCGGCCGGGCAGCGAGTCCTTCTGGAGGGCGAAGTAGCTGACGCCGTCGTCGTCGGTGCCGAGGTAGTAGCGGTGTGCCTCGGTCAGCGGCGCCTCGAAGGACGGCGTCATGATCAGCTCGGTGCGGCCGTCGGGGGTGTCGTCGATCAGCGCCTGGCCGCCGGACACCACGAAGACGCGCGTCGTCGGGTGGCTCCAGGCCGCCGCCAGCCACGCCTCGTCGAGGCGGTGATGGGCGGAGCGGTCGATTCCGCTCGGCGCGCTGAAGGTGAGCGGCCGGTCGGCGCTGTGGTCGGTCCAGGTGGTCACTGCTGTTTCCAACTCCCCCAGTGGCGTGGGTGATTGCTGCGTACGGGCGCGGTCGGTGCGGCGGTGCGCATGGTCAGGCCGTGGGCCAGGTCTCCGCCAGGTCGCCCCACAGGTGGGCGGCGGTCTCGACGCCCTTCATCAGCAGGTCGAGCTCGACCTTTTCGTTCGGTGCGTGCCAGCCGTCGGACGGGACGGAGATGCCGAGGAAGAGGACCGGGACGCCGAGGACGTCCTGGAGGTCGGCGGCCGGCCCGGAGCCGCCCTCGCGGGTGAAGCGGATCTTCTGGTCGAAGGCCCGGCCCATGGCGCGGACGACGGACTGGAGCGCCGGGTGGTCGAGCGGGGTGAGGCAGGGGCGGGTGGCGCCCCAGAAGGAGATCTCGTGGCGGATGCCGGCCGGGAGGCGCGCTGCGACCCAGTCGCGTACGGACTGCTGCACGGCGGCCGCGTTCTGTCCGGCGACCAGCCGGAAGGACAGCTTGAGCTGTGCGGTGGAGGGCACGATGGTTTTGCCGCCGGGGCCTTGGTAGCCGCCGCCGATGCCGTTGACCTCGGCGGTGGGGCGGGCCCAGATGCGTTCCAGGGTCGTGCTGCCGGCCTCACCGAGGGTGGCGTGGGAGTGCGCGGTGCGCAGCCATTCCTCCTCGTCGAAGGGGAGCTCGGCGAAGAGTTCCCGTTCCTGATCGGTGAGTTCGATCATGCCGTCGTAGAAGCCGGGGACGGCGACCCGGCGGTCGGCGTCGTGCAGGGCGGCGGCCAGCCGGGCGGCCTCGGTGGCGGGGTTGGGGACGGCGCCGCCGAACGATCCGGAGTGGATGTCCTGGTCGGGGCCGTAGAGGTCGATCTGACAGTCCGTCAGGCCGCGCATACCGGTGCAGACCGTGGGGGTGTCCTTGGACCACATGCCGGTGTCGGAGACGATCACCGCGTCGCAGGCGAGGCGGTCGGCGTGCTTTTCGAGCAGGGCCGGGAAATTCGGTGAGCCGGACTCCTCCTCGCCCTCGATCAGCAGCTTGAGGTTGACGGCGGGGGCGGAGCGGCCGGTCGCGGCGAGGTGCGCGCGCACGCCCAGGGTGTGGAAGAACACCTGGCCCTTGTCGTCGGCGGCACCGCGGGCGTAGAGCTTGCCGTCGATGGTCTGCGGGGCGAAGGGGTCGGTGTGCCAGCCGTCCTCGCGGGCGGCGGGCTGGACGTCGTGGTGGCCGTAGACGAGCACGGTCGGCGCGGACGGGTCGCCGGCGGGCCATTCGGCGAAGACCGCGGGCAGGCCGCCGGTCTCCCAGATCTCGGTGGTCGGGAAGCCGGTGTCGGTGAGCTTCGCGGCGAGCCATTCGGCGCTGCGGCGTACATCGCCGGCGCGCTCCGGGTCGGCGGACACGGAGGGGATGCGCAGCCACTCGGCGAGGTCTTCGAGGAAGGCTTCGCGGTGGAGGGTGAGGTACGCGCGGACGGCGCTGTCCGGGGTTGTGCTCATACGACCGAGCCTATCGGCCTTCCGGGGGAGGCAGGTCGGCGGTCTCGCCGAGCAGGATGCGTTCGAGCCCGGCCCGGCCGGGGAGCCGGGTGGGTCTGACCACCTCGCCGCTGCGGACGTAGAGGAAGGCCGCATCGACCGCGGAGGGCTCCAGGCCGTACCGCTCGGCCCAGGCGAGGCGGTAGACGGCCAGCTGAAGGGGGTCGGCGGTGTGGGCGCGGCCGGTTTTCCAGTCGACGATCTCGAAGCGGTCGCCGTCGGGGCCGGCCTCCTTGTAGACGGCGTCGATCCGGCCGCGGATCACCCGGCCGGCGAGGGTCAGCTGGAAGGGGGCCTCGACCCGGTAGGGGGTGCGGTGGGCGTAGGGGGTGCGGGCGAAGGCTTCCTTGAGGGCTTCGAGGTCGTGCTCGTCGACGATCTCGGCTTCCTCGCCCGGTTCGGCGCCCGGGAGTTCGTCGGGGCCGAGCAGCGGCAGCGTGAGCTCTTCGAAGCGGGATTCGACCCAGGCGTGGAAGCGGGTGCCGCGGCGGGCGCCGGGCTGCGGCGGGCGCGGCATGGGGCGGGCCAGTTCGCGGGCGAAGCCGTCCGGGTCGGCGGCGAGGCGGAGGAGCTGGGTGGCGCTGAGCGCGGACGGCAGCGGGACGTCGCGGACGGTCGCGCGGGAGCGGCGCAGCTCGGCGGCGAGCGCGTCCAGATCGCGGTCCCAGGATCCGACGGTGCGGCGCTCCTCGGGGAGGAGGGTGTGGGGGGCGGTGTCCTCGGGGTAGGCGGGGGCGGTTTCATCGGGGTGGGCCGGGTCGGCCGGGCCGGTGAGGTCGGGCTCGGTGGAGCGCTGGGCGACGATGCGGGGGCGGGGTGCTGCCCGGTCCGAGGCGGGAGCGGGCGTGGTCCCGGCCCCGGTCCCAATCCCGGCCTCGGCCTCGGGGGCGGCCTCGGGGGCGTCGTACGCCGGGATGTCGTACGCCGGGATGTCGTACGCCGGGACGTCGTACGCCGCGGCGTCCTCGGTCGGGCGGGCGTCGAAGGCGTCGGCCTCGAAGGCGTCGGCGTCGAACGGGTCGGCCTCGAAGGGGGCGGCGGCGGGTGCGTCGTACGGCGGGGCGTCCTCGAACGGGCCGGCCCCGGGGAGATCGAACGGGTCGGCCTCGGGTGCGTCGTACGGGTCCGTGTCCCAGGTGTCGTCCGGCGGGGGCGGCGGCCAGTCGGGGTCATGGGCGGACAGGGAGGGCCCGGCGGATACGGAGACCGTCGCCTGCTGTCCCGTTCTGCGCTCCAGATGGGCGCGGACCGTGGCCGCGGCGGCGCGGCGGCGGGCGGTGGCGGTGGGGTCGAGGGGCAGCGGCCAGGCCTGTTCCGTGGTGGCCTCCTCGGAGAGGGCCGGGTTCTCCTCGCCGTCCTCGGGGGCCTCGGCCCAGTGCTCGATCTCGCCGTGTCCGGCTTCGCAGTGCTCGCGCAGTGCCTCCAGGAAGGCGGACGGGCCGCGCGGCCGCTTCTGCTGGGGGCCCCACCAGTGGCCGGAGCCGAGCAGCAGAGATCGGGGGCGGGTGAAGGTGACATAGCCGAGGCGGAGTTCCTCGGTTTCCTGGTGGTGCTTCATCGCCTCCTTGAAGGATTTCAGGCCGCGGGCGGTCCATTCCCCGACGTCGGGGAGGGTCGCCGCGTCGCCGCGCAGGGCGTGCGGGAGGACCTTGGGGCGGCTGGTCCAGGACTCGCGGGCCTGTTCGCTGGGGAATTGCTTGCCGACCAGGCCGGGTACGGCGACGACGTCCCATTCCAGGCCCTTGGATTTGTGAGCGGTGAGCACCTTGACGGTGTTGTCGCCGCCGGGGAGGGAGCTGTCGAGGCCCTTTTCGTATTGGACGGCGGTGCGCAGAAAGCCGAGGAAAGCGAGGAGGGTGGCGTCGCCGTCGAGGGATTCGCCGCCCTGTTTGGCGGCGAATCCGGCTGCGATGTCGAGGAAGGTGCCGAGGGTTTCGCGGCGGCGGGCGGCGAGGGCGTGCGGGGAGGCGGACAGCTCGACTTCCAGGCCGGTGGCGGCGAGCACCCGGTGGAGCACGTCCATGAGGGGGTCGCCGAGGGAGCGGCGCAGGTCGCGGAGTTCGGTGGCGAGGTAGGCGAAGCGCACCCGTGCCTCGGCGGAGAACGGGAGGCCGTCGTCGGGCCCTTCGGCTTCCAGGAAGGTGTCGAGGGCGTCGGCGAGCGAGATGGTCTCGGCGGGGTCGACGCCTTCGACGGCCTCGGCGAGGCGTTGTGCGGGGTCGTCGGACGGCCCGCCGTAGTGAACGAGGGTGCGGGCGCGGCGCCCGAGGAGCGCCAGGTCCCGGGGGCCGATCCGCCAGCGCGGGCCGATCAGCAGGCGGACCAGGGCGGCGTTGGCCGTGGGGTCCTGGAGGACCTCGCAGACGGCGACGAGGTCGGCGATCTCGGGCAGATGCAGCAGCCCGGAGAGGCCGACGACCTCTACGGGGATGTCCCGGGCGACCAGTTCACCCTGGATACGGGCGAAATCACCGGCAGTGCGGCAGAGTACGGCGATTTCTCCGGGTGGGGTGCCGGTGTGGACGAGGTGGGCGAGGGAGTCGGCGAGCCAGCTGAGCTCTTCGGCATGGGTGGGCAGCAGGGCGCAGCGGACGAGGCCGTCGCGCTCGGCGCCGGGGGCGGGGCGCAGGGCTTCGACGCCTTCGTGCATCCGGCGGAGGGGGGCGGCGAGGCCGTTGGCGAGGTCGAGGAGGCGGCCGCCGCTGCGGCGGTTCTCGCTGAGGGCGTACCGGCGGGCGGGGGTGCCGTCCTCGAAGGGGAAGTGGGTGGGGAAGTCGTCCAGGTTGGCCACGGAGGCGCCGCGCCAGCCGTAGATGGCCTGGCAGGGGTCGCCGACGGCGGTGACGGCATGCCCGGTGGCGGTCCCAGTGCCGGTGCCGGTGCCGGTGCCGGTGCCGGTGCCGGTCCCCGCGCCGAAGAGGCCGGAGAGCAGCAGGCGTTGGGCGACGGAGGTGTCCTGGTACTCGTCGAGCAGGACGACGCGGAATTCGTCGCGCAGGATGCGGCCGACTTCCGGGCGGGTGGTGGCGAGGGTCGCGGAGTGGGCGATCTGGTCGCCGAAGTCGAGCAGATCGCGGCGGCGTTTTTCGGTGCGGTAGGCGGTGACGAGATCGAGCAGTTCCAGGCGGCCGCGGGCGGTTTCGGGGGCCTTGCGCAGGTCAGCGTTGGTGAGTTTCACGCCGTCGAGGGCGGCGAGGAGTGCGCTGTCGTGGGCGCGGAGTGCGGCGGGGTCCACGAGGTGTTCGGCGAGCTCGGCGTCCAGGGCGAGGAGGTCCTCCACGAGGGAGGGCAGGGAGGTGGTGAGCGCCGGGTAGGGGCCGGGTGCGGCGCGCAGCGTACGGGCGGCGAGCTGGAAGCGGGTGGCGTCGGCGAGGAGCCGGGCGCTGGGTTCCAGGCCGATGCGCAGGCCATGGTCCTTGAGGAGCTGGCCGGCGAAGGCGTGGTAGGTGGAGATCCGCGGCTCACCGAGGGGCTGGTCGGTGGCGCCGGCGGCGGGCGGGAGGGCGTCGGGGTCGGTGACGCCGGCGGCGAGCAGTGCGGCCCTGACGCGTTCGGCGAGTTCTCCGGCGGCCTTGTTCGTGAAGGTCAGCCCGAGGACCTGTTCGGGGGCGACCTGGCCGGTGCCGACCAGCCACACCACGCGGGCGGCCATGACCGTGGTCTTGCCGGATCCGGCTCCGGCCACGATGACCTGCGGGGCGGGCGGGGCGGTGATGCACTCCGTCTGCTCCGGGGTGAACGGGATGCCGAGCAGCTCCTTGAGCTGCTCGGGGTCGGTGAGGCGAGCTGACACAGCGAGAACCGTAACGGCCGCCACTGACAGTCGCCGTCGCCGGCATCATCGTCGCAGGTCACGGGGCCAGCGCCGCGGGCACGGCGGTGGCTCGCGACTGCCGTGCCCGCTCACTCCATGAGGTGCCGCCCCTCCGGCTGGGCGCTGCACGAGGCCCGGAAGGTGCAGTGGGTGCAGTGGGTGCCGGTGGTGGGCGTGAAGCGCTCCTCCAGCACACGGCCCGCGGCGGTGGCCAGGAGCTCCCCGACCCACTCGCCGTCCAGCGGCTGCTGCGCCTGTACGGCGGGCAGCGTGTCGCCGCCCTCCTTCTGGGGTGCGCCCAGCCGCAGATGGACCAGTTCCGCGCCGCCCGGTTCGGGGGTGCGGCCGTCGAAGGCGTCGTCGACGGCGCCTTCGCGCACCGCGAGCTGGTAGACGGCGAGCTGGGGGTGGCGGGCGACCTCGGGGCCGGTCGGTTTCTGTTTGCCGGTCTTGAAGTCGACGACATACGCCCGGCCCTGCGCGTCCTGGGAGACGTGGTCCATGCTGCCGCGGATACGGACCTCGTAGGCACCGGCCCCGAGGGTGAGGTCGAAGCCGTGCTCGGTGGCGACGGTGTCCCGGCCGCGGGCCTCCCGTTCCATGACGTGCCAGCGCAGGAAGCGCTCCAGAGCGGCGCGCGCGTGGTCCTTTTCCTGGCGTGACTTCCAGGGGGCGTCGAAGGCGAGGGCGTCCCATACGGAGTCCAGGCGCTCCATGAGGACGGTCAGATCGGCGGGTGTGCGGCCGGAGGCGACCTCATCGGCGAGCACATGGACGACGTTGCCGAAGCCCTGGGCCGCGGTGGCCGGGGTGTCCGCCTTGACCTCGCGTCCCAGGAACCACTGGAGGGAGCAGGTGTTGGCGAGCTGATCCAGGGCGCTGCCGGAGAGGACCACGGGACGGTCGCGGTCGCGCAGCGGGACGCTGCTGTGGGTGGGTTCGTGCAGGCCCCACCAGTTGTCCGGGTGGGCGGCCGGGACCAAGGGGTGGTGGTCGTCGTCGTGCAGCGCCGCCAGTTTCGCGAGCCGCTGGGCGGCGGCCTCGCGCAGCGCGGGGGTGGCGGCGGGGTCGACGGTGGTGGCGCGCAGCTCGGCGACCAGTGCGGCCACCGAGAGGGGACGGCGGGGGCGGCCGGTGATGTCCTGGGGGGTGCTGCCCAGTTCGGTCAGGAAGCGGGACGGCTGGTCACCGTCGTCGGCCGCGGCCTTCACGGCGGTGACGACCAGGCGTTCGCGGGCGCGGGTGGCGGCGACGTAGAACAGCCGGCGTTCCTCTGCGAGCAGTGCGCCCGGGGTGAGCGGTTCGGCCAGGCCGTCGCGGCCGATCCGGTCGGCCTCCAGGAGCGAGCCGCGGCGGCGCAGGTCGGGCCAGAGGCCTTCCTGGACTCCGGCGACGACGACGAGCCGCCATTCCAGGCCCTTGGCGCGGTGCGCGGTCATCAGCCGTACGGCGTCGGGGCGGACCGCGCGGCGGGTGAGGGTGTCGGCGGCGATGTCCTGGGCGTCGAGTTCCTCCAGGAAGTTGAGGGCACCGCGGCCGCCGGTGCGTTCCTCGGCGCGGGCCGCGGTCTCGAACAGGGCGACGACGGCGTCCAGATCCCGGTCTGCGTTGCGGCCGGCGGCGCCGCCGCGGTGGGCGGCCCGCTCCAGGCGCTGCGGCCAGGGGGTGCCGTCCCACAGCTCCCAAAGCGCCTGCTCGGCGGTGCCGCCGCCGGCCAGCAGTTCGCGGGCCTTGCGCAGCAGCAGGCCGAGCCGCTGGGCGCCGCGCGCGTAGGCGGGGTCGTGGGCCACCAGGCGCTGGGGTTCGGCGAGCGCCTGGGCGATCAGCTCGTCGGAGGGCCGCGGCAGCGGTTGTCCGGCGGCCCGTTCCTCCTCGCGCAGGGCGCGGCCCAGGCGGCGCAGGTCGGCGGAGTCCATCCCGCCGAGGGGGGAGGCCAGCAGATCGAGCGCGGTTTCGGCGTCGAGCCACCGGGGGGCGGAGGTGGCGGGGGCGGCCTCCCCAGTGGAGGCGTCGGCACCGGGTTCGTCCGGACCGGACTCACCCACAACGGGTCCGCCCACACGGGACTCACCCACACCAGGCTCACCCACATCGGGTTCGCCCACACGGGACTCACTCACACCGGGTTCGCCCACACCGGGCTCATCCACACCGGGTCCGCCCACACAGGACTCACTCACACCGGGCTCACCCACACCAGGCCCGGCGCCCGCCTCCCCAGGGGAAGCGCCGGCCGGCTCCTGGCGGAGTGCCGCCCGTGCCGCCGCCCGGAGGGCCGTCAGCAGGGGGGCGACCGCGGGTTCGTGGCGCAGCGGAAGATCGTCGCCGTCGATGTCGAGCGGTACCCCGGCAGAGGTGAGGGCCCGGCGCACGGCGGGGAGCGAGCGTCCTCCGGCGCGGACGAGGACGGCCATCTCGCGCCAGGGCACCCCGTCCTCCAGGTGGGCGCGCCGCAGGATGTCGGCGATGTTGTCGAGTTCGGCGCCGGGTGTCGGGTACGTGTACACCTCGACGCGGCCACCGTCCCGTACGGGCGTGGGCTCGCGGTGGGCGCGGACCTTCTGGGCGGGCAGGCGGGTGAGCGGCATCCGGCGGGTGAGCAGCCGGGTGGCCGCGAGCAGGTCGGCGCCGGAGCGCCGGGAGGTGCCGAGTACGGCCACCGGGGCGGGGGTGCCGTCGCCGCGCCGGAAGGTCTCGGGGAAGTCGAGGATGCCGTTGACGTCGGCGCCCCGGAAGGCGTAGATCGACTGGTCGGGGTCGCCGAAGGCGATGAGGGTGCGGCCCGGGGAGCCCGGTGTGCCGGTGGCTCCGTGGTTGCCGGCCAGCGCGCGCAGCAGCCGTACCTGGGCGACGTCGGTGTCCTGGTACTCGTCGACATAGACCGCGTCATAGGCACCGGCCAGCTGCGCGGCGACGTCGGTGTGTTCGGCGAGCAGCACCGCGCGGTGCACCAGCTCGGCGTAGTCCAGGACGCCCTGGCCGTCCAGGACGTCGAGGTATTCGGCGAGGAAGGCGGCCGCGGCGCTCCAGTCGGGGCGGCCGGTGCGCCGGGCGAAGGCGCCGAGGGCTTCGGGGCCCAGGCCCAGTTCGCGGCTGCGGGCGAGCACCGCGCGGACCTCGTCGGCGAAGCCGCGGGTGGTCAGGCAGGCCCGCAGTTCGTCCGGCCAGCTCACCAGGGCGCGGCCGGCGCCGGCCAGCTCCGCCTGTCCTTCGAGGAGCTCACGGACGACGAGGTCCTGCTCGGGTCCGGACAGCAGCCGCAGGGGGTCGGCGAAGAGGTCGGCGTCCTGGTGGGCGCGGACCAGGGCGTAGCAGAAGGAGTGGAAGGTCGTCGCCTGCGGGATGCCCGCCCGCCGTGCGCCGCCGGCCGTGCCGGGAAGCCCGTCGGGCTGCCCCTCCGGAGCGGTCAGCCGGGCCGCGAGCCGGTCGCGGAGTTCGACGGCGGCCTTGCGGCTGAAGGTGAGGACGAGAATCCGCTCGGGGTCGCCGCCGGCCCGTACCCGGCGGGCCACCGACTCCACCAGGGTGGTGGTCTTCCCGGTGCCGGGCCCGGCCAGGACCAGCAGCGGCCCGTGCCGGTGGTCAACCACGGCGCGCTGGGCTGCGTCCAAGACAGGAGGATCCACCCGCCCCGGCGGGGTGCGCACCAGTCGGTACGCGCCGGCGGCAGCCCGCCGCGCCGCGCGGTGGGGCTGCGTCGGCGGGGCGGCCGAGAAGGAGGAACTCACGTGGATCGCCGGTCCTGAGGAGGGTGTTCGTCGTGGTGCGTGGGTGGTGCGCGGCGCCTCGCGGTGCGGGCTGCCGGTCGGGACGGCGGTCCGGCGGTGCGGTGCGCGGCGGGTCCGTCGTCGTGACGGCAGTGCCCGACGCTACGCCAGTCGGCGTCCGGGCCGCAGCGCGTCCCACGGGCCTCCCCCGGACTCCGCCCGGGGGGACCCCCACCGCACCGCCGTCGGTGCTAGGGAGCGGCGCCGCCGTTCTGCTGCCCGTCCCAGCGGGCCCGCCGCATGTCGAGCCTCGGTATGGAGTCCTCGGCCTCCCGCGCCGCGGTACGCAGGGGGGTGCCTTCCTCCCGGTAGTGCGCCAGCGCACGCAGCTCGCTGCCGGGCAGCAGCCGGCCGTCCGCGCGCACCACCCGCCACCAGGGCACCGCGCCACCGTAGAGCGCCATCGCCCGCCCCACCTGGCGGGGTCCGCCGCCGCCCGTCGCCGACGGCTCTTCGGGCGGCTCCTCGTCCCTGAGCCACTCCGCGACGTCGCCGTACGTCATCACCCGGCCCGCCGGGATCAGCTCGGCGACGGCGAGGACCCGTTCCGCGTAGGCGGGCAGCTCACCTGCCGCCGTCTCTCCCGTCCCACTCATTCGGTCCATCCTGCCGCACGGCACCGACAATGGGAGCGGACACACGGTCCCGCACGCCCGGAAGGCCGGCGGCAAGGCGCCGTCAGCCCTGGTACGGGGGAGGATGTTCGCTTCCCGCACCCCCGAAATGCACCCTGATGCCCCCCTCCAACGGTCGGCCGTGCCACCATCTTCCGGACGGTGACTGGTGATACGAGATCAAGAAGAGACGGCCGAGCAGCAGGGCGCGGCGCCTCCACGGGAGGCGGGCGCCCCTGAGGCGCTGGCCGTCGACGCCGCCGGCACCGCACACGGACCGGCCGCTGTGACCGAGCGGCCCGAGCGGCAGCAGGTGGCACAACAGGGGAAGCACCAACGGAAGCCGGCCACGGCTTCCGCTACCGAAAAGGCGAGCACGATCGAGAAGGCCGAACGACCCGGGGCGTCCCAGAGGCCGGAAGGGCCCAAGGAGCCCGAGCCCACCGAGCGGCACAAGGAGGAGCGGGAGCGCACGCAGCCCGAGGAGGCGCAGGTCCGGCACGACCAGGGCGAGGAGCAGGCGTCCGGCGCGGCCCGGAGCAAGCCCCGTACGGGCTCGCACCGTGCCGATCTGAGCGCCGACGAGTACGGCGAGTTCCACGTCGACCGGGTCTCCGGCGACGAGCCGCTGCTGCCCGCCCGGGTACACCGGCCCTCCGACCTGCTGCGGCTGCTGCTCGGCATCGCCGGGATCGCGCTCGTCCTCGGGCTCGCCACGTTCGCCCACGGCACCACCCAGGGCCTGGAGAACGACATCGGCAGCGGTGCGAAGGCGGCGCCCCCGCTGCTGATCAACCTGGCGGGACTGACCTCCAGCGTCGCGGTGCTGATCGTGCCGGTGGCGTTCGCCGTCGAGCGGCTGATCAAGCGGGACGGACTGCGGATCGCGGACGGGGTGCTCGCCGCCGTCCTCGCCCACGGGGTGTCGCTGGCCACCGACCTGTGGGTGGCCGAGGCCGCCCCGCCGTCCATCAGGGACGCGCTGACCCAGGCCCTGGACAACGGTTCGCTGTCCGCTCCGGTGCACAGCTATCTGGCGCCCGTGATCGCCTATATGACGGCGGTGGGCATGTCGCGGCGGCCCCGTTGGCGGGTCGCGATGTGGTGCGTGCTGCTGCTGGACTCGTTCGCGGTGCTGGTCGGGCGGTACACCACACCGTTCGCGATCGTCACGACCGTGCTGATCGGCTGGACCGTCGCCTACGGCACCCTCTATGCCGTCGGCTCCCCCAATGTCCGTCCCACCGGCCAGAACCTCCTCGCGGGGCTGCGCCGGGTCGGCTTCCACCCGGTCTCCGCGCTGCGCGCCGAGGACGCCGCCGGCGCGGAGCAGTCCGAGCACCCCGACCGCGGCCGCCGCTATCTCGTCACCCTGGAGGACGGCCCGCCGATCGATGTCACCGTCGTCGACCGCGAGCAGCAGGCGCAGGGCTTCTTCTACCGCGTGTGGCGCCGGCTGTCGCTGCGCGGCATCAATCAGCGCCGCAGTCTGCAGTCGCTGCGCCAGGCGCTGGAGCAGGAGGCCCTGCTGGCGTATGCGGCCATCGCGGCCGGCGCCAACGCCCCCAAGCTGATCGCCACCTCCGAGCTCGGCCCGGACGCGGTGATGCTGGTCTACGAGCACATCGGCGGCCGCAGCTTCGACGCGCTGGCCGACGAGGAGATCACCGACGCGCTGATGCACAGCGCCTGGCGGCAGGTCGAGGCGCTGCAGTCACGGCGGATCGCGCACCGGCGGCTGGTCGGTGACGCGCTGCTGGTGGATCGTGCCGGCGATATCGTGCTGACCGAGCTGCGCGGCGGTGAGATCGCGGCCGGTGATCTGGTGCTGCGGATGGACATCGCCCAGCTGCTGGCCACCTGCGGGCTGCGGGTCGGCGCCGAGCGTGCGGTGGCCGCGGCCGTCGAGGTGCTGGGCCCGGACGCGGTCGCCGACAGTCTGCCGCTGCTGCAGCCGATCGCGCTGAGCCGCACCACCCGCGCGACGCTGCGCCAGCTGGCCCGGGAGCGCGCCAAGCGGGAGCGGGAGGCGGTGCTGGAGGCCTCGCAGGCCGCCAAGGAGGCGCGGGAGGCCCGCGACGCGGCGGGCGCGAAGGACCGTAAGACGATCCGGGCCGAGCGGCACGCGGAGAAGAACGCCGAGAAGCGGGCCCTGGACGACGCGACCGAGGAGGCCCGTGAGGAGGATCTGCTGGCGCAGATCCGCCGGCAGGTGCTGCTGATCCGCCCGGCGGCAGTGATCGAGCCGGCGAAGCTGGAACGGCTCAGCCCGCGCATCCTGATCAGCTGGATCGCCGGCGCGTTCGCGGTCTATCTGCTGCTGTCCCAGCTCACCCACTTCAACTTCAGTGATCTGATCAGCAAGGCCCAGTGGATGTGGGTGCTGGTCGCGGTGGGCTTCTCGGGGCTGACGTACATCGCGGCGGCGATGAGCCTGCTGGGGTTCGTCACGGAGCGGGTGTCGTTCGTCAGGACGGTCATCGCGCAGATCGCGGGCAACTTCGTGAAGCTGGTGGCGCCCGCGGCGATCGGCGGGGTGGCGCTCAACACCCGCTTCCTGCAGCGCGCCGGGGTCCGTCCCGGTCTGGCGGTGGCGAGCGTCGGCGCCTCCCAGCTGTTCGGGCTGGGCAGCCACGTGCTGCTGCTGCTCACCTTCGGCTATCTGACGGGCACCGAACGGACCCCGACGATCTCCCCGTCCCGTACGGTCATCGCCGGGCTGCTGACCGTGGCCGTGCTGGTCCTGGTCGTGACGGCGGTGCCGACGCTGCGGAAATTCGTCTCGACGCGGGTGCGGTCGCTGTTCGCGGGGGTGGTCCCGCGGATGCTGGACATCCTGCAGCGGCCCGGAAAGCTGGTCACCGGCATCGGCGGGATGCTGCTGCTGACGGCGGCGAACGTGATGTGCCTGGACGCCTCCATCAGGGCGTTCGGCGGCGGCGACACGATCAGCTACGCGAGTATCGCGGTGGCGTTCCTGGCCGGTAACGCGCTGGGTTCGGCCGCACCGACGCCGGGCGGTGTGGGCGCCGTCGAGGGCGCGCTGTTCGGTGCACTCACCGTCGCCGGGCTCGCCGGTGACGTGGCGTTCCCCGCGGTGCTGCTGTTCCGGCTGATGGTCTTCTGGCTGCCGGTGCTGCCGGGCTGGCTGGCCTTCACCTATCTGACGCGCAAGGGCGAGATCTGAGCGGGGACGGCCGCCGCACCGGCGGGAGCCGGCCGTACGCCCCCTGCACAGCGCGAAGGCGCCGGTCCGTGGTGCGCGGACCGGCGCCTTGCGGGTGGCACGGGAAGCTCAGTAGATCGGCTTCTCCGGCTCGACGGTGTTGACCCAGCCGATGACGCCGCCGCCGACGTGCACGGCGTCGGCGAAGCCCGCGGACTTCAGGACGGCCAGGACCTCGGCGGAACGGACGCCCGTCTTGCAGTGCAGGACGATCTTCTTGTCCTGGGGCAGGTCCTGGAGGGCGGTGCCCATCAGGAACTCGTTCTTCGGGATGAGCCTGGCGCCGGGGATCGAGACGATCTCGAACTCGTTCGGCTCGCGGACGTCGATGATGTCGATCTTCTCGTCGCCGTCGATCCACTCCTTGAGCTGCTTGGGAGTGATCGTCGAGCCGGCCGCGGCCTCCTGGGCCTCCTCGGACACGACGCCGCAGAAGGCCTCGTAGTCGATGAGCTCGGTGACGGTCGGGTTCTCGCCGCAGATGGCGCAGTCCGGGTCCTTGCGGACCTTGACCTGGCGGTACGTCATCTCCAGGGCGTCGTAGATCATCAGCCGGCCGACGAGCGGGTCGCCGATACCGGCGAGCAGCTTGATGGCCTCGTTGACCTGGATCGAGCCGATGGAGGCGCACAGCACACCGAGGACGCCGCCCTCGGCGCAGGACGGCACCATGCCGGGCGGCGGGGGCTCCGGGTACAGGCAGCGGTAGCAGGGGCCGTGCTCGCTCCAGAACACCGACGCCTGGCCGTCGAAGCGGTAGATCGAACCCCAGACGTACGGCTTGTTCAGCAGCACACAGGCGTCGTTGACCAGGTAGCGGGTGGCGAAGTTGTCGGTGCCGTCCACGATCAGGTCGTACTGCGCGAAGAGCTCCATGACGTTCGTGGAGTCCAGGCGCTCTTCGTGCAGGTTCACGGTGACGTGCGGGTTGATGCCCAGCACCGTGTCCTTGGCGGACGCGGCCTTGGAACGGCCGATGTCCGCCTGGCTGTGGATGATCTGGCGCTGCAGGTTCGACTCGTCGACCTCGTCGAACTCCACGATGCCGAGCGTGCCGACGCCGGCCGCGGCCAGGTACATCAGCGCGGGCGAGCCCAGGCCACCGGCGCCCACACAGAGCACCTTGGCGTTCTTCAGCCGCTTCTGCCCGTCCATCCCGACATCGGGGATGATCAGGTGGCGGGAGTACCTGCGGACCTCATCGACGGTGAGCTCGGAAGCGGGCTCGACCAGGGGTGGCAGCGACACGGGGACTCCGTTGGTCGGTCTTGATGGGGTTCCCCCCGCCCGAGCCGAGCCGAGAGTGGGGGAGCTTGCTCTCCCCGTAACACTGCCACGCCCTTCTTCATTCCGAGACACCCGTTCCGATGCGCGAGACGATTTCGTCCCAGCAGCCGGGCAGCGGCGCCCAGGCCTCGCCGGCACCCCCACCCGCACCGGCCGCCCGGCGCCCGGCGTCGGTGAAGAACCCGGTGCCCACCCCTGCCGGCGGGCGATCCGCGATGCCTCGTCGAGATGAATCCGCGGCACGCCCGCGAACAAGGCAGGCAAGGCGGACAAGGTGACAGAGCAGCTCCGGAGGGTGGTCGGCGGCCCTCCCCCACGCCCTCAAGGAGCAGGGAGGTACCCCCGGCTCCCCGAACGGGCGCGAACCGCGGCCCCTGTCCCGCCGTCCCAACAGGCGGACACCGGTCTCAGATACGACACGCGGCCTCCATCCAGATATCGGCGAGGGACTCCTCCAGCACGATCCGGGGGCGCCAGCCGAGGCGGTCGCGGGCGGTGCGCACATCGGCCTGCTGCCAGGTGCCGCAGCCGTCCGGGTACGGGTAGGTGGCGGGCGGCGAGCCGGCCGGGTGCTCCGGGGACGGGCCGGGGATGACCAGCCGGGCGGGCGGGGAGTCGAGTTCGTGCAGGGCGCCGCCGAAGCCGGCGACCCGGGCGAGCACCGACGCGGCCTCCCGCAGCCGTACGGCCCGGCCGGTCCCGATGTTGACGACCCCCTGCGCGGCGGACAGCGAGGCGGCGTGCACCGCCCGCGCCACATCACGCACATCGACGAAGTCCCGTTGCACCCCGAGCCCGCCGAGCTTGAGTTCGCTGTCGCCGGACTGCATGGCGCGGCGCATGGCCTCGGCGAGCCGGCCGAGCGGCGATCCCGCCGGGGTGCCGGGGCCGACCGGCGAGAAGATCCGCAGCACAACGGCGTCGAGCCCGGAGCCCAGGACCAGTTCGGTGGCGGCGAGTTTGCTGACGCCGTACGGGCCGCCGGGGCGCGGGACCGCGTCCTCGGCGGTGGAGGAGCCGGGCTGGGAGGGCCCGTACTCGGAGGCGCAGCCCAGGTGGACGAGCCGGGCGCCGCAGCTGCTGCGCCGCAGCGATTCGCAGATGGTGGCGACCGCGACGGTGTTGTGCCGGGTCAGCTCGCGGGCGCCGCCACGGGTGGCACCGGCACAGTTGACGACGACACCGGGGTGGACCGCGTCGAGGAAGCGGGTGAGCGCCCCGGGGCTGCCGGTGGCCAGGTCGAAGCGGACGTCGGCGTCGTCGCCCCGCCCGAGGGCGGTGAGCTGCACGGCGGGGTCGGCGAGCAGGCGGTCGGCGACATAGCGGCCCAGGTAGCCGTTGGCGCCGATGAGCAGCACCCTCATCGTGCGACCCCCCGGTCCGCGTGGCGTGTGGTCGGCTGGACGTTCATATGTCGTGCTCCTAAGGCGGATCGAGGGAAGCAGGTCGGCTTCGGCCGCGGAGTCGGCGTCCGCCCTGGGGGCGGGGGCCATGTGGAGGGTGAGGTCCGCGGTGAAGAGGCCGGAGCGGCCGTTTCGGGGTGCCGCTTCGGGGGTGGTGCGTGGTGCCCGTGTGGGGGTGCGGGGTATCGGGGGCCGGTGGTCGTCCGGAGGGTCACGGCCGGTGCGCCTCCGCCGGTCCGGAGGGGGCGGGCCAGTGTGCGCAGGCGCCGGTGAGCGCCCGCAGGCCGTACCCGAGGAGGCCGAGGGCGGCGGCGGTGCAGGCCACGGCGGGTACCGCGGCCGGCCCCACGGCGGTGGTCAGCGCCTCGACCGGGACGTCGAGCGGGGGCAGGCCGGGGAGCCGGGAGATCAGCACCAGGGCCAGGGCCAGGGCTTCCAGACCGGCGGCCGAGGCCAGCCCGGCCGCCGCCGCTCCGGGGAAGCCGTGGACGGCGAGCAGCCGGGCGAGGAAGAACAGCACCCCCAGCGCGGCCGCCGCCCCCAGCGTGATCGTGTCGCCGCCGCCGAGGACCGCTTCCGTGCCGAGGAGCAGCGCCGCCAGTGCGCCCAGGAAGAGCAGGGTGACGGCGAGCAGCAACGGCCGTACCCGGGCGGCGAGTTCCTCAAGTCCGCGGCTGGCGGCCAGGACGCGTCGTCCGCGCACCGTGAACCAGTGGGCGCAGCCGGCCGCGGGAGCGAGGGCGAAGGCGAGCGCCACGGCGGGGACGACGGCGGCCCGGGGAGCGGCCTGGGGCAGATCGGGGCCGCCGGCCAGCAGCTGTCCGAGCAGCCAGTCCCCGTACACCGCGTACCCGGCCGTCCAGCACACCCACAGGCCGGCGGTGCGCGGCCCGGTGCCGTGGCGCAGCCGCAGCGGACCGGACCGTACGCCCAGCCGGACGGCGAGGGCGAGCAGTACGAGGCCCGAGGCGCCGACGGCGGTGCGTACGGCGGGAGGTGCGGTGGGCACCGAGGCGAGAGCGGCGACGGTCGCGACTCCGACGGCGCCGGGGAGCAGGTGCAGTGCCCCGCACACGGTGCGGGAGCGCCGGGCGGGGGCGGTCGCGTCCGGGGGCGCGGCCGCAGGGGCGGCGCCGGGTTCGGCGCGCGGCACCCGGGCGTAGAGCTCCTCGGCCAGCGAGAAGACGTCGCGGTGCCGGAACCGTGCGGCCGTGCGGTCGGTGACGCCGTGCGCCTCCAGGCCGGCGGCGATCTCCAGCGCGTCGACGGCGCGGGCGCACAGCTCCTGGTGGTGGTGCATCAGGGTGCGTACGGGGTCCGCGGGGCCGCGGCGCAGCGGGCGGGCGGCGGCCTCCTTGCCCGGGGGCGCGGCGCGGTCGGCGCGCGCCTCGCCCGGAGCCGCCACGGCGCGGGTGATGCCGCCCTCGGGTGTGGTCATGCCCCGTCCCCCCTCCCCTGGGTCCCCGCACAGCCGCCCGGACCCGGGCCTGGGCGCGCGGTACGGCGCCAGGGCGGGCGGCCGGGGCTGCCCGGGGTGCGCCGGTCGGCGCGGACGGGGCTGCCGGGGCGGCCGCCGCCGTGCGCCACATCCGCCATGCCCGTCACCAGTGCCGCTCCCACGACACCCATCGCACACATCACGTCCAGCACACTGGTCACCATTGCTCTCTCCCTCGCGCCGGCCACGCCTGGTTGCTCTCCGTGCCATCCCGTCTCACGGCCTGTCCCACGTCCCGGACGGCGCCGGCTCCCCCGGTCTCCGTGCACCCCTCGGCGGCGACCGGCACCGCGGCGGGCCGCCCGGCCCCGGACGCCGCCCAACTCGGCGTACGGCCGGCCGGCGCGGTGGCCGCCCTGGCAGCGGTGCCGGTCGCGGCCCAGCGGCCGGGGACATGGGACTCGGCGGGGCGGGCGAAGGGCCGCGGGACCCCGTGCGCGTCCTGGGTGCGGCAGGGGGCCGGGCGGGCCGGGGCGTGGGAGATCAACTCCAGGTAGATGCCACGAAATGCCGCGACGTTCTGCTCGACGGTGAACAGCTCCAGCGCCCGCGCCCGCGCCGCCGCGCCCAGCCTGGCCCGGCGGTCCGGGTCGCCGAGCAGCGCTCCGCAGGCCTCGGCCAGGGCGCGGGGGTTGCGCGGCGGGACGACCAGGCCGGTGCCGCCGATGACTTCGCAGACCGCACCGGCGTCGGTCGACACCGTGGCGCGGCCGCAGAACATCGCCTCCACCAGGGAGCGCGGAAAGCCCTCGATGACACTGGAGAGCACCACCACCGCACCGGAGGCGTAGGCGTCCTCCAGGGCCGGTACCTCGGGGCTGCCGATCTCCTCGAAGCTGACCGGGTTCTCGCCGACGGTGCGGGCGTCGGCCGCCTCGTCGGGGAAGAGCTGGGCGGCCAGCGCCCGGCAGTGCGCGAGATATCCGGGCGCCCGCGGGTCGCGGCCGGCCCCGCCGATGATCCGCAGCGTGGCCGCCGGTTCGGCCCTGCGGATCTCGGCGAAGGCGTGCAGCAGCGCGATGAGGTCCTTCGCGGGCTCCACGCTGCCGACCCACACCAGCGTTTTGGAGTCGTCCGCAGCGGCATCCGCGACCGCGGCGAAGGGGGCGGCGTCCATGCCCGGGTAGACCGTGCGCAGCCGGGCACGGTCGGCGCCGCAGCGCTCCTGCCAGCGCCGGGCATGGGTGTTGCCGGGGGTGATCAGTGCGGCCTGGGCATAAGTCTCGGCGGCCAGCGCGCCCTGGAAGGCGGCGAGCAGCGCGCGCACCGGCACGCTCAACGGCGAGGCGGCGCGGGCGAGGTAGTGCTCGCGCAGCCGGACGCCGTACTCGGTGACCAGGAGCGGGGTGCCGAAGAACCGCTTGGCCAGCAGTCCGGGGAGGGCTGCCGCGCCGCCGGAGGTGGCATGGCAGAGGTCCACACCGCCGAGGCCAGGGGTGTGCCGGCCGCCGTACCAGTCCAGGGACAGCGGCCGGAGCGCGAGTTCGAGCCGGTCGGTGACCGCCAGCAGATCGTTGACCTGCGCGCCCTGGGCGGCGGGCAGGGCGCGGGGGCCGCGGCAGACGGCTTCCAGGATGCGTACGGCGCCCTCGGAATGCAGCATCGCGGGCAGTCCGCCGTGTTCCCGGGCGAGTTCGGCGAGCCCGTAGAGACCGGTGGCGAAACGGTCCGCCTTCCTGGTCACGGCCTCATCGGGGGCATTGCCGGGGCCGCTTGGCGGGTCCCCGGTCGGCGCGCCCCCGTGCGGTGCGCCGCTGGTGGGCCCGCTCCCGGCGGGCACCGTGGCGAAGGCCGTCACGAGATCGCCGAAACGCTCGGCGAAGCGGCGGCGTTCGCGCCGTCCTGGGGTGCGGCCCTTGCGCTCGTCGGCGGCCCGGCGGTGCCCGGCGGGGAAGTCGCCCCACAGGGGTGCGCGCCGCACCAGGCGTACGTGTTCCGGCAGTTCGGGCCGGGGCCGCGCTTCCTGGCGGGCGTCGGTGCTCAGGGCGTAGACCTCGAAGTCATGGCCGGTGAGCCCGCGCACGAGCCGGTCGCACCACGCGTGCGACTCACCGGACGCATCCGGATACCCACCCTCGGTAAGCAGTCCAATGCGCATGAGTGCACCCCCGTCCTCCCCTGTCGGCGTCCCTGGTGTGCCGGCGGCACGCCCGCCGGCTGCAGGAAGAAGCTATGCAAAAGGGCCCGCGACGAAGTCCACCAGATCCTGGATGTGCGTCGCCCCCGCATAGAACGCCGGTGAGGCGGGCAGCACCACGGCGCCCGCCTCGTC
>NZ_JBEZHQ010000031.1:0-105015 GCF_040650675.1 Streptomyces sp. NPDC048637
ACCAGCCTTTCCCCCCCCCCCCTCCGGGTGGGGTGGGGTGGGTGGGGGTGGGGGTGTCCGGACGTAAAGCGAAGCAGTTCGGACACCCCCACCCGCGCAGGCCCGTCACCGCACCCCAACAGCCCCGCGCAGCGGACCCCGCCCGCCGCCAGGCGAAACGGCGGGACAGCCAAAAACGTGGGGCCGAGGCAAAGCGCAGCGGACCGGTTACCCGAGAGGGACCCCCGCCTCCAGGTGGAGTGGGCAGCCACGCTCGCGGGCCCGCAGGGCCCAGCGGAGGCGGTTCCACCGCACCGGCGGGAGCATCTTCTCGGCTTCGGACTCCGTGACGAAGCGCCAGTCGCGCAGCTCGGCGCCGGGCAGCAGCAGCTTGCTGATCCGGTCGCCGGTCAGTGTGCCGCCGTCGTAGAGGAGCCGGAGACCGCCGAAACCGGGCGGCTTGGGGGCTTCCCAGTCCAGTACCAACAGCCGGAGCGCACGCGGCAGTTCGATGCCCAGTTCCTCGGCGACCTCCCGTACTCCGGCCTGTGCGGGCGCCTCACCGCGTTCCACGACGCCGCCGGGGAATTCCCAGCCGGCCTTGTAGGTCGGGTCGACGAGCAGCACCCGGTCCTGGTCGTCGAAGAGCAGTACACCGGCGGCGAGCGTCTCGGCGATCGGTTCGGGTGTCTGCACGATGTCGCAGGCGGCGGCGCCGGTGCGGACGGCCTCGGCGACCTGTTCGGCGGCCTGCCGGGGCGTGAGCCGGGTGGTGTCGACGACGTGGGCGTCGCCGCGCAGCCATGGCAGTGCGTCGGCGTACGGGGCGAGGTGTGCCAGGCTCCACCGGCGGATCGACGCGTGGGTTTCGGCGTCGCCCGGGGTCTCCTCGCGGTGTGCTATCCGCTCCCGCAGGATCGTTTCCTCGGTGTGCAGCAGGACATGTCGTACGGGTATCCGGCGGGCGGCGAGGGCGCCGAAGATCTCGTCGCGGTACTCCTGGCGCAGCAGCGTCATCGGTGTCACCAGCGGACCGGGTACTTCGGTGAGCAGGGCGGCGGCGGTGTCCACGACCATGCGACGCCAGGCCGGCAGGTCCTGATAGTCGTCGATCTCCTCGAACCGCTTGGCCGGCAGCATCAACCGCAGTCCGCTGCCGAGGAGTTCGGGGTCGTAGAGCGTGCTTCCGGGAAGCAGGTCGAGCAATTCATGAGCCGTAGTGGTCTTGCCCGCACCGAACGTGCCGTTCAGCCAGACGATCACGGTTTCCCCTCTTCCCTAGACCCCAGGTGAGTTGCCCGCAACACCCTGCCACGGAAACGCTCGGGAACCAGGGGCCGCGCGCACGACGGGAACGTTGCACATTCGACCATCGGCCCGGCCAGGGGGACTTCGCTCACCCATGGACGCGCCGATCGAGAAATGCCGCGCACGGCGGATGCCGGTCACCGTATCCGCCGCCGCGAAGCCCCCGGCAGACAAGCGCTCCCCCGCCTCTCCTGTACCGAAACCCTCACCCGATACCGGGTTTTCGCACCGCGGCGGCCAACGGGGCGCCGCATATGACGGCGGCCCATTGCCGGCTCGGTGGCCGGTTCCGTACGGTCCCGCCTACCCCTTGCTCGCGCCGAGGGTCAGACCGGCGATGAAATGCCGCTGGAGGAGCAGGAAGACCAGGACCGTGGGCAGCGCGACGAGGACGGAGCCCGCGGCGAGAAGGTTGTAATCGGTGAAGAACTGGCCACGCAGATTGTTGAGGGCCGAAGTGACCGGGAGTTTGTCGCCGTCGGAGAGGAAGACCAGGCCCCAGAGGAAATCGTTGTACATCCAGGTGAATTGCAGGGTGCCCAGGGCGGCGAGCGCGGGACGGCACAGGGGCAGGGTGACCCGCCAGTACTGCGCCCAGACGCCGGCTCCGTCGACGATCGCGGCCTCCAGGATTTCCCGCGGCAGGGTGCGCATGAAATTGGCCAGAACGAAGACACAGAAGCCGAGTTGGAAAGCGGTCTGAACGGCGATGACGGCCCAGAGGGAGTCGTACATCGTCAGGGAGTCGGACATCCAGTACGGCAGCGGAATCCTGTTGAACAGGACATAGAGCGGGGTGACGATCACCTGCTGGGGCAGCAGGTTCCCGGCGGTGAAGACCATCAGCAGGATGATGCCGCCGGGGATCCGCAGCCGGGAGACGGCGAAGGCCACGAACGAGGCCAGGAAGAGAGTGAGCAGCACACCGGGGACGGCGATGAGCAGCGAGTTCAGAAAGTACTTGCTCATGCCGGAGTCGACGAAGGCCTGGCGGTAGTAGTCGAAGGAGAGCCGGCGCGGGAAGGAGAAATAGCCGTATTTCGCGGTCTCTTCGTAGGGGCGCAGTGAGGCGTAGACGGCGAGCAGCAGCGGGGCGAGGAAGGCGAGGGAGACGGCGCTGAGAAAGAGGTGGACGCCGAAGCGGCCGCGGCGGCGCGCCGGTTCCGGGGCCGCGGGGCCCGGTCGCAGGGTGGGCGGCGCGGTGGTGGCAGAGGCGGTCATCGCTGCTGCTCCCCTCGGAGTTCCTGGACGAGATAGGCCACGATGAATCCCAGGGAGACCAGCAGCAGGACGACGGCGAGGGCCGAGCCGAAGCCGATCCGGCTCGCCTCGCCGATGATGTTGTCGGTGACCAGCACGGACAGCAGTTCCAGGCCGTTGCGGCCCTTGTTGACGGCGTAGACGATGTCGAAGGCGCGCAGCGATTCGATGACGGTGATGACGCCGACGATGACATTCACCGGGCGCAGGGTGGGAAGCACGACCCGGAAGAACGTCTGGCGTGCACTGGCACCGTCGAGGGCGGCGGCCTCTTTGAGACCGGGGTCGACGGATTTCAGTCCCGCGAGATAGAGGATCATGACATAGCCGGTGTGCCGCCAGCAGGCGGCGAGCAGCACCATCCAGATATTGAGTCCGGGATTTCCCAGCCAGTCGGTGGGATTT
This sequence comes from Streptomyces sp. NPDC048637, assembly GCF_040650675.1. Lineage (NCBI taxonomy): Bacteria > Bacillati > Actinomycetota > Actinomycetes > Kitasatosporales > Streptomycetaceae > Streptomyces > Streptomyces sp. NPDC048637. The sequence continues at coordinate 2,953 of NZ_JBEZHQ010000031.1, forward strand.
CGGCCGCCGATGACCGCGTTGAGCGCGCCCTGGTCCCGGGAGAGGATCAGCTGGGCGATAAAGCCGACGACGGCGAGCGAGAGCACCACCGGCATGTAGAGCGTCGACTGGTAGAAGCGGCTGAAGCGGACGCCGCGGTCGATGAGGACGGCGAGCAGCAGACCGAAGGGGGCGGCGAGCAGCCCGAGGAAGACCAGCCACAGCAGGTTGTGGCGGACCGCCGGCCAGAACTGCGGGTAGTCGGTGAAGAGGTGGTCGTAATTCTTGAGGCCGGCCCACCGGATATCGCCGATACCGTCCCAGGTGGTGAAGGACAGCCCGACGGAGGCGAACGTCGGGCCCCAGATCAGGGCGAGGTCGAGCAGGATCGGTATGCCCAGCAGCACGCCCAGGACGACGCGGTCGCGGCGGGTGTGCCGGCGCGGCCCCGGTCGTCGGGCGCGCCGTGCGCGGAGGTTCGGCACGGCGGTTCGCTCCCCGTCTTTCACAGCGGCCGTTCGGCGGCGCCTCACGTGGCGGAAAAAATCTGCTTCTTCTGGCGTTCGATGTCGTTCACCAGGCCGTCGATGTCATCCGGTCTGTTGAGGAACTGCTGGATCGCCTGGATCATCACGGTCGAGGCGAAATCGGGCCGGGTGTCCCGGTCCAGAAATTGCGATATCTGCTTGGCGCCCGAGACTAGCCGGACGGCCTTCTTCTGCAGCGGGGTGTAGGCGGCGGTGTCCGCGCCGCTGTTGACGGCGATGTTGTTGGGGTCGGACTTGAGGTAGATGTTCTCCGCCTCGGGTGTGGCGAGGAATGTCAGCAGATCCTTCGCCCCGTCCCTGTCCTTGGCCTTTTTCGACATCAGAAATCCGTCGATCGGCGCCTCGACCGCGTCCTGGCCATGGGCCGGGTCGATCTCCGGGAAGGGGAAGAAGTCCAGGTCCTCCCGGTCGGCGGCGCTGAACTGCTGCCCGGGGTGCGGCAGTCCGAGCACGGTCATCCCGGCCTTCTTCTGCGCGAGGGTCTGTGCGGCCTCCTGCCAGGTACGGCCGTTGGCGCCCTTCTGGTGGTAGGGCAACAGCCCGCGCCAGAGGTCGAACACCTGCTTCACCTGCGGACTGTTCCAGGATTTCTGGCCGCGCAGCAGGGCGATATGGAAGTCGTAGCCGTTGGCGCGCATATTGAGGTAGTCGAAGGTGCCCATCGCCGGCCAGCCGTCCTTGTCGCCGAACGCGAACGGCACCAGGCCGTCCTTCTGCATTTGCCTGGCGAGCGCCCGGTACTGGTCAAAGGTCTTGGGGATGTCGTATCCCTTTTCCCGGAACACGCTCTTCCGGTGGAAGACGGCCCACGGATAGTAGTAGTACGGGACCAGATACTGCTTGCCGTCCGGACCCGTCGACTGCTTCTTCAGCGCATCGGTGAATCCGTCGAAGTCCCGCCACAGCTCGCTGATGTCGGAGAGCAGTCCCTTCTGTGCGAAGTACTGCATGCGGTTCCCGGCGAACCACATGAAGACATCGTCCGGACTGCCCTGGAGATAGCGGTTGATGTTCTCCTGGAAGTTCTCGTGATGGACGGTATTGACCTGCACCGTCTTCCGTGACTTCTTCTCGTACGCCTTGAAGGCCTCGGCGAAGGCCTTCTTCGGCACGGCGTCCGAGGCGTTGGAGCCCAGGGTGACGCCGCTGGGGCCGCCGCTGCAGGCGGCGAGCAGGGACGGGAGGGCCACGGCCCCCGCGCCGACCGCCGCGCCCCTCAGCAGTGTCCGGCGGGACATCCGATGTCCTGCCGCTCCCTCATGTGCACCCGAGCCGCTGACCGTTGACTGGACCATGTCCCCCTCCTCAGGGGTGGAACCAAACAGAACCGAACGCGAGTGGTGGGATCTCACTCCGAACGGCAGGTCGCGTCAAGGGTTTTGGCAGGCGGAGCAGGAACCGTTACCGCTCCTCTTCCAACAGAGTCAAACAAGCCCTACCGTAAACACTCGCACGCGACCGGTACCCGACCCCACACACCTCTCGCGAAGACGGAGGACGCGAAGCATGCGCGTTCATTTCCGCACCACCCACCGGCGAGGTCACCGAAGAATCGTCGGAGCGCTGTCCGCCGCGCTGCTGTGCACAGCAGGGGTGACCGCCCTGCCCGCCGCGGCCCGGACACCCGACGCCCCGGCCCCCGGCACCGCCCACCCCGCCCGCGCCACCGGCACCGATCCGGCGCCCCGGCTTCCCGGCGGGCTCGCCAAGACGCCGCCCATGGGCTTCAACAACTGGAACTCCACCCACTGCCGGGCGGAGTTCAACGAGGAGATGGTCAAGGGCATCGCCGACCTCTTCGTCGCCAAGGGCCTCAAGGACGCCGGCTATCAGTACGTCAATCTCGACGACTGCTGGGCGCTGCCCACCCGCGACGGGAACGGCAAGCTCGTACCGGACCCGCAGCGCTTCCCGCACGGCATCAAGGCGGTGGCCGACTACGTCCACTCCAAGGGCCTGAAATTCGGCATCTACACGAGCGCAGGCATCAAGACCTGCAACCCGGCCGGATTCCCCGGCGGCCTGGGCCATGAGAAGTCCGACGCCCAGCAGTTCGCCGACTGGGGTGTGGACTACCTCAAGTACGACAACTGCAACAACCTGGGTGTGGACGCCCAGCAGCGGTACCGCACCATGCGGGACGCGCTCAAGGCCACCGGGCGGCCCATCGTCTACAGCATCTGCGAATGGGGCGAGAACAAGCCCTGGGAGTGGGCGTCGGACGTAGGACATCTGTGGCGCACGACCGGCGACATCAGTGACTCCTGGTCGAGCATGCTCGACATCGCGAAGCAGAATCTGCCGCTCGCACCGCACGCCGGCCCCGGGCGCTGGAACGACCCGGACATGCTGGAGGTCGGCAACGGCGGGATGACGGACACCGAGTACCGCAGCCACTTCTCCCTGTGGTCGATGATGGCCGCCCCGCTGCTGATCGGCTCCGATCTGCGCAAGGCGACCCCGGAGACGTTCGAGATCCTGGGCAACAAGGACCTCATCGCCATCGACCAGGACCCCCTGGGCAAGCAGGCCACGGTGCTGAAATCCGAGGACGGCCGCTGGACGGTGGTCAGGCAACTGGCCAACGGTGACCGTGCGGTGGCGCTGTTCAACGAGTCCGGCCGGCCGCAGCGGATCTCCACCACCGCCAAGGACCTCGGCCTGCCGCAGGCCGACGGCTACCGGCTGCGCGATCTGTGGCAGCACCGGGACACCCACACCACGGGCACCGTCTCCGCCACCGTCCCGGCGCACGGCACCACCGTCTACCGTGTCTCCGCCGACGCCCGCTGGGCCGCCTACCCGCCGGCCGTCGAGACCGGCACCGACCGTGCGCCGCTGGTCGAGGCCGGCACCCCCGCCGGACTCCGCTCCACCGTCCGCAACCTGGGCGGTACCCCCGCCAAGAACCTCACGGTGACGCTCAAGGCCCCGCGGGGCTGGCGGGTCAAGGCCACCTCACCCGCGTCGGCCCGCGCCCTCCCCGGCGGCCGGACGCTCCGCACCAGCTGGCGGATCAGCGCGCCGGCCGGCACCGCGCCCGGCGCCTACGCCCTGCCGCTCACCGCCGACTACCGCTCACCGCACGGCGAGCGCAGCACCACGACACTGCCCGGCACGGCCCATGTGGTGGTGCCCCCGCCGCCCGGCACCGCGGACGCCGCCACGCTGCCCTGGCTCACCGCCACCAACGGCTGGGGTCCGGTGGAGAAGAACAGCAGCGTCGGGGAGGACGGGGCCGGCGACGGCAGGCCGCTCGCCATCGACGGCACCGGCTTCGCGAAGGGCCTCGGGGTCCATGCCGCCAGCGAGGTGAGCTTCTACACGGGCGGGCGGTGCTCCGCGTTCCGCGCCCGCATCGGCATCGACGACGAGGCCGGTGACCGGGGCTCGGTGGGCTTCGAGGTGTGGGCCGACGGCAAGCGGGTCGCCCGGACCGCCACGGTGACCGGCGCGGATCCCGCCCAGGCAGTGAGCGCCGCGGTCGCCGGTGCGCAGACCGTCCGGCTGGTCGTGACCGACGGCGGGGACGGTATCGACTACGACCACGCCGACTGGGCGGACGCCACGTTCAGCTGCTGAGGCGGCAGTTGGTGCCGGGCGGGCCCGTCGGTCCGCCCGGCACCCGGACCGCGTTCCGGACGGTCAGCAGGTGGGCAGCCCGGGGACCGGCTGGTCAGCAGACGGGCAGCCCGGGGACCGGCTGGTCGTTCGCCCCGCCCTTGAGGTAGACGACGCTGATGTAGACACCGGAATTGCCGCTGTCGTCATCGGTCTTGGCCCACCAGACGTTCGTCCACTTCCCGTACGTCTCCCGGCGGCCCAGCCTCGCCTGGCAGTAGAAGTAGTTGGTGCCCATGGTGAGCGTGCCGACCTGCTGGAAGGACGCGGTGTACGAGTTCGCGCTGCGCCAGACGTCGCAGTTGGCCTTGCCGCCGCCGATCGGCTCGCACGACGGCCCCTGCGTCGGCTCACCGCCGCCACCGCCACTGTCCCCGCCGGACCCGCCGGACGCCCCGCCGTGGCCACCGTCCGAGCCGCTGCCACCGTCGGTACCACCCTGGGTTCCCCCCGAGTCACCGTCCTGCCCGCCCGGACTCCCGCCCGCACCACCCGGCTTGGGATCCTTGCTCCCGTCACCGTCCGAGGGCCGGCCCGACGCGGACGGCGCCGCGCTCTTCCCGCCGCCCTTGTCCTTGTCGTTGCCCTTGCCGCTGCCCTTGCCGCCTTCCTCACCGCCGGCCTTGCCCTCGGCCGCATCCCGGGTGCCCGGCCCGCCCGGTGTCTCGCCCGGCGGGGCCGACTGCCGCCCGCGGTCCGCGACCGTCCCGCTCGACCCGCCGCCGACCAGCGCATACGTCAGACCACCACCAGCCGCGAGCACGGCGAGCACCGCCGCCACGGTCGGGACCGCACGACGCCGTCCCCGGGCGGACACCCGCTCGGTGTCCCGCTCGGTGTCCCGCTCGGCGGGGCTCGCCGAGTACGGCCCGTGGACGCCCGGTGGGGGCGTGGGGTGTCCAGCTGGGGTGGGGGGCGGTGCCGGTGCCGGTGGCGACAGTGGCGTGGGCTGTGTCACCGGGGCGCCCTGGGCCCCCGCCGGTCCGGAAGGCCAACCGGCGGGCGGTACCCCCGTGTTCACCGGTCCGGCGGGGCCGGTGGGGGTGGCAGGGGTGGCGGGGCCGGGACCAGTGGGTCCCGCTCCGGTGGGACCCGCTCCGGTGGGACCCGCTCCGGTGGGACCCGCAGGACCGGCGGACGCGGCCGCACCGCCCGGCCCGGCCGCGGCCGCCGTCGGGCCGGGCTCCCCCGGCGCGGCCGGCGGTACGGCCGCCCGGACATCCGTCACCGTGGGCGGATGCGGCGCTCCGGGCGCCGGCGTGGGCTCGCGGCCCTCGGCCACCGCCGCCAGCATGCTCCGGGCCTGGGCGGCGGAGGGCCGGTCGGCCGGGTTCTTGGCCATCAGGGCATGGAGTACGGGGGTGAGCGGCCCGGCCCGCCGGGGCTCGGGGAGCGCCTCGGTGACGATCGCGGTGAGCGTCGACCACACCGACGTACGGCGGAACGGCGCGCCACCGCCCTCGACCGCCGCATACAGCGTCATGCCGAGCGACCAGATGTCCGAGGCCGGGGTGGGGTCCTGGCCCTGGGCCCGCTCGGGCGGCAAGTAGTCGAGCGAACCGACCAGTTCGCCGCTGCGGGTGAGGTGCGTGGTCGCGCCGTCGCCCGGGGCCTCGATGCTGGCGATGCCGAAATCGGTGAGCACCACCCGGCCTCCCCCGGTGCCCGAACTGCCTGGGCGGTGCCCCCAGCCGTCCAGCAGCACATTGCCGGGCTTCACATCGCGGTGCAGCACGCCTGCTTGGTGGGCTGCGTCCAGGGCATCCATCACCTGGGCGCCGATCCGGGCGATCTCCCGCGGGTCGAGGGCGCCCCGCTGTTCCAGCGCATCGTCCAGCGAGGGGCCGTCCACCAGCTCCATGACGATGACGGGCCGGCCGTCCTCGTCGAGGACGTCATGGACGGTGATCACGCCGGAGTGCCGGATGCGGGCCGCGGCCCGCGCCTCGCGCTGCATCCGGGTACGCAGATCGGCCAGCTCCGGAGCCGAGGCGTCGGTGTAGGCGCGGAGGACCTTGACCGCGACCTCGCGGCCCAGCACCTCGTCGACGGCACGGCAGACCACGCCCATGCCGCCGCGTCCGATCCGATCGGTGACGCGGTACCGGCCGCCCAGCAGCCGCCCGGTCAGATCCGCGTCATTGCCGCGCCGTGGCCCGCTCGCGGCGGCGGCTCCGGGCGCACCGTGGCCCGCCCCGCCGTCGGCGCTCCGCGGTGGGCCACCGGCCGGCGCACCGGGGCCACTCGCACCGCTCGCCCCAGGCTCCCCGTCCGCTCCGCCCTGCGCACGCTCCCCCGCTGTCACCGTCGCCGATCCCCTCGCTACCCGTACCCCTGCCGACCGCCGTGTGCGTCACGGCGGACGTCGCGATGGGCACCACACTAAGGGGCGCGCGGGGGCCTGTGGTGAGGTCAGGGCGCGGGGACAAAGGCATCGAGACGGGACTGTTGTGCGGCGGCCGCGGCACCCACCACCCCGGCGTCCGTGCCCATTTGGGCGGGTACGACCGTCAGGCCCGACACGAACGACAGCGTCGCGTAGTCCCGCAGAGCCGCCCGCAAGGGACGGAAGAGGACATCCCCCGCACCCGCGACTCCCCCGCCGATGACCGCGATATCGATCTCGACGAGCGTGGCGGTGGCGGCGATCCCGGCGGCCAGCGCCCGCGCCGCTCGCTCGAAGGAGCGTATGGCGACCGGGTCACCCGCGTGCGCGGCGGCGGCGACGGCGGCCGCGCTGGTGTCGCCGTCGGGGCCCGGCTGCCAGCCGTTGGCCAGCGCCCGGCGGGCGATATTGGGTCCGCTGGCGATCCGCTCGACACAGCCGCGGGCCCCGCACGGGCAGGCGTCACCGTCGACCTCGACGCTGATGTGGCCGATGTGCCCGGCGTTACCCGTGGGCCCCGGGTGCAGCCGGCCGTTGAGGACGAGCCCGCCGCCGACCCCGGTGGACACCACCATGCACAGCGCGTTGGCGTGCCCCCGTGCGGCGCCCTGCCAGTGCTCGGCCGCGGTCATCGCAACGCCGTCCCCGACCAGCACGACCGGGCGCTCCCCGACGAGTGCCCGGACTCCGGCCACGAGCGGGAAGTCGCGCCAGCCGGGGATGTTGACCGGGCTGACGGTGCCCGTAGCGGCGTTCACCGGACCCGCGCTGCCGATTCCGACGGCCGCCACCCGCGCCCAGTCCGGCCCCGCCGCCAGCTCGCCGACCACCTCGGCCACCGCACGCATCACCGTCGCCCCGTCCTTATCGGCGGGGGTCGGCCGGGCGATCCGTACGACCAGCCTGCCGTGGGTGTCCACCAGAGCGCCGGCGATCTTGGTGCCGCCAATGTCCAAGGCTGCGCTGAGGTCGGTCTGCATCGGTGTGGAATCTCCTGGTGGGCCCGGGGGCCGAGCGTACCGGCCCGGCGCGAGAACGCCAGTCTCCCTTTGATTGACAACGTTGTCTAGAGGCTATGCTCGACGCCACACGCCGACGCCGACAGAATCAGGACCGCACACCGTGACCGACACCGCGCGGGGCACGTCCCGCCGCTATGGCACCCGGCCCACGATGAAGGATGTCGCGGCGCGCGCCGGGGTCGGCCTCAAGACGGTCTCCCGTGTGGTCAACGGCGAACCAGGGGTCACCCCGGACACCGAACGGCGCGTCCAGGAGGCCATCACGGCCCTGGGATTCCGCCGCAACGACTCCGCCCGGATCCTGCGCAAGGGACGCACCGCCAGCATCGGCCTGGTGCTGGAAGATCTCGCCGACCCCTTCTACGGCCCGCTCAACCGCGCCGTCGAGGAGGTCGCGCGCAGTCACGGTGCGCTGCTGATCAACGGCTCCAGCGCCGAGGACCCGGCCCGCGAACAGGAGTTGGTGCTGGCCCTGTGCGCCCGGCGGGTGGACGGCCTGGTCATCATCCCGGCCGCGGACGACCACCGGTATCTGGAACCGGAGATCGCGGCCGGGATAGCCACGGTCTTCGTCGACCGCCCGGCCGGACGTATCGACGCCGATGTCGTCCTCTCCGACAGCTTCGGCGGCGCGCAGGACGCGGTGGCCCATCTCATCGCGCACGGCCACCGCCGGATCGGCTTCATCGGCGACCAGCCCGGGATCCACACCGCCCACGAGCGGCTGCGCGGCTACCGTACGGCAATGGCCGCCGCCGGCCTGCCCGTTGACGAGTCCTGGGTCTCGCTCGGCCCGACCGCACCGGAGCGGGTACGGTCCGCCGCGACCGCCATGCTGGACGGCCCGCACCCGGTGACCGCGCTCTTCGCGGGCAACAACCGCGTCACGGTCACGGCGGTCCGGGTACTCGCCGAACGTCCGCGCCCGGTCGCCCTCGTCGGCTTCGACGACTTCGAACTCGCCGATCTGGTCAACCCCGCCATCACCGTCGTCGCCCAGGACGCCGCACGACTGGGCCGCACGGCGACGAATCTGCTCTTCCGCCGGCTCGACGGCGCCGATGACGCACCCCGCCGGATGGAGATCCCCACCCGGCTGATCCCCCGCGGCTCGGGCGAGATCCCCCCCTCGGAGAGCTGAGCGCCCCGGCGCGCGGCGGCCCCTGCGAGCACCACCAGCGCGACGAGCACGGTGGCGGCCTTGAGCGCATGGCCGACCGGTAGATGGTGGAGGAGGCCGGCGCCACGGGCCTCCCCCTGCGGGCCCCCATCGACGACCTCGGACCGGCGGTCGGCTGACGCGCGAGGGCCCGCCGATCGGCGGGGCCCTCGTCGGGCACTGCGGGCCCGTAAGCGATTGGCAGCCAACTCCCCGCACCGTGCGAGGAGTTGTGCCGGTTTCGGCTGTCGCCCTCAGGCCTCCGTGGCCGTCGGACGGCCCGCGAGGGCGTTCAGGTCGGCGCGGGTCATCCCGGTCAGGCGGGCGACCTCGGCAATGTCCACGGCGCCGCAGTCCAGACCGCGCAGCAGGTAGCCGCTCAGCGCCTTGGCGGTGGCGGGCTCGTCCATGACGTCACCGCCGGCCTTGGCGACATACGCCGCGAGCCGGGCCGCGGCCTGCTCCAGGCCTCCGCGGTAGAAGGCGTAGACCGCCGCGTAGCGGGTGGGCAGATGGGCCGGGTGCATGTCCCAGCCCTGGTAGTAGGCGCGGGCCAACGAGCGGCTCACGAGGCCGTGGTGGAGCCGCCAGGCCGCGTGGACCCGGTCGGTCGGGCCGACGGGGAGGACATTGGTCGAGCCGTCGGAGAGCCGTACGCCGGTGCCGGCCGCCGCGACCTGCATCACCGCCTTGGCATGGTCGGCCACCGGGTGGTCGAGGGACTGGTGGGCGGCGCTGACGCCGCAGGAGGCGCTGTAGTCGAAGGTGCCGTAGTGCAGGGACGTGGCACGGCCCTCGGCCGCCTCGATCATGCGGGCGACGGTGGCCCGGCCGTCGGCGCCCAGGATCGACTGGGTGGTCTCGATCTGGATCTCGAAGCCGATCCGGCCACTCGCCAGGCCGTGCGCCTTCTCGAAGGCCTCCAGCAGCCGGACCATGGCGGTGACCTGCTCGGCGTAGGTCACCTTGGGGAGCGTGAGGACCAGTCCGCCGGGCAGACCGCCGGCCTCCATCAGGCCGGTGAGGAAGATGTCGAGGGTGCGGATGCCGCGGTCGCGGACGGCGGCCTCCATGCACTTCATCCGGATGCCCATATACGGGGCCGCGGTGCAGTTCTCGTACGCGGCGGCGACCAGGGCGGCGGCGCGGGCCGCGGCCGCGTCCTCCTCGGCGTCCGGGCGGGGGCCGTAGCCGTCCTCGAAGTCGATGCGCAGATCCTCGACGGGCTCACGGGCCAGCTTGGCGCGGACCCGGTCATGGACGTCGGCGGCGAGCACGTCGGGGATGCCGAGGACGGCGGCGAGCGCACCGGCGTCGGGGGCGTGCGCGTCGAGGGCGGCGAGCGCCTGGTCGCCCCAGGAGCGCAGGGTGTCGGCGGCGAAGGCGTCGCCGGGGACATAGACCGTGTGGACCGGCTGGCGGGTGCCGGGGTCGCCCGGGTAGCGCCGCGCCAGATCCGCGTCCACCTGGGCGAGAGCGGCGCCGATGCCCTCGCGTACGGTGTCCGCGAGGCTTGTCGCCACGGTCTCCTGCTGCCCCATTCGCTGCCCCTCCCGGTACTCACGCCCGACAACCGGGCGCATTCCGCTTGACGGAATCAACAATCCGTATAGCGAAGTTAACTGGGTCGTTCGACGAGGTCAACACCCCTCGCCCGGGGCGACGCAGGTCACGGGCCTGCGGCCACTGCCCGAAAACCCCGTGGCGGGACGGTGCCGGCCCCGCCAGACTCGCCCGCATGACTTGGATCGCACCCTCCATCGAACGCAGAGAACTCCCGACCGTGGCCGGTGAACGGGAGATGCTGCAGGGCTGGCTCGACTTCCATCGCGACACCCTCCTCACCAAATGCACCGGACTCACCGCCGACCAGCTCATACAGCCAAGCAGCGCACCGTCCACCCTCACCCTGCTCGGCCTCGTGCGCCACATGGCGGACGTCGAACGGACCTGGTTCCGCAAGCGCTTCCTCGGTGAGCGTCTCGGCGATCACTACTTCACGGGGGACAATCCCGACGCCGATTTCGACGACCTCGACCCGTCCGCCGCCGAGGCGGACTTCGCGGCCTTCCGCGCCGAGATCGAGGCCTGCGACAAGGCCGTGGCGGACAGCGGGCTGGACGAGACCTTCGGTACTGCCCGGGGCCGCACGCTGAGCCTGCGCTGGATCTACGTCCACATGATCGAGGAGTACGCGCGGCACAACGGCCACGCGGACCTGCTCCGCGAGCAGATCGACGGCGCGACGGGCAGCTAGGGCATCCCTCCGCGGCCCCTTCCGCCGCGGACGCACGAGGCCCCGTACGCAGCGCGCGTACGGGGCCTCGTGCATGCGCCGAGGGTCGGCGCCTCGACAGGTTCAGCCCTTGCGGGTCTTGACCTCGTCGGTGAGGGCCGGGACGACGTCGAAGAGGTCGCCGACCACGCCGTAGTCGACCAGGTCGAAGATGGGTGCCTCTTCGTCCTTGTTGATGGCGACGATGGTCTTCGAGGTCTGCATACCGGCGCGGTGCTGGATCGCACCGGAGATGCCCGCCGCGATGTACAGCTGCGGCGAGACCGACTTACCGGTCTGGCCGACCTGGTTGGTGTGCGGGTACCAGCCGGCGTCCACCGCGGCACGCGAGGCGCCGACGGCCGCACCGAGCGAGTCGGCGAGCGCCTCGATGACCGGGAAGTTCTCGGCACCGTTGACGCCACGGCCACCGGAGACCACGATCGCGGCCTCGGTCAGGTCCGGGCGGCCGGTCGACTCACGCGGGGTGCGCGAGACGATCTTGGTGCCCTTGGAGGAGTCGGCGACGGTCACCGCGAGCTGCTCGACCGTACCGGCGGCCGGCGCGGCCTCCGGGGCGGCGGAGTTGGGCTTGACGGTGATGACCGGGGTGCCCTTCGAGACACGGGACTTGGTGGTGTACGAGGCCGCGAAGACGGACTGCGTGGCCACCGGGCCCTCGTCGCCGGCCTCCAGGTCGACGGCGTCGGTGATGATGCCGGAGCCGATGCGGACCGCGAGGCGGGCGCCGATCTCCTTGCCCTCCGCGGAGGACGGCAGCAGCACGGCGGCCGGCGAGACCGCGTCGTAGGCGGCCTGCAGCGCGTCGACCTTGGGAGCGACGAGGTACTCGGCGAACTCCGGCGCGTCGGCGGCCAGGACCTTGACCGCGCCGTGCTCGGCGAGGACCTTCGCGGCCTCCGCGGCGTTGGCGCCGAGGTGCACCGCTACCGGCTCGCCGATGCGGCGGGCGAGGGTGAGCAGTTCGAGGGTGGGCTTGCGGACGGCACCGTCCACGTGGTCGACGTAGACAAGGACTTCAGCCATGGGATTGCTCTCCTGCGGGAAGAATGAGGGCGGTGGAAAGGACTGCGGCTCAGATGAACTTCTGGCCCGCGAGGAACTCGGCGAGCTGCTTGCCGCCCTCGCCCTCGTCCTTGACGATCGTGCCCGCGGTGCGGGCCGGACGCTCGGTGGCGTCCTCGACCTTGGTCCAGGCGCCCTCGAGGCCGACCTCGTCCGCCTCGATCTCCAGGTCCTCCAGGTCCAGGGACTCCACCGGCTTCTTCTTGGCGGCCATGATGCCCTTGAAGGAGGGGTAACGCGCCTCACCCGACTGGTCGGTGACGGACACGACGGCCGGCAGAGCGGCCTCCAGCTGCTCGCTGGCGGTGTCGCCGTCCCGGCGGCCGGTGACCTTGCCGTCGGCGACGGACACCTCGGAGAGCTGGGTGACCTGAGGGATGTTCAGCCGCTCGGCGAGCAGCGCGGGCAGCACACCCATCGTGCCGTCGGTGGAGGCCATACCGCAGACGACGAGGTCGTAGCCGGTCTTCTCGATGGCCTTGGCAAGGACGAGAGAGGTGCCGAGCGCGTCGGTGCCGTGCAGGTCGTCGTCCTCGACGTGGACGGCCTTGTCGGCACCCATCGACAGCGCCTTGCGCAGCGCGTCGTTGGCGTCCTCGGGACCGACGGTGAGGACCGTGATCTCCGCCTCGTCGGCGGCTTCCTTGATCTGCAGGGCCTGCTCGACGGCGTACTCGTCGAGCTCCGAGAGCAGACCGTCCACATCATCACGGTCGACGGTCAGGTCCTCGGCGAAGTGCCGGTCGCCGGTGGCGTCGGGCACGTACTTCACACAGACAACGATCCTCAAGCTCACGCCGACTCTCCTACCTGCTTCGTCTCTTCAGAACTGCCTTGTGCTGGCAGCATAGGCGCCTGTTGGGGCGGCTCCCGGTCGGATCCGGTTCCCCACGCCGACCGTCATATTACTCGCCAGTACATCCAGTCTTGCGCCCCGAATCAAGGCCGTCGAAATGTGACCTTGCCAACGGCCCTGAACGGGCGAAGAGGATGCCGCGCCGGAACCTGAGCCTGTCGTCGCACCAGAGAGGTCCGACGACGGCCCGTCAGTCCCGCAGCGCGTTGAAACGGCCCTGGTGATAGAGGAGCGGACGGCCGGGCCCCGCGGGGTCGCCGACGACGGGCTGGGCGAGCACGAGGCAGTGGTCGCCGGCCGGCACCCGCGCCACGACCTTGCACACCAGCCAGGCCAGCACACCGTCCAGGAGGGGTACCTCCTCGGGGCCGGTGCGCCAGGAGGTGGCGGGGCCGAAGCGGTCGGCGCCGCTGCGCGCGAAGGTGGCGGCCAGCTCCTGCTGGTGCTCGCCGAGTATGTGGACGCCGATGTGCTCGGCCGCCGAGACGGCCGGCCAGCTGGAGGAGCCGGTGCCCACACCGAACGAGAGCAGGGGCGGGTCGGCGGCGACGGAGGTGAGGGAAGTGGCGGTGAAGCCCGCGGGGCGGGAGCCGGGGGCGGTGATCACCGCGACGCCGGCGGCGTGCTGCCGGAAGACCGAGCGCAGGAGCTCGGGAGAGGCGGTGCGAGGCGTGCCGAGGCCGGGCAGGGCCGTCATGGAGTTGTCCTTCTGCTGTCGAGTACGAGCCCGGGTGAAGCCGCCGGCGGCCGTCGGGCGGCCGGCGGCACTGAAGTCGTCGCTGCTCACATACCCGGACAGCGGGCGCTGGCAGTCCGCAGAAGGTCGACGTGGGCGCGTCCGTAGAGAAGGGGTCCTGGCCGCATCACGTCAGAGTGACGATTCGTGACCCACAGCGTCAAGGGGCGATCGGCATCTGGGAGATCAATCACGGACGGCCGCGCCCAGCGCCGCGATGACATCCGCCTTCCTGGGCTGTCCGGAGGCTCGGCGCACGATCGTCCCGTCCGCGTCGAGCACCAGCACGGTGGGGGTGCGCAGCACATGGAGCTGCCGCACGAGGTCCAGATGGTCCTCCGCGTCGATCTCGACATGGGCCACCCCCTCGACCATGCCGGCGACCTCGGTGAGGGTGCGCCGGGTGGCCCGGCAGGGCTGGCAGAAGGCACTGGAGAACTGCAGCAGGGTGGCCCGCTCCCCCAGCTCCGCCCCGATCTCGGCGGCGCCCAGCCGTGCCGTGTCGTCCCGCTCCCGCACCGTCAGCCTCCCATTGCGGCGTTGGTGCCACACGCCGAAGGCGCTCGCCGCCGCGAGCACCGCGATGCACACCATGAGTCCAGTCATCGAGGGATGCAGCGTTCACGAGACCGCAAAGATTCCCGGGGGTGTATCCGGCCCGGTCTGCGGAAGGGTGAGGGCATGCCTATCGACAGGATCGACGTACGGGGCCCGAGGTTCGGGGCGGCGCTGACGACCGTCGTGCTGGCGGCCGTACTGATCACCGGAAGCGGCCCGCTGCTGGCCTTCCAGGCGGTGGTCTTCGCCCTCGGGGCGGTGGCGGGTGTGCCGCGGTCGCCCTATGCCTGGCTGTTCAGGGTGGCGGTGCGCCCACGGCTGTCCCCGCCGGCCGGGTTCGAGGACGCCGCGCCGCCGCGCTTCGCCCAGTGCGTCGGGCTGTTCTTCGCGGTGGTGGGGCTCGCCGGTTACTTCGTGGGGCCGCAGTGGCTGGGGCTCGCGGCCACCGGCTGTGCGCTCGCGGCGGCCTTCCTCAATGCGGTGTTCGGGTACTGCCTGGGGTGCGAGATGTACCTTGTGCTGCGGAGAACGGCCGGCTGAACCGGGCGTCACGTGAGAAGAATCTCCCGGCCCGGGCGGCCGGCGCGCTGGCCGCCACGGCCGACTTCGGGCACGATCTCCCGAAAGCCGCAGTTACGACTGCGTAGGTTTCCGCCGGGAGAACCCTCCCCAGGCGTGGAAAAGGGGTCCTCCGGACAATGGCAGAGCTCGTCTATCCGCCGGTGATCGGCGCCGCCCGCACGCTCTTCAAGGCGCTCGATCTGAAATTCGACATCGCCGGGACGGATCACATTCCGCGCCGCGGCGGGGCGGTTCTGGTGAGCAATCACATCGGGTATCTCGACTTCGTCTTCGCCGGGCTGACGGCGCGGCCGGCCAAGCGGCTGGTGCGCTTCATGGCGAAGGAATCGGTCTTCCGGCACAAGGTGTCGGGGCCGCTGATGCGCGCGATGAAGCACATCCCCGTGGACCGCGGCCAGGGGATGCACGCTTACAAGCACGCGCTGACCGCACTGCGTTCGGGTGAAATCATCGGGGTCTTCCCCGAGGCGACGATCTCCGAGTCCTTCACCCTGAAGACCTTCAAGTCGGGTGCGGCGCGGCTGGCCCAGGAGGCCGGGGTGCCGCTGCTGCCGGTGGCGCTGTGGGGCACCCAGCGGCTGTGGACCAAGGGCCACAAGCGCGATCTGGGCCGTAACCACTTCCCGATAACGATCCGGGTGGGCGAGCCGCTGGAGGCCGACCCGGCCGAACAGGCCGAGAAGATCACCGATCGGCTGCGGACCCGGGTGCAGGATCTGCTGGAGGCGGCCCAGCGCGCCTACCCCGTACGCCCCAAGGGCCCCGAGGACACCTGGTGGATCCCGGCCCACCTGGGCGGCACCGCCCCCGCGGCGCCCGGGCGCCTCGCGTAACGACGCCCGGCTCGCGTAACGACGCCGGCTCGCATAACGACGCCGGACCGGCCCGGATCAGCAGGACCGGATCTCACCGATCTCGATCCGGGCGTCCGGGCAGGCCCGGTGCAGCGCCTCGGCCAGCTCCGCGCCCGCGGCCGTCAGCGCGTCGAGCGTCATGGGGGCCATTCGCTCCAGCAGGAAGAGGGCGCTGACCGAGTCCTCGGTGAGACGGGTGCGGACACCCTGCCGCCAGTTCCAGCGGCGGCAGGTGACGCCCTCGTCGTCGCACCAGACCACCTCGCCCGCGTCGGGGTGCTCGATGATCTCGGCACCCTCCGCCGCGGTCACGAACGGCTCCTCGCCGGTGGCCCGGACGAGCCGCATACCGCCCTGGATGCGGTCCAGGTCCTCACCGCCCACGGGGATGAGATGGGCGACGCTGATGGCGTTGTACAGATCGACGAGGCGGTTGATGCGCGGCAGCCCGCCGTCCGCGAGCGCCCGCCTGGCCAGCGCCTCGGCGGAGTTGCGGGTGCGGGAGGGCTTGCTGCCGAAGGCGGTGTACGCGGCGCGCCAGGCGGCCATGTGCGGATCGTCCTGCGGGGCACGTCCGCCGAGGCGCTCGGTCAGCCGGCGGGTGGCGTCGTCCAGGAGCGCCGAGCCGGCCTCGTCACTGGGCCCGTTGGTCAGGCCGTGGGCTTCCACGGCGAGCCACCCGAACCCGGGCGCCAGGGCGCGGACCTCGTCGGAGACATACAGGGCACAGGTCATGTCGGAGACATGCGGATCACAGGCGATGTCGGAGACATACGGGTCACAGGCGATGTCGGAGACATGCGGATTACCGGCGATGTCGGAGACCTGCGAAGAGCTGGGCATCAGGGCCGTTCCTCAGAGATCGGTGGGAAGCGTCTGCCAGAGGTGAGGCCGGTCGACGGCCTCCCGGAGGCATTGGAGCACGACCGGGTGTGGTTCAGCAAATAGCACTGGGTAGTCCAGTTCGTTGCACTCCGGCCGCACGGTGAAGGCGAGCTGCTCGCGGTCGAGGCGGAACTGCGCGTCGACGCCGGGCTTGTTGCCCCTCGGGTCCTGCCGGGCCCAGCGGTCCTCACCGGGCAGCCTGACGGCCACCAGGCCGTGGACGGCCTCGAATTTCTGGTAGCACAGCGCGGTGGGGATGCCTTCCGCCCGCAGCAGGGCCGCGAGCGCATGCGCCTTGGCGCAACAGAGGCCGGTGCGCTGCGCGAGGACGTCCGAGGCACGCCAGGTAACCCTCCCCCACCCTTCGGCCGGGGGGACCCCCATCTCGCTGCGCTCATCACCGGCGTCCTGGCTGTGCGGGATGGCGTCGCGGACGAACTCGAAGGCGGCCTTGGCGTATGCGTATGCATCGGGGGCGTCGACGGAGAGGGTGGCCGCGATGGCCCGGACGCGTGGATGCTCGTGATCGATGACCTCGCCGGCAGCCAAGTAGGCAGAGATATCCGGGGTGTTCTGGATCAGCTCCATGCCCGGGGAGCGTAGCGATGCGCCCGGCCGAGAGTCAATGACTTTTCAGCCGGGCGCATAGCTATGCAGTGCGTTCCGTCCTAGCGGCCCATCTCCTCGCGGAGTGCGGCGAGGAAGCCGTCGACGTCCTCCTCCGCGGTGTCGAAGGCGCACATCCAGCGCACCACACCGGCCGACTCATCCCAGAAGTAGAAGCGGTAGCGCTTCTGGAGCCGCTCGCTGACGTCGTGCGGCAGACGCGCGAACACCCCGTTGGACTGCACGGGGTAGAGGATCTCCACCCCGCCGATCTCCCGCACCCCGGCCGCCAGCCGCTGCGCCATGGTGTTGGCGTGCCGGGCGTTGCGCAGCCACAGGTCCTTGGCCAGCAGCGCCTCCAGCTGGACGGAGACGAAGCGCATCTTGGAGGCCAGCTGCATGGACAGCTTCCGCAGATGCTTCATCGCCCGCACCCGGTCGGGGTTGAGCACGACCACAGCCTCGCCGAAGACGGCACCGTTCTTCGTGCCGCCGAAGGAGAGGATGTCGACGCCCACGGCGTTGGTGAAGGCCCGCATCGGGACATCGAGCGTCGCCGCCGCGTTGGCTATCCGCGAGCCGTCCAGATGCACCACCATGCCGCGCTCATGGGCGTGTTCGCAGATCGCCCGGATCTCGTCGGGCGTGTAGACCGTGCCGAGCTCCGTGCTCTGGGTGATCGAGACGACCTGCGGCATGGCACGGTGCTCGTCGTCCCAGCCGTACGCCTGGTGGTCGATCAGCTCAGGGGTGAGCTTGCCGTCCTCGGTCGGCACAGTGAGCAGCTTGAGCCCGCCGACCCGCTCGGGCGCACCGCACTCATCGACATGGATGTGCGCGGACTCGGCGGCGATCACCGCGCCCCAGCGGTCGGTCACGGCCTGCAGGGCGACGACATTGGCGCCGGTGCCGTTGAACACCGGGAACGCCTCGGCGCGCTGCCCGAAGTGGCTGCGGAAGACACGCTGGAGGTGCGCGGTGTAGTCGTCCTCGCCGTAGGCGACCTGATGGCCGCCGTTGGCGAGGGCGAGCGCGGCGAGCACCTCGGGGTGCGCGCCCGCGTAGTTGTCGCTGGCGAAGCCGCGTATCTCGGGGTCGTGGTGCTGCCGGGCGTCGGTCTTCGCGCCGGTCACGGCTCGGGGGTCAGCCACAGACGCTGTCCATTCACTTCCTGGGCGGGCCGGCTCCAGACCCCGGCGATGGCCTCGGCCAGCTCCGTGACATCCGTGAAGCCCGCGAACTTTGCGTTCGGTCGCTCGGCGCGCATCTGGTCGTTGACGAGCGCCTTCACGATCAGAATGGCAGCAGCGGCGCTCGGCCCCTGCTCACCCCCCGCCTTGCGGAAACCGTCCGCCATGGCCAGCGTCCAGGCCTCGGCGGCGGCCTTGGAGGCGGCATAGGCGGCATTGCCCCCGGTGGGCTTGCTGGCGCCGGCCGCGCTGGTGAGGAGAAAACGGCCGTTGCCGCTGCGCTCCAGGGCCTCGTAGAACGCGAGGGAGGTGTGCTGGACGGTGCGGACCAGCAGCTTGTGCAGCATGTCCCAGTCGGCCAGGTCGGTCTCCGCGAAGGTCGACGAGCCGCGCCAGCCGCCGACGAGGTGCACCAGGCCGTCGATCCGGCCGAATTCCTTCTCCGTACGGGCCGCCCATTCGCGTGCCTGGTCCAGGTCGAGGAGGTCGACGGTGTCCCCTATCACCGTGGCGCCACCGTGGGCGTAGCGCGCCGCGTCCACGGCCTCCGCCAGGCGCTCGGGGTGGGAGTCCGAACCGACCACCACCGCACCCGCCTCGGCCAGTCGCAGCAGGGTCGCACGGCCGGCCGGTCCGGCCGCGCCCGCCACCGCGATGACCGCACCCTCCAGCGGCCCCTGTCCGCCCGTCGAAGTCACCATCTTCGTCGCCTCCTCGTCCTGCTGCTGGACGGCCTTCGGCCGGGTGTTCCGCTCGGTCTTCATGCCGCCGCCAATGCGTCGCTGTGGGCCGTGATGCCCTTGGTAGAGGCGATCACAGCACGCAGCTTCTTGGCGAGCGCTTCGTAGAACATGCTCAGCGGGAATTCGTCGGGGAGCACGTCGTCCACGAGTTTGCGCGGCAGCTGGTCCAGGTCGAGGGCGTCGGGCCCCTTGGCCCAGACCGAGCCCGGGTGCGGTGCGAGATAGGTCGAGACGAGGTCGTACGCGGCGAACCAGTGGACCAGCTTGGGCCGGTCGATGCCGTCGCGGTAGAGCTTTTCGATCTCGCCGCACAGCTGGTTGGTGACCTTGGGCGCCCGCTCCCAATCGATGTGCAGTGTGTTGTCCGTCCAGCGTACGACGTCGTGCTTGTGCAGGTACGCGAACAGCAGCTGGCCGCCCAGGCCGTCGTAGTTGCGGACCCGGTCGCCGCTGACCGGGAACCGGAACATCCGGTCGAAGATCACCGCGAACTGCACATCGCGCGCCTGGGAGTACCCCTCGGCCTCCAGCTTCACGGCCTCCTTGAAGGCGGTGAGGTCGCAGCGCAGCTCCTCCAGGCCGTACATCCAGAACGGCTGGCGCTGCTTGATCATGAACGGGTCGAACGGCAGGTCACCGTGGCTGTGGGTGCGGTCGTGCACCATGTCCCACAGCACGAACGCCTGCTGGCAGCGCTCCTGGTCGTCGAGCATCTCGCGCAGGTCCTGCGGGAGTTCGAGGCCGAGCGTCTCGATGGCGGCCTCGCTGACCCGGCGGAAGCGGGCGGCCTCGCGGTCGCAGAAGATCCCGCCCCAGGTGAACCGCTCGGGTGCCTCGCGCACGGCGATGGTCTCCGGGAAGAGCACGGCGGAGTGGGTGTCGTAGCCGGCCGTGAAGTCTTCGAAGGTGATGCCGCAGAAAAGGGCGTTGTCGTAGCGGGTGCGCTCCAGCTCGGCGAGCCACTCCGGCCAGACCATGCGCAGGACGACGGCCTCGAAGTTACGGTCCGGGTTGCCGTTCTGGGTGTACATGGGGAACAGGACGAGGTGCTGGAGGCCGTCGGCGCGCTGCTGGGCGGGGTGGAAGGCGAGCAGCGAGTCCAGGAAGTCCGGCACGCCGAAGCCACTGTCGGCCCAGCGGCGCAGGTCGGCGGCGAGCGCCTCGTGGTAGGCCGCGTTGTGCGGCAGCAGCGGGGCGAGCTCACCGACGGCCGCTATCACGCGGTCGACCTCGGCGCGGACGGCGCCGGCGGTCGGCGCGCCCTCCGCCGCCAGGTCGATCGAACCGTCCTTGGACTGCCACGGGCGGATGGTCTCGACCGCGTCCTTGAGCACGGGCCACGCCGGGTGTGCGACCACACTCTCTGCGGTCGTGGTGGCCCCCTGGACACCCACAGGCGAAAGAATTTCCGTCATGACTGCCCTCCGGCGGTAGATCGTGTTGTCAGAACACGGTAACCAGCCGAGGATCGCCCACTCAAGTGGTGCCGGTGGAAATCTTTCTGCCGACACCCCGCGCTCACGCATATTTTTCCTGTGTGTAGCGGATCGGGCGACACATCCTGCCCGTGATGCCGAGGCTTTCGGCGCTTCTTTCAGGGCCTGTTGACAACGGAATGGCGCCTTCCGGCCTCCCGGGCCGGGCGCTGCCCGACCGCCCGGACGCCTACCGTCCGTAGTCGTATGGCATATGCCACATCCGCTCCCCGGCGCCGCCGCGACCCGTGCCGCCCGGGGTCCCCGGGCGGCCCGTCAGCGCGCTGAGGACTCGCCCACGCGAGGGTGAGGGGGTCTGGAAGCCGGATATGGCGGGTACCCGTACTGGACACACCGCGGCCCCGTCCGGCACCCCTTTTTCCGCCGTACGGGCCCGTTAGGCTGTGCGCCATTTCGTTACGCCGTTGCCGACGGCCGTCGGTCGACACCAGGACTGAGCCGACAGCAGCACCGAGCCGACAGAAGCGAGGCAGCCTTGTCCTTTCTCACCATCGGACACCGCGGGATCATGGGCGTCGAGCCGGAGAACACCCTGCGCTCCTTCGTACGCGCCGAGCACGAGGGCCTCGATGTCATCGAACTGGATCTGCATCTGAGCAAGGACGGCGCGCTCGTGGTGATGCACGACGCGGATGTGGACCGGACCACCGACGGCGCCGGTCCGATCGCCGAGCGCACCCTCGCCGAACTGCGCGAACTCGATGCCGGCCAGGGCGAGCGGATCCCCCTCTTCGAGGAGGTCGTGGAGGCGGTCAAGGCGCCGCTGCAGGCCGAGATCAAGGATGTGGCGGCCGCGCAGGCACTGGCCGAGGTGATGCGCTCGCGCGATCTGGTCGGCCGGGTCGATGTGATCTCCTTCCACGACGAGGCGCTGGCCGCGATCCGGACCCTGCTGCCCGGCGTCCGTACCGCGCTGGTCGGCAGCCGCTACGGCGCCGATGTCGTCGACCGGGCCCTGGCCGTCGGCGCGACGATGCTCTCGCTGAACATCCGCCGGCTCACCCTGGAACTGGTCGAGCGGGCCCATGCCGCGCAGCTGAAGGTCGTGGCCTGGACGGTCAACACTCACGACCAGCTCCGTCTCGCGCGCGGCCTCGGTCTGGACGGCGTGGTGACCGACCAGCCGGAGATCCGGCGGGCGGTCCGCTTCACGGCGTAAGGCAGCGGGCGGGGTGCCGAGCCGGGCGGGGTGTACCGCGTCCCCCCCGGCCCCGCCTCCGACACACGGAGAAATCCGCAGTTCACAACCGTGCAATGTGCTTCCGGCATGCGGACGTTTGCCCCGGTGATCTCGACAGATGACCTCGCGCACTGCCACTCTCCCGCCATGCGCCTCGCCAACCGCCCTCTCCGCCTTGCCGCTTGCGCCACCGTCGCGCTACTCGTCGCGGCCGTCGGCTGTGCCCCACAGGACGCGTCCCCCGGTAGCCCGGGGGCCGCCGGGCAGGGCAAGCAGAGCTGCGACCGCGGCAAACTGGCCACCGTGGCCGACGGCAAGCTCACGGTCGGCACCGACAAGCCCGCCTACGCACCGTGGTTCCAGGACGACGACCCGGCCGGCGGCAAGGGCTTCGAGTCCGCGGTCGCGTATGCCGTCGCCCGGCAACTGGGCTATGACAAGGGCGCGGTGCACTGGCAGACCGTGCCGTTCAACAACGCCTTCGCGCCCGGTGAGAAGAAGTTCGACTTCGACATCAACCAGATCTCCATCAGCGCCGCCCGCAAGCGGGCCGTCGCCTTCTCCTCCGGCTACTACGACGTACGGCAAGCGGTGATCGCGCTCAAGGGCTCCCGGGCCGCGCGCGCCAAGAGCATCGCCGACCTGCGGCGGGTCAAGCTCGGTGCGCAGGTCGGCAGCACCAGCCTGGACGTCCTGCAGGACACCGTCCGGCCCACGCAGCCGCCGGCCGTCTTCCAGAAGAACGACCTCGCCAAGTCCGCGCTGAAGAACGGCCAGGTCGACGCGATCCTCACCGATCTGCCGACGGCCTTCTCCATCACTTCGGCGGAGGTGACGGACGCCGAGGTGGTCGGGCAGTTCGCCGCCACCGGCGCCGACGAGGAGCAGTTCGGTCTGGTCCTGGACAAGGAGAGCCGGATCACCGGGTGCGTGACGGCCGCGGTGGACACGCTGCGCAAGAACGGCACCCTGGCCGCGCTGGAGCAGAAGTGGCTGACCGACGCCGTTTCGGTTCCGGTGCTCAAGTGACGTACGGAGAAGGTGTGGTGAAGACCCGTACGGCGCAGGAGGGGGCCGACGGCGGGTATGTGCCGTCGCCGCGGCGGATCGAGCGGGAGCGCTTCAAGCGGGCCAGGGCCCGGCGCGCCACCGCCGTCGCCGCACTGAGCACCCTGGTCACCGGCGCTGTCCTCTTCCTTGTCATCACCCGCTCGCCCGGCTGGCCGCGCACCCGCGAGACCTTCTTCAGCCTGGAGTACGCCCGTATGGCGCTGCCGAAGGTGCTGGACGGGCTGCTGCTGAATCTGCGGCTGCTGGTGGTGTGCGGGGCGGCGGTGCTGGTGCTCGGGCTGCTGATCGCGGTGGCCCGGACGCTGCGCGGCCCGGTGTTCTTCCCGCTGCGCGCCCTGGCCGCCGCGTACACCGACTTCTTCCGCGGACTGCCGCTGATCATCTGTCTGCTGATGGTGGTCTTCGGGGTGCCGGCGCTGCGGCTGCAGGGCGTGACCACCGATCCGGTGCTGCTCGGCGGTTCCGCGCTGGTGCTGACGTACTCGGCCTATGTCGCCGAAGTCTTCCGGGCCGGCATCGAATCGGTGCACCCCTCGCAGCGGGCCGCGGCCCGGTCGCTGGGGCTCTCCGGCGGACAGGCGCTGCGCTTCGTGGTGCTGCCGCAGGCGGTGCGGCGGGTGGTGCCGCCGCTGCTGAACGATCTTGTCTCGCTGCAGAAGGACACCGGTCTGGTGTCCATCGCGGGCGCGGTGGACGCGGTCTACGCCGCGCAGATCATCGCCGCCAAGGACTTCAACTTCACGCCCTATGTGGTGGCCGGGCTCATCTTCGTCGCGCTGACGATCCCGATGACCCGCTGCACGGACTGGATCACGGCCCGCATGGACCGCAGGCGCGCCCAGGGAGGCCTCGTATGAGCACGACGGACGACACCCCGCGGCCGGCCGGCGAGGCCGTCGGGAAGGCGGCGCCCGGCGACGGCCCGGTCCTGCGGCTGGAGTCCGTGCGCAAGACGTACGGACGCGGCACGGTCGTCCTGCGGGAGGTGGATCTGGCGGTCCCGCCGCACACCGTGACCGCGCTGATCGGCGCCTCGGGGTCGGGCAAGTCCACCCTGCTGCGCTGCGCGAATCTGCTGGAGGAGATCGACGACGGCGCGATCTTCCTGGACGGCGCGGAGATCACCGATCCGCGGGCCGACGTGGACGCGGTACGCCGCCGGATCGGTGTGGTCTTCCAGGCCTACAACCTCTTCCCGCACATGACCGTGCTGGACAACATCACGCTGGCGCCCCGCCGGGTGCACGGGGTGCCGCGCGCCGAGGCGGAGACGCGGGCCCGCGAGCTGCTGGAGCGGCTCGGGCTCGGCGGGCGGGCCGGGGAGTACCCGGACCGGCTCAGCGGCGGCCAGCAGCAGCGGGTCGCGATCGTCCGTGCGCTGGCCGGGCGGCCCCGGCTGCTGCTGCTCGACGAGATCACCGCGGCGCTCGACCCGGAACTGGTCGGCGAGGTGCTCGGTGTCGTCCGCGAGCTCAAGGAGGAGGGCATGACCATGGTCATCGCCACCCATGAGATGGGCTTCGCGCGGGAGGTTGCCGACCAGGTGTGCTTCCTGGACGGCGGGGTGGTGCTGGAGCGCGGCACGTCCGCGCAGGTCTTCGGCGATCCGCAGCACGACCGCACCCGGCAGTTCCTGCAGCGGATCATCCAGGCGGGACGGCTGTGAGCGGCTGCCGCCCGCTGGTCAGGGCCGCTCCCGCCCGCCCGAGCCGCTCCGGCCCTGACCGGCCGCACAGGCCCCAGGGCCGCTCCGGCCCTGACCCGTCGGAACGGCCCTAGCCGAGCGGCTTGACCAGCAGCTCGAATTCCAGGTCGGGGCGCTGGGGTATGCCGAAGCGCTCGTCGCCGTACGGGAACGGGGTGCACTCCCCGGTGCGCCGGTAGCCGCGGCGCTCGTACCAGGCGATCAGCTCCGTGCGCTGCCGGATGACCGTCATCCGCATCTCCCGGGCGCCCCAGATGTCCTGGGCGGTCCGCTCCGCCTCCGCGATGATCACCTTGCCGAGGCCGCCACCCTGGAGCTCCGGGCGCACCGCGAACATCCCGAAGTACGCGTGGTCGCCGCGGTGTTCGAGCTGGCAGCAGGCGATCAGCGCACCGTCCCGCTCGGCAATCAGCAGCCGGCCGGTCTCGTTGCGCACCACCGCGGTGACGCCGTCCGGGTCGGTGCGCTGCCCCGCCAGCAGGTCCGCCTCCGTCGTCCAGCCGCTGCGGCTCGCGTCGCCGCGGTAAGCCGACTCGATGAGACCGACGAGCCCGGGGACATCGGCATCGAGGGCGGTACGGAAGGTCAGCTCGCTGGTGGGCATGGTGCGCGGAGTCCTCTCAGGCGGACGGGTGGCTGCAAGGAGGCTAACAACCGGCAGATGTACGGCGTCAGGGCCTTTCATCACGGTCTTCCGGCGGCGGGTGCCCGGCCGCGCGCGGCGGGCGGCGTAGGGTCCGGCCATGGTGCACGTACTGAGCAGCAGGGTGCTGTTGCGGCCGGCCGACCCCGAGCGGTCGCGGGCGTTCTACGGCGGGGCGCTGGGGCTGGAGATCTACCGGGAATTCGGTACGGGATCCGAGCGCGGCACGGTCTACTTCCTCGGCGGCGGGTTCCTGGAAGTGTCCGGCCGCGCCGCCGTTCCGGCCACCGAGACCCTCCAGCTGTGGCTCCAGGTGGCGGACGCGGCGGCGGCACACCAGGAGCTGCTGGCGCACGGGGTGGAGGTGCTGCGTGAGCCCGTGCAGGAGCCGTGGGGGCTGATCGAGATGTGGCTCGCCGACCCGGACGGCCACCGGATCGTGCTGACACAGGTCCCGGCGGACCATCCGCTGCGCTACCGCCCTTAGGGCCTGTCCGATAGGTCAGGGTCGGAAGGCCCTAAGGGTGCCTTCGCGCCCCGTACGGCCGGGGCGGAAACGGTCCCGGCGGGCAGCTGCTGCCGCGCTCCCCCCTTGCGCCCGTGCGCTCCCGTGTGCCGGGCGCCCGGCGGGCATCCTGCCCCCGATGCGTACGGGTACGAGGGGAGGTGCTCCGTGCACGGACCGGTGTGGGTCGGCTGGCCGCTGGTGCTGCTGTGCGCCGCCGCCGGCGCGTACTGCCTGTCGCGGGCGCGTACCGGTCCGGCCGCGCAGCGGGGCGAGGTACGCGGCGAGGGGCTGATGGCGCTGGGGATGGCGGCGATGGCCTGGCCGGTGGCGCCGCCGTCGTGGTCGCCGTGGGTGTTCACCGCGGTCTTCGGGGCGGCGGGCCTGTGGGCGCTGGCACGACGCCATCTGCATCATGCGGTGGGCGCCCTGGCCATGGCGTACATGGCGCTCGCGATGGTGGTGCCGTTCCAACAGCCGGGCCATACGGGGCGGATGAGCCACCTGGGCCAGATCGGCCAGATGGGCCAGGCGGGCGGGGCGGGCCCGATGGCGCACGCGGTGCCGGGCGGCGTGCCGTTGTTGACGGTGCTGTTGCTCGTCTACTTCACGGGGTACGTCCTCGCGGCGGGGGTCCGGCTGGTGCCGGTGGCCGGCGCGGGGGCCGGGGAGGCGAGGGCGAGCGGGCCGGTGGCGGTGGCGGGCACCGGGGTGCTGCGGGCCTGCCGGGTGGCGATGGGTATCGGCATGCTGGCGATGCTGCTGGCGCTGTGAGCTGCGGCAACACGCTGCCGTCCGGTTCGGCGCCGTTGGTGCGCCCGTTGACCGTGCCCACCTGTTGCGGGGGTGGTATGCATCACTTCCGACGCATGGCCGTACCAACGGGTAGTCGTGCGCTCATAGGGTGACGGCATGATGGTCCCTCTCGCGCTGATGATGCTCGGCGTGCTGGCCGCGGCAATGGCGCCACGGCTGATGGCCCGTTCCGACTGGCCCGACCGTGAACCGGTGCTCGCCCTGTGGGTGTGGCAGTGCGTGGTCGCCGGTGTCCTGCTGTGCTGTCTGCTCGCAATGTCGCTGAGCGCAGCCGCCGCCTGGGAAGCCGTCCGCAGCCCGGTGTTCGGGTTCGCCCCACGGGTCGTCGTCGAGGCCTATGCCCTCAAGACGCACGGGCCCTGGGCCGGGGTGCTGGCCCTGCTGCTGGCGGGTGGCGGCGCCTGGACGGCGCTCGCGCTGACCCGCGAGGTGCGGGCGGTACGCGCCCGTCGCCGGCAGCGGCGGGCCGAGCTGCTGCTCCGCTCCCCGCTGCTGCCCGGCGAGGAGCCCTCCGGGGAGCGCCTGGTCGTCCTGGAGGGAGACCGCCCGGAGGCCTGGTGGCTGTCCCACGCCTCGCCCCAACTGGTCATCACCACCTCGGCGTTGCGCCGGCTGAAGGGGCATCAGCTCGATGCGCTGATCGCCCATGAGCAGGGCCATGCGCGGGCCCGGCACGACCTCCTGCTGTACTGCGCCTCGGCGCTGGCCGCCGGTTTTCCGCAGGTCCCGGTCTTCGCCGCGTTCCGCGACCAGGTGCACCGGCTGGTCGAGCTGGCCGCCGACGATGTGGCCTCGCGTCGCTTCGGCCGGCGGACGATCGCCCTGGCCCTGGTCGAACTCAACGAGGACCGTGGGGTGTTCGGCCCCTGCCCGGCCCAGCTCGCCCAGGTACCGGAGCGGGTGGACCGGCTGCTGGCCCCCGCACCGCGGTTCACTCCCGGCCGCCGGCTGCGGATGACGGCGGTGGCGGCGCTGGTGCCGGCGGTACCGCTGCTGGTGACGTTCATTCCCGGGCTGAGCGCCTTGACCTACTAGGGCTGTCTTCAAAGTCCCGCTAGGGGGAGACGCCGTGTAGGGGGTGGCCCTCGCCCGGAACGCCGGGTATCGGCGAGGATCGTCTTATGCCACCGACGCCGCAGCCCACCGTCCGGTCGTCCGCCGTGGACGACGGGCGCCACCCCGCCCCCGCCCCGCGCGTCCCGGCGCTCGCCTGCGCCGGCCTCTGCACGCTCGCCTTCGGCCTGCTGCTCGCCCTGGTCGCTCTGCGCTGGGGACCCTTGATGTCGGTGGACCGCGCGCTGGCCGGTGTGCTGCACCGGACGGCCGTCGAGGCGTCCGGCTGGACCCGCCTCAGCCGGATGCTCAGCGACTGGCTGTGGGACCCGTGGGCGATGCGCGCGGTACTCGCGGGGGCGGTCGTTCTGCTCGTACGGCGTGGTCAACGGCTGCTCGGCGTCTGGGTGGCGGTCACCGCGCTCGTGGGGACGGGACTGCAGCAGGTGCTGAAGGCGGTGGTCGGGCGGGACCGCCCGGTCTGGCCGGACCCGGTGGACTCCGCGCATTATGCGGCGTTCCCGTCGGGGCATGCGATGTCCGCGCTGGTCGCGGGCGCGCTGGTGCTGTGGCTGCTGCGGCTGGGCGGGGCGCGCCCGCTGTGGCGCCGGACGGCCCGGACGGTGGTGGTGGTCTCGGTCGCCGGTGTCGGCTTCACCCGGGTGTATCTGGGTGTGCACTGGCTGTCGGATGTCGTCGGGGGCTGGCTGCTGGGCGGGGCGCTGGTGGCCGCGGCGGCCGCGGCGTACACCGGATATGTGCCCCGCCGGAGGGGCACGGCGCCGCACGGTGGGTAGGGGAGCGGTCATGACGACGATCAAGGGTGTGCTCTTCGACTTCTCCGGGACCCTGCTGCGGATCGAGCCCGCCGAGTCATGGCTGCGGGCGGCGCTGGCCGCGTGCGGTACGGCCATGGCCGATGCCGAGATCGCCCGCCGGGCCGCCGCGCTGGAACGGGCCGGTGCGCTGCCCGGCAGTCCCTCGCCCGCCGAGATCCCCGACGCGCTGGCTGACCTGTGGGAGGCCCGCGACCGCGACGCCCGCCACCACCGCGCGGTGTACACCGGACTGGCCCGCCAAGTGCCGCTTCCCCAGCCGGAGTTGTACGACGTGCTCTACGACCGTCACATGACGGCGGCGGCCTGGCAGCCGTACCCCGACGCCGCCGAGGTACTGGCGGAACTGCACCGGCGCGGCATCCGGATAGGCGTGCTGAGCAATATCGGCTGGGATCTGCGGCCGGTGCTGCGCGCCCATGGCCTGGACCGCTACCTGGACGCCTGTGTGCTGTCCTACGAGCACGGCGCCCAGAAGCCGGACCCGCAACTCTTCGCCCTGGCCTGCCGGGAGTTGGGGCTGGACCCGTCCGCCGTCCTGATGGTGGGCGACGACCGCAGGGCGGACGGCGGCGCCACGGCCCTGGGCTGTTCCTTCCTGCCGGTGGACCATCTGCCGGTGGAACGGCGCCCGGACGGGCTGCGGCCGGTGCTGGACCTCGTGGGCTGAGCCACGGGCGCCGGGCGGGCGGTCAGCCGGCGGACCGCGGTGTCAGCCATTCCTGGAGCTCGACGAGGTTCCCGTCGGGGTCCTTGAGGTGGGCGACCCGCATCCGGTCCGTCATCGGCGCCGGGCCGTGCGCGAGGACGGCGCCGCGCCCGGCCAGCTCCGTGCAGTAGGCGTCGAGGTCGTCGACCCGGAGGACGACCAGGGAGCGGTAGCCGTCCGGCGCGGTCGCCAGCTCGCCGAGGACCCGGGCCATCCGTGCGCGCTCCTGCAGCGCGATGCCCGCGGTGCCGTCGTCGCAGGTGAACTTCGCATACGGACCGTCCGGGGCGGCGAACTGCGGGGTGAGCCCCAGCGTGTCCCGGTAGAAGCGGTAGCAGCCGGGGAAGTCCGAGACGAGCAGGCGGACTTGGGCGAGTTCCATCGATACCCCCGTGCGGAGAAGTGCGGACACTGCGCAGGACGCTACCCCTTCACGGCGCACCGCCCCCGGCCACCTCCGCCGCCCACCCCCGCAGTGTCGCGAAGTCGTCCGGGCGCAGGCCCTTCGCCGGATCGACGCGCGCGCCGGCGCCTGACCCGTGCGGCGGCGGGCGCTCCAGGACCGGTCGCGGCCTGCGGAAACCGACGGCGGGCCCCCGGCATACCACCGGCCGGAAACGGCACCGCCCCGGCCGGTGGGATGCCGGCCGGGGCGGAAGGGGCTTCCGCAGCTGTCGCGTCAGCTGAGGGAGGCCAGGGCCTGGTTGAGGGCCGTCGACGGACGCATGACCGCCGAGGCCTTCGCCACCGTGGGCTGGTAGTAGCCGCCGATGTCGGCCGGCGAGCCCTGCACCGCGGCCAGCTCGTCGACGATGGTCTGCTCCTGCTCGGTCAGCGTCTTGGCGAGGGCCGCGAACGCCTCCGCGAGCTGAGTGTCGTCGGTCTGCTTGGCCAGCTCCTGCGCCCAGTAGAGCGCGAGGTAGAAGTGGCTGCCGCGGTTGTCGATGCCGCCGATCTTGCGGCTGGGCGACTTGTTCTCGTTGAGGAAGGTGCCGGTGGCGCGGTCGAGGGTGTCCGCGAGCACCTGGGCGCGCGCGTTGCCGGTCTTCTGCGCGAGGTGCTCGAAGCTGACCGCGAGGGCGAGGAACTCACCCAGGCTGTCCCAGCGCAGGTAGTTCTCCTTGACGAGCTGCTGGACGTGCTTGGGCGCGGAGCCGCCGGCGCCGGTCTCGAAGAGTCCGCCGCCGTTCATCAGCGGGACGACCGAGAGCATCTTCGCGCTGGTGCCCAGCTCCAGGATCGGGAACAGGTCGGTCAGGTAGTCGCGCAGCACGTTGCCGGTGACCGAGATCGTGTCCTCGCCACGGCGGATCCGCTCCAGGGAGAACGTGATCGCGTCGACCGGCGACATGATCTCGATCTGCAGGCCGTCGGTGTCGTGCTCGGCGAGGTAGGTCTTGACCTTCTCGATGAGCTGGGCGTCGTGCGCACGGCCCGCGTCGAGCCAGAACACCGCCGGGTTGCCGGTCGCGCGGGCGCGGGTGACGGCGAGCTTGACCCAGTCGCGGATCGGCAGGTCCTTGGTCTGGCACATCCGGAAGATGTCGCCGGCGCCGACGACCTGCTCGAGGACGGCGTTGCCGCTCTCGTCGAGGACCCGCACGGTGCCCGTGACCGGGATCTCGAAGGTCTTGTCGTGGCTGCCGTACTCCTCGGCCTTCTGCGCCATCAGGCCGACATTCGGGACCGAGCCCATCGTGGACGGGTCGTAGGCGCCGTTGGCGCGGCAGTCGTCGAGGACGGCCTGGTAGATGCCGGCGTAGCTGCTGTCCGGGAGGACCGCGAGGGTGTCCGCCTCGCCGCCGTCCGGGCCCCACATGTGGCCGGAGGTGCGGATCATGGCCGGCATGGAGGCGTCGACGATGACATCGCTCGGCACGTGCAGGTTGGAGATACCGCGGTCGGAGTCGACCATGGCGAGCTCCGGGCCCTCGGCGAGCTCGGCGTCGAAGGACGCCTTGATCTCGGCGCCGTCGGCCAGCGACTCCAGGCCCTTGTAGATGCCGCCGAGGCCGTCGTTCGGGGTCAGGCCGGCGGCGGCCAGCGACTCGCCGTACTGGGCGAACGTCTTCGGGAAGAAGGCGCGGACCACGTGGCCGAAGATGATCGGGTCGGAGACCTTCATCATCGTGGCCTTCAGGTGCACCGAGAACAGCACGCCCTCGGCCTTGGCACGGGCGACCTGCGCCGTGAGGAACTCGCGCAGCGCGGCCACCCGCATCACGGACGCGTCGACGACCTCGCCCGCGAGGACCGGTACCGACTCGCGCAGGACGGTGGTGGAGCCGTCGTCGCCCGAGAGCTCGATGCGCAGCGTGCCGTCCTGGCCGAGGACCGCGGACTTCTCGGTGGAGCGGAAGTCGTCGACGCCCATGGTGGCGACGTTCGTCTTCGAGTCGGCCGTCCAGGCACCCATGCGGTGCGGGTGGGCCTTGGCGAAGTTCTTGACCGATGCCGGTGCCCGGCGGTCGGAGTTGCCCTCCCGCAGGACCGGGTTGACGGCGCTGCCCTTGACCTTGTCGTAACGGGCGCGGATGTCGCGCTCCTCGTCGGTCTGCGGGTCGTCCGGGTAGTCCGGCAGCGCGTAGCCCTGCTCCTGCAGCTCGGCGACGGCCGCCTTCAGCTGCGGGATCGAGGCCGAGATGTTCGGCAGCTTGATGATGTTCGCGCCGGGAGTCTTCGCCAGCTCACCGAGCTCGGCGAGGGCGTCGTCGATGCGCTGCCCCTCCTCCAGGCGCTCGGGGAAGCTTGCGATGATGCGCCCGGCCAGAGAGATGTCACGGGTCTCCACGCTGACGCCGGCCGTCGACGCGTATGCCTGGATCACCGGCAAGAACGAATACGTCGCCAGGGCCGGGGCCTCGTCAGTGTGGGTGTAAATGATGGTCGAGTCAGTCACCGGGTGCTCCGCTCCACGTCTGCAACATTGCTCGACATCAAGATATCTCGTGAGCGCCTCCCTCTCGACAGGACCCCACCCCGGGCAAAAGCGGAGGAACCGGCTCCGACCGGATTCGGCCGGAGGAATCCCGCCGGCCGCTCGGCGGGCGCCGAGCCCCCTTCCCGCCCGCGCCACCGTCGGGCGGACCGGATGGCGCGGCACGGCGGCCGAGGGCGCGGCCGCCGTAGACCGCGCCCTGAGCTGCGACGCGCCGGTCACCGGACCTTCGTCCACTCCTTGCAGCCGTTGGTCTCGAACGTCTCCCCCTTGTTGACGGTGACGCGGGCCGGGCCCTGGGGGATGCCGGTGGCGATGATGCTGTCCATGTCACCGCTGGAGTTCTTGGCGCGCGCCCAGTGACACAGCGGCCCACCGGATGCGGCCGGGCCGCCGGTCCGGTAGGTGCCGGCGGCGATGTCCTCCCCGACGAGGTGGCTGCCCTGGCCGACGACGGCCTCCGGACCCGCGGGTGCCGCCGCCTTCTCCACGGGCTGCGCGTCGCCCTCCGGCTGCTCCGCCCTGGCCTTGGCCGTCTTGGCGGTAACGGTGCCCCTGACGGCGGGGACGGTCTTCGCCTCGGCCTTCTCGCCGCCGCTGCCGACCGCGGCCCCGAGCCCGAAGACGACGCAAGCACAGACCCCACCCACTGCGATCTTGAGGGCGGCGTACTGCTTCTCCGGCGGCCGGGTGGCCCGCGGCGGCGCGAACGGGTGGGGCTGCTGACCGGACGGCGCGGGCCGCTGCGAGTACGACATGATCAATCCCCCTGGCCGGTGTGATGGTGTCGTGAAGACCACCCATTGCCGTTGAAGGTTGTGCTGCCCGGCGCCCGCGTGTGCCATCCGCGCCTTACGCGCCGTCGCTAGTTGCGGCCGGTGCGGGGTTCAGCACCGGATATCCACCGTTTTCCGCATATTTCACCAGATCACTGCCGCGCACGCGGCATGATGACGGCGCCCCGCGGCGTGGCACCGGCCCGAGCGGTCAACTCGCCCTGGATCAGGGGTCGATGAGCTGCAAGGAAGGCGTGAACCTGCCCAACACGCCGACGGGGAAGCCACATCGCATGAGATTTATCCCCGAAGAAATGTGCGCCGACGTTCCTCAGTGAATAGTCTTCTTTCTCAAGTCAGCACTTCATGAACGAAGTTGACAGTCCGCTTGCGCAGCTCATGCATGCCACGTACAGGAGATTGCGGTGATTGCCCCTCAAGGTCACATCGGGCTTTCGCCTGCGCACGAGACAGCCCGGCAGGGGCCGGATCCGGGGCTCACGGGCGCCGGCCCCGGACCTCACCGGTGTCCGGGCAGGCCTCTCGCCAGCGGCGCGGGAGCGGTGCCACACCGCCCCGCCCGACGCCCTCACCGTCCCGCCCGTCCAGGATTCCGGACATCCGGACCCGGCCGGCCCCGTGGTCGTTCGCTCAGCACCACGCGATCCCCCTACGTCGGCGTCCGACACGGCGGACGCCCACCCGGAGGCCTCAAAAGTGCCTGTTGACACCCCCCTTGCGCACGGTGAGGAACTGTTCCCCTCACCCGAGAGACCGCTGACGGGACAGCGGTGAGACGTCAACCGGCCTTCGACCGGCATCCGGCGCGGGACGACACCCGGTTGCGCGCAGTGGTCGAGGACGCCGCGATGGGCAGATGGGAAGGCGCACGCGAACTGCTGACCGCCACCGGTGCCGACTGGGACCGCCGTATCTTCCGGCTCCAGGTGCTCGCCCGCGCCGGGGCGCGGCTCACGTTCGCCGACACCTGGGCACAGGCCGAACCGCGTTCTCCGCATGCCCTGGCCCTCCTCGCCACCGTCCTGGCCCTGCGTTCGATGGCCGGCTCACGGGGGCAGGGCAGCGGAGCGGAGATGGAGCAGGCGTGGGAGACCTGCCATGCCGCCGGGGACGCCCTGCCGGCCGATCCGACGCCGTACGTCGTCATGCTCGCTCTGCTGCGCTACCACTCGCCCGACCGCGACCGGCAGTGGCGGGAGACGGTGCACAGCGTGTGGCAGGAGGTCGAGGAACGCGATCCGTGGAACAGGGAGGCGCACCACGAGCTCCTCACCTACATGTTCCCCGACTGGCACGGCGTGGCGGGCGAGATGTTCCACTGGGCGCAGGAACGGTGCGCCCATGTCCCCCGCGGGATGCCGTTGCACGTCCTGCCGCTGGTCGCGCTCGCCGAGTCGCACCGCACACGGATGAAGAAGGAAGGGCACCGGTACGGCCTGACGGTGCATCCCTGGACGGACAACCCGTCGACCCAGCAGGCGTGGGTGAACTGGTGGACCTACCGGGCCCCCTCCATGCCGCACGCCGCGTTCCACGATGACGCCAACTACCTGGCCCACGCGATGTCCTTCGCGAATCAGCACCGGGCGGCGGCCGAGGTGTTCGACGCCATCGGCCCGTACGCCACGGATGTGCCGTGGAGCTACTGCGGAGACGCTCAGCAGCTCTTCGCCCGTCATCGGAAGTGGGCGGTGAAGGGGGCCGCGCCGTAGCGCCGTGCACCGTTGCACCGTTGCGCAGACCGATGTTGTTCCGCACGTCACCGCGCCACCAACAGGAGAGGGCCCAGTCATGCCATTGGACATGCCAAGCGTCACGCAGACGGAGGAGGAGCGCCTCGCCGAACTCGGGATCGCCCAGACGTTGGACCGCTCGATGTCCGGGCGGCAGAACTTCGCCGTCTCGTTCACGATCATCAGCATCCTGTCCGGCTGCCTGACCATGTACGGCTTCGGTATGAACACCGGCGGGCCGGCCCTGATCATGTGGGGCTGGGTTCTCGTCGGCCTGATGACCCTGTTCGTCGGCCTGGCCATGGCCGAGGTCTGTTCCTCCTACCCGACCTCCGCCGGCCTCTACTTCTGGGCGCACAAGCTCGCCCCGCGGAAGTCCGCTCCGGCCTGGGCCTGGTTCACCGGCTGGTTCAACACGCTCGGCCAGGTGGCCGTCACCGCGGGCATCGACTTCGGCGCCGCGTCGTTCCTCAACGCCTACCTGAACCTTCAGTTCGGCTATGCCGCCACCCCCACCCACACGATCACGCTCTTCGGCGTGATCCTCCTTCTGCACGCCGTGGTGAACACCTTTCGGGTGCGCGTGGTCGGCTTCTTCAACACCATCTCGGTGTGGTGGCATCTGATCGGCGTCGTGGTGATCGTCGGCGCCCTGCTGATCATCCCCGACAAGCACCAGTCCCCCGGTTTCGTCTTCACCGAGTTCGTCAACAACACCGGCTGGGGCTCCGGGGTCTACGTCGCGCTCATCGGGCTCCTGATGGCCCAGTACACCTTCACCGGCTATGACGCCTCCGCCCACATGACGGAGGAGACGAAGAACGCCTCGGTCGAGGGGCCGAAGGGCATCGTCCGCTCCATCGTCGTGTCCTGGGCCGCCGGATTCGTGCTGCTCTTCGGCCTGACCTTCGCCATCCAGTCCTACAACGGCGCGCTGGAGTCGGACACCGGTGTGCCGCCGGCGCAGATCTTCCTGGACGCGCTCGGTGCGAGCACCGGCAAGCTGATGCTGCTCGTCATCATCGGCGCCCAGCTGTTCTGCGGGATGGCTTCGGTGACCGCGAACTCCCGCATGATCTACGCCTTCTCCCGCGACGGGGCGCTGCCGTTCTCCTCCGTCTGGCACAAGCTCCACCCGGGGACCCGCACCCCGACCAACGCCGTGTGGCTCGCCGCCGGCGGTGCGTTCGTCCTCGGTCTGCCGTACCTGTTCAACACGACCGCGTACGCCGCCGTCACGTCCATCGCGACGATCGGCCTCTACATCGCGTATGTGGTGCCCACCCTGCTGCGGCTGCGCCAGGGAGAGAACTTCCGGCGAGGTCCCTGGCACCTGGGGCGCTGGTCCAAGCCCGTGGGCCTGATCGCGGTCAGCTGGGTCGTGATCATCACCGTGCTGTTCATGCTGCCCCAGCAGAGCCCGGTGACCCTGGAGACGTTCAACTACGCGCCCCTCACCGTGGGTGTGGTGCTGGTCTTCGCCGGCACCTGGTGGCTCGTCTCCGCCCGCAAGTGGTTCCTCAACTCGCAGCACCCCCGGAGCAACCCGTCGCAGACGCCGGCGCCGGAGCGGACGGCCTCCACCTCGCGCTAGGGACGCCCCTCAGGAGCCTCCTTCACGGGGGTAACGCGCTCGCCCGCACAGCGCGTTGCCCCCGGTTCTCGCACCGCTTTCCTCCTCCGCGATGCGGTGGTCGTGGCCCTCTTCGCCCGGATCGTTCGCCCCGATCGCCGAAGGGTTCCGTTCCGGCGTTGATTGCCCGCCAAACGTTTGTTGATTGCCTTCGCTCACTATGCGGCTATCGGTAAACGGGGGCGAGACGAGGAACACAAGTGCCGGATACACGTGTCACGGTGACAGTGCACGCCTCCGACCCGCTCAGTCGGGCCGGAGTCGTCAGTCACCTCCAGCACCAGCCCACCGTCGAGATCGTCCAGAACCAGGGCGGAGCGGCGGCCAAGGAGCAGGCGGAGCGTGCGAGAGCGAGGGAGGGCGGCGGGGAGGCGGTCGGGGCCGTGGCGATCATGCCCATCGACCGGTTCGACGAGCTCGCCGCGGCGGAGCTGAGACGGCTCGTCCGGGGTGGTGAGCAGCGCGTGGTGCTGATTGCCCGGGATCTGCGCGAGCCGGAGCTGCTGACGATCGTGGAGTACGGCGTACGGGCCATCCTGTGGCGTCATCAGGCCACCCCGCAGCGGCTGTTGCGCGCAGTGCAGAGCGCGGCGCGCGGCGAGGGCGACCTGCCGCCGGACCTGATCAGCACGCTGCTCACCCAAGTGGGGCAGCTGCGGCGGTCCGTGGCGACCTCCGCCTCCGTGGGCCTCGTACCGACGCTCGGTATGGCGCCGCGCGAGGTCGATGTGCTGCGGCTGGTCGCCGAGGGGCTGGACACCCGGCAGATCTCCGAGAAGCTCGCCTACTCCGAACGGACCGTCAAGAACGTCCTGCACGCCCTGATGACGCGGCTGCAGTTGCACAACCGCGCGCACGCCGTCGCTTACGCGCTGCGTGAGGGATACATCTGATGGGGGCGGAAGCGGGCGCGGATACGGGTGTGGGTGTGGGTGTGGGTGCGGGTGTGGGTGTGGGTGCGGAGACAGGTGCAGAGGCGACAGCAGAGGGTGAAGCGGTGACGGAGTTGGCACAGGAAATCCGGACGGCGGGCGAAGTCCGGACGGCGGGTCACCGGGCGGGGGAACGAGCGTGATCCACGAAGTCGATGAAGCGATGCGGAGTGTGCTGCGCGGCGGGGTGCTGCCGGACGGCGCCGGGGACGTCGCGTTCGAGGCGCCCACCCGCGACTGGGCGGCGCGGCGCAACGCACCCACGCTCAATGCGTATCTCTACGACATACGCGAGGAGGTCGCCCGCCGCGAGCGCGGGACGATCGCGGAACGGGACGCCAGTGGTGTGGTCGTGCGCAGACATCAGCCGCCGCGCTGGTTCCGGCTGTCCTACCTCGTCACGGCATGGACCACCCGCCCGCAGGACGAGCACCGGCTGCTGTCCGCCGCGCTGGGATGCCTGCTCTCGCACGAGATCCTGCCGGCGGCCGCGTTGCCGAACGCGCTCCGCGCGCTGAAGGTGAGCATCCCGCTCACGGTGGCGGTGCCGCCGCCCGAGTCCCGTTCGATCGCCGACATCTGGTCCGCGCTCGGCGGCGAACTCAAGCCGTCCCTGGACGTGGTGGTCACCGTGCCCTTCCCGGTCTCGCCGTCGTACGAGGTGGCGCCGCCGGTCACGGAGGGCGCGGTCACGGTCGTCCGCGGACTCGACGGTGTCCCCGGCGACTCCCGGCCCCGGATGCTCCGGTCCGCTCCGGGTGGCGCGCCGTCCGCGAGGGACAGCGAGGGGGAACGGTGAGTGGCACCACGGTCGCCGAGCACGCCGGCGGCGCACTGCGGGGCCGGCTGGCGAGGCTGCGCGAGCGGGTGGCCGGGCTGGTCGAGCGGCGCAGCGCCGACGATCCGACGGCCTCGGACCCGCTGCGCGGGCTCTATGTGACCCCCGAGACGGCCAGACGGCTGGCCGCACCATCGCCGACCGAGGGCACGGGCGAGTCGTCCACAGCGGGTGGGGCGGAAGCGGGCGAGCTGGACGACGCGGCACCGGGCCCCTGGGGGCCAGCGGACCGATCGGTCGCGCTCGCCGGGCGGTTCGGGCTGTCGGCCTTGGACCTGCATATCCTCCTGGCCGCGCTCGCGCCCGATGTGGACCGGGGCTTCGAGCCGCTGTACGGCTACCTCAACGACGATGTCGGGCGGCGCCGTGCCACGGTCGCGCTGGCGCTGGACCTCGCGGGCACCGGCCCGTACGAGCCCGCGGCCCGCGCCCGCTTCCACCCCGCCGCGCCGCTGCGGTCCGGTGGGCTGCTGGTCATCGAGGACGAGGACCGGCCACTGCCGGGACGGGCGCTGCGGGTGCCGGAGCGGGTGGTCGCCCATCTGCTGGGCGACGACGGCCTGGATCCTGAACTCAGCGGCAGTGCGGTGGAGTTGCTGTCGGCGGAGCAGCAAGCCGACGACCGTACGGGAAGCGCTGCGCGCACCGGCGACAAGACGTTTGCCGGGCGGCTCGCCGCGCTCGCGGGCGAGGGCCCGCTCGCCGTACATCTGCGGGAGCGCCGGCCCGGTACCGCCGCCGAACCGGTGGCCGACGCGCTGCGGCGCGCCGGCCTGCCCGTGCTGCGGTACCGGCCGGAGGGCCACCGCGATGACGCTGTGGGCCTCGCGGGCGCGCTGCTGCGGGAGGCGCGGCTGCGGCGGGCCGCGCTCGTCGTGGGGCCGCTGCCGGAGCGGCCCGACGGGCTCGTCAGGGCGCTGGCGGGCGGGGACGTGCCGGTGGTCTTCTTCGGAAGCGAGCCGTACGACCCGGGCTGGGCCCCGGATTCCGGGCTGTTCGCGCTGGACGCGCCGGACCACGGGGCGGCCTCGGGCGAGGTCTGGAGCGCCGAACTCGGCTCGGTGGACGAGGGCTTCGACCTCGCCGCGGCCGTCGCGCCGTACCGGCTGGGCGCCGCCCAGATCCGGCGGGCGGCCCGTGCGGCCACCGCTCTCGCCGCCTTCGACGGGACGCCGGTGACCGCCGCCCACATCCAGCACAGCGCGCGTCAGCAGTCCGCACCGCTGCTGGACCGGCACGCCCGGCGCGTACGCCCCGCTGTCGGCTTCGACGGGCTCGTCCTGCCGCCCGAACCACTGTCCCTGCTACACGAATTGGTGCAGCGGGCGCGCCATCGGGAGCAGGTGCTGGGCACCTGGCGGCTGCGCACCGGCGGTGGGCGCGGCAGAGGTGTGGTGTCCCTGTTCGCCGGGGAATCCGGTACCGGAAAGACGCTCTCCGCAGAGGTCGTGGCCGGCGAACTGGGCCTGGATCTCTATGTGGTGGAGCTGTCCTCGGTGGTGGACAAGTACATCGGGGAGACGGAGAAGAACCTGGAGCGGATCTTCTCCGAGGCGGATCGCACGGACGCGGTGCTGCTCTTCGACGAGGCGGACGCCGTCTTCGGCAAACGTTCGGAGGTCAAGAGCTCGCACGACCGGTACGCGAACCTGGAGAGCGCCTATCTGCTCCAGCGGCTGGAGGCGTTCGACGGGATCGCCGTCCTGACCACCAATCTGCGGGCCAACATCGACGAGGCGTTCACCCGGCGGCTGGACCTGGTAATCGATTTCCCGTTCCCGGACGCCGGGCAGCGGATCGCCCTGTGGCGGTCCTGCCTGGCGGCCACCCCGTGCGCCGATGACCTCGGCCTCGACGTCTGTGCCAAGGAGTTCGAGCTCTCCGGCGGGGCGATCCGGTCGGCCGCGGTGACCGCGGGCTATCTCGCGGCGGGGCGCGGCGGACCGGTGACGGCGGCGGATGTGCGGGCCGGGGCGCGGCGCGAGTACCGCAAGATGGGGCGGCTGGTGCCGGACGCGTCGCCGTTGTGGGACTGAACCTCGGACTGAACCTCGCTGTCGGACTGAGGCTCGTTGTCGGACTGACCTCGTTGTCGGACTGAGCCTCCGGGTGCGGCCGGGGCCGGGCGGCGTACCGCCCGGCCCCGGATGGCCTCACTGCCCGTCGGCGATCTTCCAGTCCTGCCGGTCCCAGGGCCCGTCGGCGCACTTCCCGGACAGCGCGCCCTTGTCGTTCTGCAGATCGGTCAGGCACTCCTGGTTGCGCATGTTGACGATGCGGGTGCGGCCGTCGCCCGCGTCCGTCAGCCGCCACTTCTGGTGGGGCGGCAGCCCGCCCGAGTTCAGTTGCTCCGGGTCGGCCGCCCAGAGCTCAACCTCGTTGGTGTTCGGTTTCAGCTGGGCAACGCTGCCCGGGGCGCTGGCCGACTCAAGGGCGACCGTGTTGTCCTCGGGGTAATGGTGGATGATCCACCACTGGTTGCGGCCGAACTGGTCACCCGTCCACTGCGGGCTCTGGCCGATCTGTGTGCCGTCCTCCTGGCTGCCCCCGTTGGCCTGGAGGTACCAGCCGCCGTTGATGTTGGACCGGATGGTCTGCTCCTTCGGGCCCTGCTCCTCCCCGCCGCCGTCATCGGCGGGCTCCTCCGGGGGCTGCTCCTCGGGCTTCTCCTCTGGCTTCTCCTCCGGGGGCTGGGAAGGCGCCGGCGCGGACGGCTTCTCCTTCTCCGGGAGCTTCTTGGACTGGCCGGGCTTCTCCCGCGCGCTCGTGGACACCTTGGGGACGGTTCTGAACCACAGCGCCACGAACGCCAGCGCCGCCACGACCAGCAGCGAGAGCACCGCCATCGCCCAGCGCGGCAGTACGGACGGCTGGAGGTAGGTGCCCCGCAGTTCGGTCGGCTCCGGGGCGCCGGCTCGCTGCACGGAGACGGTGAACGGGTGCTTGTTGAGACCTCCGACCCAACTCACCGTTCCGGGCCGGATGCTGAGCTGTACGAAGCCGGCGCGGCCCGGCGCGACCTGGACCGATGTCGGCTCGGCCTCGACGGTGAGGGCGTCACCGTTCTCGCGCCCGGAGAGGGACACCGTCAGCGGCTGGTTGCCCAGGTTGTCGACGGCGACCGACGCCTTGGCACGCCAGCGGCCGCGTACGGTCAAGGGCACCAGCTCACAGCGGAGTTCGGAGAACGGCCCCACCGTGACCTGTCCCTCGACGACGTCCCGGATCTCGGGGTGCTCGGCCGGCTCGACGCGTATGCCGAAGGGCGTCGGACCGGCCACGGCGTCCGACGTACGCGGAGGCGCGAACTCGACCTGCGCCGTGCCCTCGGCCCCGGGGTACAGCCGCAGCACGTCCGGCTCCACCCGGGTCCAGCCCGCTGCGGCGCCGGCCGGCCGCAGCCGGTACTCCTCAACGGTGTCGCCGGTGTTGCGTACCCGCAGCCTTACCCTCGCGACGGAACCGGGGTCGACGGTGATCGCGGCCGGTTCCAGTGAAGTCCACATGCTCACCAGGGCAGTCAACCGGCGCGCCGTCCCCCCCGTCAGCGTGCGTAAGGGCAGAGCCGGGGGCAGAGCCGGATGTCCTTACGGCTCCCTGCACCCTTTACGGCTCCATGCGCATCCTTGAGAGTCCTTGCGGCGTGCGGCTTGCGGCGTGCGGCTTTCGGATTACGGATTGCGGCGTGCGGCTTTCGGCTCCCTGGCGGTTGCGGGCAGGGGCGGCCGTGTTGTCGTTGCGGCGGTCCGGGTGCGGAACTTGGCCGTCGTTGCGGACCACGCCGTGCCTGCCCCCGTGTTGCGCACCCGCAGCCGGGCGGTGGCACGGACGCCGGGACCTACGGTCACGGCGGCCGGGTCCGGAGCGGTCCACGACGTCATGCCCGCAGGCTAGAGCCGCATCCGCCACCTCTGATGGTACGAAGGTGCCGTCCCGGGGGCACGGACTCCTGCCCTTCCGGCTCCCCCTGGAGGATTCCTGGAGCAGGCCCCGCCACGCCGCATCCGCGAGTGCGTACGGAATCCCGGCCGCGTACGGCCGTTCCGGCCTCGCCTGCACCGACAGCCGGGCGTGGCGGGCCCCGGTCGGACTCTCCGACGCCCAGCAGTGCACCTCCACGGACGGCCTGCGGCAGCCCCCGGGAGAAGGCGCCGCCCACCTCCCGTGCAAGGGGAAGGGCCTGTTGCGCGCACTCCGGCGCCGCCCGCTCCCGGCCACCGCCGGCCGGTTCGCCGTACGCGCGCCTGACCTGGGTCAGCGCTGTCCGGCACGGGTGCTGCTGCGCAGGACCGCACCGCCGCGCCACCTGCCGACGAGGGACCGCCGCCTGCCGTGGAGGTCCGTCCCGCCGCGGCACACCGCCGGCCCGGCACCGGGACAGCACACCGCCGGCCCGGCACCGGATCTGCCCAAGCCTGCCCACGCTCACCGCGCTCCCCGCGCTCCCCGCGCTCCCCCGCTGTGCGGCCGTGGCGCTGACCGGCGGAGCGGCGGGCGAAGGGGCCGGCCGCAGTCTTTCCCGTGGCGCGCGCTCTGCCCGTGCGTAGGTCTCGGTGCCGTGGTGCGAGGCCCTGAGCAGGCGCCGGGCGTGCGCGCTGGCCACGTCGTCGCCGTGCCGCCGGGCGCTGTCCACGGCGCGGCGCACAAGCGGTTCGAGGTCGCGGTGGCGCGCGGTGCTGCTGAGCGTATGCGACCACGCGGTGAGCAGATCCACGGCGGAACCCAGCAGTCCGGGTGCCGCGTCCAACGCCCGCTCCACGGCCGCGTACAGCCGCGGGTACGCCTGGTGCAGCCACTCGCGCGCGGCGTCGGCATCGGTGAGCGTACGGCCCGGGGAGTCGGGGCGGCGCAGCAGATCAGGCAGGACGTGGTGCGGCTCGATCAGCCGCGCCGCGGTCAGGACGGTGGCCAGCTCATGGTCGAAGAAGCGGCGCTGTGCCGCCTCCCGGTCCCCCGGGCTGTCATGGCGCTCGCCCAGCCGCCGGGCGAAGAGCCCGACCAGGTCGTGATAGCCGTAGCGGTCGTCGCCGTGCAGCTCCACGAGGCCGGCATCGGCCAGCGCCTCGACCGCCGCCTCCGCCTCGTCGTCGGTGGTGTCCAGCAGCGCGGCCGCGGCGCCCCGGCAGAAGGTCGGCATGCTGCACAGGGCGAAGACCCGGAAGGCGTGGGCGAGGCCGGGCGCGAGCGCCTCGTAGCCGGCCCGGAAGGTGGCCGCCACTCCCAGGTCGCCCATCCGCAGCTCGTCCAGCCGCCGCTCATCACTCAGCCGGGCCACCAGGCCGGCCATGGCCCAGCCCGGCCGGGCCGCCAGGCGGGCGGCGGCGATGCGCACGGCGAGCGGCAACCCGCCGCAGGCGGCGACCAGTTCGCGCGCGGCAGCCGGCTCGGCGGCCACCCGCTCCGCCCCCACGATCGCGCCGAGCAGCCCCAGCGCCTCCCCCTCGTCCATCACCTCCACGTCGACCCGGTCGGCACCGGGCAGCGCGAGCGTCCGCGCACGGCTGGTGACCAGCACCGCGCACCCTGGCGCCCCGGGCAGCAGCGGCCGCACCTGTGCACTGTCGCGGGCATTGTCGAGGAGTACGAGGACCTCGCGGTCGGCGATCAGCGAGCGGTACAGGGCGGCCTGCTGCTCCGGCCCCTCCGGTACGGCGCTCTCCGCGACACCGAGAGCGCGCAGGAAGTGCGTCAGAACGGCGCTGCTGTCCTCCGGTGCCAGGCTGGTGCCCTGCAGATCCACATACAGCTGCCCGTCGGGGAAGCGGTCCCGTACGGAATGCGCCACATGGACGGCCAGCGCCGTCTTGCCGACCCCGCCGAGCCCACTGAGCGTGGCCACCACCGGTGCCCGTCCACCCGCCGCCCCGCGCAGCGTCGAGGCCAGGCGGGCGACCACCCCTGCACGCCCCGCGAAATCGGCGATGTCGGGCGGGAGCTGAGCCGGTACGGGCGGGAACTGAGCCGGTATGGGTGGGGGTGGGGGTGGGACGCTACGCGAGGCGTCCCGGGTCGGGCGGGGCGGGCGAGGCCGGCGGTCACGGCTGTCACGGCTGTCACGGCTGTCACGGCTGTCACCAGCACGGTCACGACTGTCACCAGCACGGTCAAGGACAGGACGGGCCCGGTCGCCGGCAAGGCCGGCACCGGGCACAGGTCTGGGACCAGGCCCGGAGCCGCCCGGCTCCGCACACAACTCTGCGTACGCCGCGCGGAGTTCACTGCCCGGCTCGGCGCCGAGTTCGGCGTCGAGGGTGCGGCGGGTGGCCGCGTACACCGCGCGGGC
Source organism: Streptomyces sp. NPDC048637 (assembly GCF_040650675.1). Classification (NCBI taxonomy): domain Bacteria; kingdom Bacillati; phylum Actinomycetota; class Actinomycetes; order Kitasatosporales; family Streptomycetaceae; genus Streptomyces; species Streptomyces sp. NPDC048637. The sequence goes on from NZ_JBEZHQ010000031.1 coordinate 47,207, forward strand.
CTCCGCCCGGCGACCCGCGCGGTGGAGGGCCAGCATCAGCAGGGCCTGGGCACGTTCCCGCAGCGGATGGTCGGCGGCGAAGGCACGCAGTCCGGCGATCGAATCGGCCAGTGAGCCGGCCATCGAGCCGGCCCTCGCATCGGCACGCCCACCCCACTCGACCACGCAGCCGAAGAGCTCCTCCTGAGCGGTGACGCACAGTTCGGTGAGCCGGTCGCGCTGCCGCTGTGCGTACGGCCCGGGCAGTCCGGCCAGGGCCACGCCCTCCAGGAGCGCCAGCGCACCCCTCAGCTGCTCGTACGCGCCCTCGGTGTCGCCCGCCCTCCGCAACCGGCGCGCCGTGACCAGCCGCTCCTCGAAGGCCGCCGCGTCCAGCGCCTCGCCGGGCACCCGTAGTGCGTAGCCGCCGTCCGACGACACCAGCAGGTGCGCGTGCTGCCTGGGCTTGCGGTCCGGCTCCAACAGGCCGCGCAGTCGCGAGACATACGTCCGCAGGGTGCCCACCGCACGCGGCGGCGGCCATTCGCCCCACAGCGCGTCCACCAACTGCGGTACGGATACGGGCCGGCCCGAGTGCAGGAGCAGCACCGCCAGCACGGCGCGCTGCTGCGGCGGGCCGAGATCCAGCGGACGGTTCCCCCGCCAGGCCCGCACCGGGCCGAGCACCTGAAACCGCAACCGGTCGCCCCGGCCGGGGCTGCTCGCCTTCAACGCGCCCTCCAGCTCGTCCGCGCCGCCGCGCACCGCCTGTTCACTCCCCTGCCCAAGACGGCCTGTTACGCCCACGCTTGGGACCGGCACTGATGTACCGGCCTTACCAACGTAACCCAGCACTCGGACACCGATTCCTGGAAAACGTCCGATACTCGCCCAACCACGCATCCCCCGATTTCTCCGGTCATCAGGGCTTCTCACCGGTGCCCACCGACGCTCACCGGTGTTCAGAAGGGCAACCGCCCTGCCCGTTCGGCTCCCCTTCCGGCTCTGGAGGCGATCCACGGCAGGGCCGAAAATCGGCAGTGGGGCCACCCAGGACGCACCACGAACCACCGGCCGCCAGAACGGAGCCCTCGTGCACGCACACGAACGGCGGGCCACGGGAGGGGAATCGGCGGCGCGCCGCGGACCCGAACGCCCCCGCACCCCCGCCTCAGCCCTGTCCACCCACCGGACGGACGCGCTGCGCACCCTCCAACGGACAGCGGGCAACGCAGCGGTCGCCCGCGCGCTGGCCCCGGCGCCGGAGCACGCACGCGACCCACAGCAGCTGCAGCGGTACGCGGAGGGAGAGGCTGCCCACGGCTTCGACAAGGTCTCCGCGCACGGCGGCATCGCCATCCGGGGCCGGTACGAGGCCTACGCCGACGCAGACATGATCACCGCCGCCGCGCACAGCCTCGACGCCCAGGACCAGGTGCCGATCACCCTGGAGCGCGGAGCAGCGGTGCAGGTCGGTGAGCGCACCCTGTACCGGGTACTGCCCGTGTACAAGGACGCGGGCCGGGCCGCGGCCGCCGTACGGGCCGCCGGCCGGAACCCGCAGGGGGCCGGTCACGAGCCCGTGGCCGGGGACAGCGCGGCACAGCGTGACGACAAGCGCGCCGCCTACCTGCGGTCCCTGACCGACCCCCCGGAAGTCAGGCAGCTCGTCGCGCTCACCCAGCGCATCGTGGCGGCGCTCCAGGGACGGGCCGAACCGCGGAGCTCCACGGTCGACGGTCTGCGGTCCGAAGCCATGAAGCTGGCGGTGGCCACGATGGGCGGCGGCTGGGTCGCCGCGCGGTTCCCCTACCCGGAGCGCACCGGCCGGGAGGGGCTGACCGACCTGGCCGTCATCATGCCGAGCCTGACCGCCGACTTCCTCGCCGGACTCCCCGCCGTCGAGAACCAGGAGGCCCAGGTGCACGAGCTGCTCATCACCCTCCCCAATGACTGCAAAGCGGCGGCGGCCCAGCTCATCGGCACGCCGCCGAACGGCGGCCTCAGCGTGCGGCGTGACGCACCCGCCGTCGGCGAGAACCACTTCGTCGACCTGACCGGAGCGGCCCCGGACGGCTGGGCGAACCACTTCGCCGCCGTCATCCTGCGCGACGGTTCCGACAGCCTCACGTACGAGTCGGCCGCCGACCGCACCAGCGCACTGCAGCAGGGCAAGTCCCTCGGCTACTTCGAACTGTACGGACGGGCCGGGACCGACCAGTCCTTCGACCAGGTCATCGGTGCCAAGAACCAGGCCTACGCGGAGCGGGCGGCGCAGCCCACGTGACCGAACAGGCGGCGCAGCCCGCGTGACCGAACGGGCAGTGCGCTCTGCCCCCGACGGGGCCCGTTCGTCTCTACAGCCGGGCCCGCCCGTCAGCCAGGGTTGAAAGCGTAGGGCGCAGAAACAGCAAGCAGTGGTGATGGGGGAGGAACGTCGTGCGGGCACAGGATCGGCAGCCCCGCTCGGGGAGCGACCGCTCGGGGGCGGCGCACCCCGTCCGCGCAACCTCCTCCCCTGCTTCCGACGCGGCCCGTCTGGCCGCGGCCGGCGAGGCAGGCCGCCTCACGCCGGAGGCGGCCGCCGTCCTCCAGCGGGCCGTGGGCAACGCGGCGTTCGCGGCCGTCCTGGCCGACCGGGAGCAGCACCAGCACAGCGCGGGCTGCGGACACACCGCACCCCCCACCGTGCAGCGTTCGCCCGTCCAGGACGTCCTGCGCGCACCCGGCCGCCCACTCGACGAGCCGGTCCGCGCCGACATGGAGACCCGCCTCGGCGCGGACTTCTCCGATGTGCGCGTGCACACCGACACCTCCGCCCATGCATCGGCCGAGTCCGTCAACGCCCATGCGTACACCTCCGGTTCGCACATCGTCTTCCAGCGCGGCCGCTACAACACGTCCTCCGCGGCGGGCCGCCACATGCTCGCTCACGAACTGACCCACGTCATCCAGCAGCGCAACGGCCCGGTCGCGGGCACGGACCGCGGTGACGGGACGAAGGTGAGTGATCCGTCCGACCGGTTCGAGAGGGAGGCGGAAGCCACTGCGAGCCGGGTGCTTTCCGCAGAGGTGCAGCGTACGGCCGACCCCGTGCCCGCCCCGGCGCACGGCACCACGGACGGGCATCGGCCCGTGCAGCGGACGTTCAAACTGGGACCGAGGAAGACCGTCACATCCGCTGACGACGTCCTCCCCCTCGATGACCTCATCGCAAGGGGCAAGCAACGCCATGCCCGGTGGGACGCGACCTTCAAGGAAAAGGTCCGGGACGAAATCATCGCCATGGCGAGCGATGAGCAGAATTTCGGTCAGTGGTCGTACGAGGACCTCTTGGATGCCGCCGCACGGCGGGTTCACGGGGAAGCGGCGTCCCACCTTGACCCGGTGGTTCCGCTCGCCGTCAAGACCGGTCCGTCGAATCCGGATCACATGGAGGTGGACCTCTCTGAACAGGAGCAGATCCATCGCCTCGCCGAGGTCCGCCGGCGGCTTTCCTTGCGCGGGACGGAACAAGATCTCTATGAGTTCCGCGACAGCAAGAAGATGGCGAACCCGTTCGAGCACACGCCGAGCGGAAGCACCTACTCCATCGGTCATACCGGAAACTTCGTCCTGGGCGGCCCCCAGGAGGGCGATTACGCGGAACTCTTCAAGGGCGCCAGGGACAATTCCGGGCTGTCGGACAAAGAGCTCGCCAAGCACTTCCTCCGGGCACTGACCGAGCCGGACTACAACTTCGGCGAGATGAGCAAGGAAGGCCGCCAGTACTGCGCGAAGATACTCGCCATCATTCAGGGCGCCGAGTTCCGTCGTGCCGCAGCCAACCCGACCGCGGCGATCGCCGCCTTCAACAAGGTCGTCACGGGCGAAGCAGCAACACTGCACGAGGCCCTCAACAGGTACGCCCTCTTCGCCAAGTCCAAGGGGAAGTCCGCCACCGGCGGCTCCAAGGACTCCCAGTTCCATCGTGATCCGGATGTGGACCAGAAGGACGAGGACTTCAAGAAGCGAGCGCTGAGCGAGTACCAGGCACTCGCTCAGCTGGTCTCCGCCAACGGCTTCGACCCGAGCGATGCGGACGAGTTCTACAAGGGGTGCGACGAGATTGGCGCCACCTCGATGAGTTCCTTCATCGCCACGTTCGACTACACGATGCGCTGACCCTTATCGCCAGCCATTCTTCATCGCCACCGCACAGCACGAGAAACCACCGAACGGCCAGTTCGTCCATCCAGGGAGTAACAGAACATGCCCACCTACCTGTCCCCCGGCGTCTACGTCGAGGAAGTCGCCAGCGGATCGCGGCCCATCGAAGGGGTCGGGACGTCGGTGGCGGCCTTTGTGGGGCTCGCTCCCACCGGTCCGCTCAATGATCCGACACTGGTGACGAACTGGTCCCAGTACGTGGCCGCCTTCGGTGAGTTCACGGATGGGTACTACCTCGCGCACTCCGTGTACGGGTTTTTCAACAACGGCGGAACGGCCGCGTATGTCGTGCGGGTCGGCGGCACCGGAGAGGGAGAGACGCAGGCCGCCGCGGCCCCTGAGGCCCCCAGGGCCCTGACGGCCGGGGAGCCGACCGCGCTCGGGGCCTTCAAGGTCTCCGCGATCGCGGCGGGTTCCGCCGGCGGCGGGGCGCTCACCGTCGAGGTGCAGGATGTCGAGGGCGAGGGCAGCGCCGACCGGTTCAAGCTGATCGTCAGGGACGGCGACAAGGTCGTCGAGAGTTTCGACGTCAGCGCGAAGAAGAGCTCGCGGAACTATGTCGTCGCGCTGGTGAAGCAGCGGTCCAAGGCGATCGTCATCGAAGAGGCCGTCCCCGCAGCGCAGGTGACGAAGCCCGACGCGCAGAACGTCACGCTGGCGCCGCCCACCCCGGTACCCGCGGCCCCCGCCGGGAACGGCGCGGTCGAGCAGGTCGCCTCCGGCCAGTTCATCGGCGACTCCGCCGACCGCACCGGCTTCGGCGGCCTGGAGGCGCTCGACGAGATCAACATGGTGGCCGTACCCGACCTGATGGCCGCCTACCAGCAGGGCCTGATCGACCTGGAGCAGGTCAAGGCCGTCCAGCTGGGCCTGGTCGCGCACTGCGAGCTGATGGGCGACCGGATGGCGATCCTGGACCCGCCGCCGTCGCTCAACGCACGCGACATCCGTAAGTGGCGCCAGGAGGTCGCGGGCTACGACTCCCGCTACGCCGCGCTCTACTACCCGTGGATCAAGGCCTTCGACCCGGCCACGGGCCAGACCCGCACCATCCCGCCGTCCGGTCACATGGCCGGTGTGTGGGCCCGTAACGACTCCGAGCGTGGCGTCCACAAGGCCCCGGCCAACGAAATCGTCCGCGGGGCCATCGACCTGGAGCTGCAGATCACCCGCGGCGAGCAGGATCTGCTCAACCCGATCGGCGTGAACTGCATCCGGGCCTTCCCCGGACGCGGCATCCGGGTGTGGGGCGCGCGGACCATGGCCTCCGATCCGGCCTGGCGCTACCTGAACGTACGGCGCTACTTCAACTACCTGGAGGAGTCGATTCTCATCGGCACCCAGTGGGTGGTGTTCGAGCCGAACGACCAGGCGCTGTGGGCCCGTATCCGGCGTAACATCTCGGCGTTCCTGGTGAATGAGTGGCGCTCGGGCGCCTTGTTCGGGCAGCGCCCCGAGGACGCGTTCTATGTGAAGTGTGACGCGGAGACCAACCCTGTCGAGTCCGTCGATCTGGGACGGGTCGTGTGCGAGATCGGCATCGCGCCGGTCAAGCCCGCCGAATTCGTGGTCTTCCGGCTGGCCCAGTTCTCGGGCGGTGGCGGGGAGCTGGAGGAGTAACAGCCGCAGCCGGGGCCGTCCCCCCTTCCTCCGCAACTCCCTCTCGCCCGTCACCATTTCCTTCCCAAAACAGGAGTGAACCACCTTGTCCCTTCAGCCCGGTGATGCCCTCACCTCACACAATTTCGGCCTGCAGATCGACGGCGTGATGGTCGAATATCTGCAGGAGGTCAGTGGTCTGACCATGGAGCAGGACGTCATCGAATACCAGCAGGTCTCGGCGGACGGAAAGCCCGTCGTGAAGAAGATGCCCGGCACGAAGAAGGCCGGCGAGTGCACGGTGACCCGCGGTATGACGCAGAGCGGCGCGTTCAGCGAGTGGATCAACAAGTCCATTGCGGGCGACATGGGTTCGGCCCGTAAGAACGCCACCATCATGATGATGGACTACCAGAACAACCCCGTGAAGCGTTACAACATGCGCAATGCCTGGTGCAGCAAGGTCGAGACCAGCGGGGTCAAGGCGGGCGACGCCGCCGCGCTGACCGAGCAGGTCACCATCGTCTTCGAAGAGCTGGTCATCGAATAATGCGGCGCGACGGCCCGGCGGGGGCGCAACAGCAACGTGAGCCTTTGCGTACGGAATTCGAGTTCGAGTTGCCGCGCGGATTCGTGGACGAGTCCGGGGCCGTCCACCGAAACGGCGCGATGCGGCTCGCGACGGCACGGGACGAACTGATCCCGCTGCGGGATGTACGCGTGCGCGAGAACCCGGCATATCTGTCGGTCGTGCTGCTGGGCCGGGTCATCACCCGGCTCGGGACGCTCGCCACCGTGCACGACGGGACGGTGGAGAACATGTTCGCCTCCGATCTGGCCTTTCTGCAGGACTTCTACCGGCAGATCAATGCGGAGGGACACACGCGCGCCGCGGTGTCCTGCCCGCACTGCGAGGAGCCCTTCGAAGTGGAACTGGCCGGGAGCCGCCTGGGGGAATCGTGACGTACGCGACCGGGCGTATCGAGGAGGAAGTCGCCTATCTCGCCTACCACTTCCACTGGGGCATCGACGACATCCTCGACCTCGAACACGCCGACCGGCGCGCGTACGTGTCACAGATCGCCACCCTGGTGGAGCGGGCTGAACGGGAGCAGTGACTGAGGATGGGGTTGTTCAGGTGGCGGCGGGGGCCGCGGAGTGCCCAGGGTGCGCAGCATGCGCAGGGGCCTGAGGCCGGGGCGTCTGCGGAGGTTTCTGCCGGGCGCGCGGACGGTGGTGGCGATGGCGGCTGGTCCGCCGCGCCCCCCATCCAGCGGGTCCTGAGTGCGCCCCGCACCGTCGCGGAGGCCGGCTTCGCCGCGTCGCTGAGCGCGCACCGCAATCACTCCTTCGGCGGGGAGCTGGGGCACGACGTCCGTGCCACGGCACCCGGTGGTGTCCTGCGCGATGCGCTGGTGCCCGTCGTCGGCCGCCCCGCCGACCTCGGCCTACCGGTCCTGCGGCTGCCGGTCGCGGGACGGGCGGAGGAGGCCGCGCCCGGGAGCGCGGGAGCGGCCTCCGGGTTCGCTGCTGTGCCGGGGGCGGGTGCGGGTGCGGGGCGAAGTGTGGGCGCGGGCCAGGGGCAGGGTGTCGTACGTTCCCGAGGCGGGGCCGGTGTGCAGCGGGTGGCGGCGCCGGGCGCTCCGGGTACCCAGGCCGAAGGTGCAGCACGTACCGAGGCCGGGGGTGCGGCCGCCGTGCAGCGGGCGGCGGCGCCGGGCGCTCCACGTCCCCGGACCCCTAGTGCGCAACGTACCGAGCCCCAGGGTGCGGCCGCCGTACAGCGAAGCGAAAACCCAGGCGGGGCCGTCGTACAGCGGGCGGCGGCGCCGGGCACCCCGCATGCCCAGACCCAAAGCGCAGCACGTAACGAGGCCCAAGGTGCGGCCTCAGTACAGCGGGCGGCTTCACCAGGCACACCAGGCACACCAGGCACATCGCGTGCCCAGACGTCTGCCGCGCGTGCTCTTCGTCAACCGGCTTCGGGGGGCGCGAGGTCGTCCGCGAACCCGCGGAACGACGCGCCGAGCGCCGCGCCGGTCAGGTCGCCTGGCACGCCTCCGGTCGCCTCGTCGGCCGGGCCGTCTGCCACGGCGTCCGCCATCCCGTCTGCCTCGGCGTCCGCCACGCCGTCTGCCATGCCGTCGGGCGCCCCGCTGGGTGGGCAGCAGAGGCCGGCGGTGGCCGAGTCGGCATCCGGGGGTGCGGGCGGTTCAGGTGCGGGTGGACGTGGGCGTGGGGGTGGCACGGTTGCGCCCGGTGCCAAGTCCGCGCCCCATGCCACGGCTTTGCCCGGTGGCAAGTCCACGCCCCATGCCACGGCCTTGCCCGGTGGCAAGTCCGCTCCTCGTACCACGGCTGTGCCCGGTGCCGAGGCCGCGCCCAGTGGCGGAGGGCAGGCGGCTCGCTCCGCGTCGCATGGGGTGGGGTCTGCTGCCCTCCCCTCAGCCCTGCCGGTAGCCATGCCCGTACGGAAGGCCGCCGGCGCGCGGTCTCCGCTCACCTCGGCCGGCAGGGTCCCGATGCCGCCACGCCAGCTGCGGCCGGCCGCCCCGTCGCATCCGGGGAGCACCGGCACCGCCCCCTCCCCCAGCAACACGCCCTTGCAGCGCACCGAAGCACCAGCATCAGCACCAGCACCGGCACCGGCACCGGCACCGGCGGCCATGACGGCCCCGGCAGCGGCGCCCCCTGTCTCTCCCCCCTCGCCCCACACCCCTGCCGCCGGACCGACGAGTGAGGGTGCGGCACCTGCCTCTGCCGCGGTACGGCCCGATGTCCACCAACCGGTCATACAGCGGCGGGCTGTTGGCCCACGCCGATCCATCACGCCCAACCAGAGCAGCGCGCCGGAGGCCGCCCCGAACAGGGACACGGCACCCGGCGCCCGCCCCGCGCCGGGCGATGTCTCGGCCCCGCCGACTCCCGGCACAGCACCGAGCACGAGCCCTGCCCCGAACCCACGACCGGTCTCCCCTACGGCCTCGCCCGCCAGCACGCCTCCCCTCGCAGCCGCTGGCAACAGCGATCAGGCGACCGCGCGCCCGGCCGCGAGCGAGGGCGACCGAACGCCACGGCCGGTCCAGCGAGCAGTGGGACAAGCTGCCCGTCGAACCACGCGGCGAGCCGCAGGAACAGGGACTCAGCGCCTGGGACTTGGTGCTCCACTGGCCCCTAGTGCGGACACCGGCAACCCGGTCAAGGACATGGCGGGCGACGCACAGCCGGCCCAGCCTCCGGCCGACGACGGCCGTACGCCGGGCCCCGGACAGCCCCGACAGACCGCACAACCCGCACAACCCGCACAACCCGCAATCCAGCGGAAGCCACTGATCGGCGCACCCGCCGCGTCCACCGCGATCCATCGCCAGGACACTGCACCGACGCCTACAGCTACGCCGACACCGGGACCGACAGCGACACCGGCCCCAGCACCAGCACCAGCACCAGCACCAGCACCAGCAAAACCGGCCCATACGCCTACCCCAGCCGCGACCCCAGCCCCAGCCCCAGCGCCGATGCAGCGCTCCGCGGCGGCCACCGAACGCCACACCCCCGTAGCGCCGTTGACGCCGACACGTACCTCGGGGAGCCGTGCAACGGAGAGCCGCACACCAGAGACCCGCGAGCCGAAATCCCGTACGCCGCAATCCGGTACGCCGCAATCCCACCCACGGGATCTCCGCCCACGGGAATCCCACACGCCGGGCCCCCTTACGCCGCAACCCCACGCACGGAAATCCCACGCCCCCGAATCCCACACGCCGCAGTCCCACCCGCAGGAATCCCACACCCCCGAATCCCACCCGCAGGAATCCCACACGCCCGATTCCCGCACGCCGACCAGCCGCGCGCTGACGACCGGCGCCCCTCGGCCTCCCCTCGTCACGCGCCGAGCGCCGCTCGCGTCGGCACGTGCGCTGGACCCGGCCGCCCGGCAACAGTCCTCCGGGCAGCGGGCGGAGGCGGCCGGCCCTGCAGCGGTGCAGCGCGCAAGTGTGCAGGCGGCACCCGCCGTCCCCCTGCGCCCCGTGGCGGGCACTGCGGGTACGGAGAGCCCGGCCGGCAGAGCGGGCCCGGTGCCCCGGCGGGCGGGGGTCCCAGCCGTCGCGCTGCAGAAACCGGCGTCGGCGCCGCCGCGGACTCCGGGCCCATCGCCCGCTGCATCCCGTACGGTCCGGACCGCACCGGGTGTCCCCGCCATGCCCATGGTGCGCCAGGCGCCAACCGCTCCCGGTGCCCCGGCTTCAGCCCCGGCTGCGGCCCCGCGGCCCCTCATGTCGGCCGCCCTGCCTGGACGATCGCCGTCAGCCACACCCCCGGGGCCCGCTCCAACAGGAGCCCCCCGTCCGATTCAGCGCGCCCCCGGCTCCGCCATGGCCGCCCCCACACCACCAACCCCCGCGACGGCCAGCCACACACCACCCCCCACAGCAGCCACCCCGAAACGCACCCCAGCTACCCCAACCACCCCAACTACCTCTACCTCAACTGCCTTCACCACCACGGCTGCCACGGCTGCCACGACGACCCCTACCAACCCCACCCGCCCCACCCGCCCCACCACCCCGAGCACCCCCACCGACCCCACCGACCCCGCCGCCCTGGACGCGCTCGCCCGGCGACTGGTGGCCCCGCTCTCACGGCTGCTCCGTGCCGAACTGCGCGGCGACCGCGAGCGCATCGGCCGGCTGCGCGATCACGGCCGCTGACCGCGCCCGCGCCCCTCCCCGTCCATCACCGGCCAGCCCGCCCACCACCACCACCTCACCCGAAAGACCACGCACCATGCCCCAGGCCCAGGACCCCGGCTCCACCGTCTTCTTCAAGCTGACCATCGACGGCCAGGACCTCGGCCTGTTCAACGGCTGCGACGGCCTGGCCTCCGAGGTGGAGGTGGAGCAGCGGCAGGAGGGCGGCAACAACGGTTTCGTCTGGCAGTTGCCCACCCGCGTGACGTTCTCCACGATCCGTCTCACCCGCCCCCTCACCGCCGACACCTCCCGTGTGGCCGCCTGGATTTCGTCCCTCGCCACCGGCATCAGCCGGCCCACCGCGCAGATCGCCGCCCTTCGCGCCGACGGCTCGATCGTCGCCCAGTGGGGGCTGGTGGAGGTGCTGCCCGTGCGCTGGCAGGGGCCGACCCTGGACCCGGCCAGCCCGGGCGTGGCGACCGAGACGCTGGAGATCGCGCACCACGGGTTCACCGACGCGGGAGGTGCCTGAGGTGGCCGCGCCGACGGGCGGGAAGGCGGGCGCCAGCCTCGTACGGGCCGCCCTCGCGATCCATCAGCCCCCCACCGACCTCGGCGGGTCCATCGGCGGCCGCATCGGTGAGGTGGAGTTCCAGTTCAATCCGACCCAGTTGCAGCTGGGGCGGGAGGCGGAGTGGCACACCCAGGCCGCGGTCGCCTATATGCGGGGTGCACCGCCCAAGTTCACCGGCACCCGGCCCGCCACGCTTCAGCTGGAGGTGTTCCTGGACGCCTCCGGCACCCCGAATTCCGGGAAGGTGCAGAAGCAGATCGAACTGCTGTTGTCCTGTTGTGAGGTGACGGCGCAGAGCGTCAATTCCAAGCGGCCGTCGCCGCCTTGGGTGCGGTTCTCCTGGGGCTCTTTCAACACGGTTCAGTTCGTGGCGTATGTGACGAGTGTCAGCGCCACCTACACGCTCTTCAACCCCACCGGCGAGCCGATCCGGGCCACCTGCACGCTGTCCCTCACCGAAGTGGCCATGCCCACCAAGGGGCAGAATCCCACCTCCGGCGCGCTCTCCGCACGCCGTATCCACCGCACGGTCGCGGGTGACTCGCTCGCCTCGCTGGCCTGGCGGGAGTACGGGGACGCCACCCGTTGGCGGCTGATCGCGGAGGCCAACGAGATCGACGATCCGATGCGGCTTCGGCCGGGCACGGAGCTGCTGCTGCCGGCCGCCGACGAAGGCCACCCCGAAGACCCGCCCCCGAGCAGTCCCGCACACGGTCCCACCGGTAGCTCCACATCCCACGAGGCCGCCCGATGATCAGCGAGAAGATCCGATGAGTGAGAAGACGTACACCAGCGTCGTGCACGCCGAGATCGGCGGCGCACCTCTGCCCGACAAACTCGCCGCTCTGCTCACCGCATGCTGGGTGGATGCGAGCGTCAATGTGCCGTCCGCCTTCCAGCTCACCTTCAGTGACACGGGATCGGACATCCTCAAGACCTTCCCGCAGCTGAAGGTCGGCGCGAAGGCGGTGCTGTCGCCGTTCACGGACGGGCGGCGCGGCACGCCGATGGTGACCGGCGAGGTCACCGCTCTTGAGGTGGACGCGGATGCGAGCGGCAAGTCGCTGGTCGTGCGGGGGTACGACCCGGGGCACCGGCTGCTGCGCAATCGCCGCGTCGCGGGCTACCCCAACATGACCGCCAGCGACATCGTGCGCCGTCTGGCCGGCCTCAACAAGCTCTCCCTCGGCAAGGTGGAGGCGACCAGCACCGTCTACGAGCTGGCCACCCAGCCCAATATCACCGACTGGGACTTTCTGCTCCGCCTCGCCCAGGAGAACGACGCCCATCTCTCCTTCGACCCGAAGGGCAAGCTGCAGTTCGGCAAGCTCACCCCGGCCGCGTCGGCACCCGCCGACACCACACCGGCCGCGCAGAGCCCGTACGTCCTGGAGTTCGGCCACAACGCGCTGCACAGCCGCATCGCCGTCACCGCCGCCGGACAGGTCGACAAGGCGGGCGCCCGCGGCTGGGACATGCGGGCCAAGCGTGCGCTGTCCGCGCAGTCCCCGGCCACGGCGAGCAAGGACATCGTTGCGGACATCACGCCCGCGGCGCTCAGCAAGCCCTTCGGGTCGGCCGAACTGACCGCCACGGACCCGCCGTTCACCACGCAGGCCCAGGTCACCCATGCCGCGCGTGCGCTGGCCGATGACGTGGCGGGCTCCTTCGCGGAGCTGGAGGTGGCGGTGACCGGCAATCCGCAGCTGAAGCCGGGCCAACCCGTCGCGCTCAAGGGCGCCGGTTTCCCCTTCGAGGGGAAGTACACGGCGACCGGCGTCCGCCATGTCTTCGAGTCCGGGCGGCAGTTCACCACCTGGCTGACCGTCTCGGGGCGGCAGTTCCGGTCGCTGTACGGGCTCGCGTCCGGCGGCGTGGATCCGGCGCCGCCGATGCCGGGCGTGGCCATGGCGCTGGTCAGCAATGCCAAGGACCCGCTGAAGCTGGGCCGGGTCAGGCTGCGCTTCCCCTGGCTGTCGGACACGTACGAGAGCGACTGGTGCCGGATCGCGCAGCTGGGCGGCGTACGCGGCGGCGGTCTGATGCTGCCCGAGGTCGGCGACGAGGTGCTCGTCGCCTTCGACCGGGGCTCGCTGGAGCATCCCTACGTCCTGGCCGGGCTGTACAACGGCATCGACAAGCCGACGCCCAACACGGACGGGCTGCAGCCGGTTGACCCGACCAGCGGCCGGGTCAACTGGCGCTCCCTCGCGTCGCGCAGCGGCCACACCGTCGAGCTCATCGACGCCAAGTCCCGGATGAAGAGCGGCATCAGGCTGCAGACCGGCAACGGCAAGCTCACCGTCCACATGGACCAGACCCGCACCCAGGTCACCATCCGCAGCGACGGTTCCGTCTCCATCACCGGGACCCGGAATGTGAGCATCAAGGCGGGCGGCAACCTGTCGCTGACCGCGGGCGGCTCGCTGACGATGAGCGCGGGCGGGGCGGTCGACATCAAGGCGGGCGCGAAGTTCGGCGTCGCGGCGGGCGCCGTGGCGGACATCAACGCGACCGGCGCCATCAGCCTCAAGTCGGCCGGTGCGGTGGCCGTCAACTCGGTCGGCGCGGTCTCCGTCTCCGCGGTCGGCGCCGTGGCCGTCAACGCGGGCGCCGCGGCAGCCATCAACTCGCCGGCCACGGTCACGCTGAACGCACCGGCCGTCCTGCGCAACGGCATTCCGTTCTAGGGGCGTGAGGAAGTTGGAGGAGTTGGAGGAGTTGGAGGACATGCGTCTCAAGGGGGGCACCGGACATGAGTGAACAGTTCGTCGGCGCGGGCTGGGCCTTCCCGCTGCGCACGGACGCGGGCGGCGGTATCGCGCTGGTCCGCCGCGAGCGCGAGATCGAGGAGTCGATCCGGCTCGTGCTCGCCACCGCGCCCGGGGAGCGCCCGATGCGGCCGGAGTTCGGCTGCGCCGTGCACGACATGGTCTTCGCCCCGGTCAATGAGGCGACGGCCGGGCGCATCCGCTATGAGGTGCGGTCCTCACTCGACCGGTGGGAGCCGCGTATCGAGGTCCAGGACGTCGAGGTCAGCCCGGCACCCGACGATCCCTCCGTGCTGTTCATCGATGTGCGCTACAGCGTGCGCGGCACCAACAACCCGCGCAGCCTCGTCTTCCCCTTCTATGTCATCCCGTCCACGGAATCCGCCTCCACGGCGTCCCCTGCGTCCGCCGAAAGGGAAGCCTGATGGCCCTGCCCGCACCCCATCTCGACGACCGTCGTTTTCAGCAGTTCGTCGACGACGCCAAGCGCTATATCCAGCAGCGCTGCCCCGAGTGGACCGACCACAATGTCTCGGACCCCGGAGTGACCCTCATCGAGGCCGTCGCGCACATGGCCGACCAGATCGTCTACCGGCTCAACCGGGTGCCGGAGAAGAACCATCTGGCCTTCCTCGACCTGCTGGGCGTCACCCTCTTCCCGCCCTCCGCCGCCCGCGCCGACGTCACCTTCTGGCTCTCCGCCCCGCAGCCCGAGCCGGTCGTGCTGCCCGCCGGTACGGAGGTGGCCACCGGGCGGACCGAGACCGAGGAGTCGGTGGTCTTCGCCACCGAGGACGATCTGGCCGTGGTGCCCTGCGAACTGACCGCCGTACTGCGGCAGGAGGCGGGGACCACGCCCGAGGACTGCAGCCAGGACGTCTTCGCCGGCAGCGATGTGGCCGTCTTCGCGGCCGCCCCGCAGCCGGGTGACACCCTCCTGTTCGGGCTGTCGGCGGCGGTACCGCGGTGCGCGGCCGTGTTGCAGCTGGACAGCCGGGTGGACGGGGTCGGCGTGGACCCGCGCCAGCCACCGCTGCGCTGGGAGGCCTGGACCGCGGACGGCTGGACGGAGTGCGAGGTCTCGGAGGACTCCACCGGCGGCCTCAACCGGCCCGGCGAGGTCGTGCTGCACGTCCCGGCCGGGCACATCGTCTCCCGTGTGGGCAGGACGGATGCCGCGTGGCTGCGCTGCCGGGTCGTCGAGGCCGCGCAGGGCCAGCCGTTCTACAGTGCCTCGCCGACCGTACGGTCCGCCTCCGCGTTCACCATCGGGGGCACGACGACGGTCGCGCACGCCGTCGTGGTGCAGGACGAGCTGCTCGGCGAGTCCGCGGGCGTGCCCGGCCAGCGGATCCGCCTGGCGCATGCGCCCGTTGTCGCCGACCGCCCGCCGCTGCGGCTGGAGGTCTCGGACGGGGACGGCTGGCAGGAGTGGCAGGTCGTTTCCGACTTCGCGGCCTCCGGCCCGTACGACCGGCACATCACGCTGGAGGAGGCGACCGGGGAGATCGCATTCGGCCCTTCGGTGCGCCAACCGGACGGTTCGATACGGCAGTTCGGGGCCGTACCGGTCAAGGGCTCGGTGATTCGGGCCCCGCACTACCGCACGGGCGGCGGGCGGTCGGGCAATGTGGCGCGCGGCTCGATCCAGGCGCTGCGCAGCTCGATCCCGTACGTGGCGCGCGTGGAGAACCGTGAGGCGGCGCGTGGCGGGGTCGACGGCGAGACGGTGCAGGAGGCGAAGGTCCGCGCGCCGATCACGCTGCGCGCGCAGGAACGGGCCGTGACCGCCCGTGACTACGAGGAACTGGCGCGGCGCGCGGCCCCCGAGGCCGCCCGGATCGCCTGTCTCGCGGTCGATCCCGCCGAGCGCGCGACGGGCGGCGCGTCGGGCCCGGAGGCCGGCGAGACCGGCCGGACCGGCGAGAACGCCGTCCGGGTCCTGGTCGTCCCCCAGGCCGTTCCCGACCGCGGTGGCCGGCTCCGCTTCGAACAGCTGGTGCCGGGTGGAGAACTCCTGGGCCGGGTCACGCAGTTCCTCGACGAGCGCCGCCCGGTGGGCACCCGCCTCGCGGTCGGCCCGCCCTTCTACCAGGGCGTCACGGTCGTCGCTACGCTGCACTCCTTCCGGGCGGCACGGGCCGACCGGGTACGCGCCGAGGCCCTGGACGCGCTCTACGCCTACCTGGACCCGCTGACCGGCGGGGCCCATGGCGACGGCTGGCCCTTCGGACGCCCGCTGCGCTCCGGTGAGATCTTCGCGGCCCTGCAGCGGGTGCCCGGTGTGGAACTCGTCGACGAGGTGCTCCTGCACCCCGCCGACCCGCTCACGGGGCGCCGCGGCGACGCCACCGACCGCATCGAACTCGCCCGCTCCGCGCTGCTGTTCCCCTTCGACCACCGCGTCCGTGTGATCGAGGCCCGATGAGGGGCACACCGGCGGGGATGGCCTCCCCGCACCCACTGGGCGAGCAGCTCCCCGCGGTCTACGCCGACGACGACTTCGCCCAGCGCTTCGTCGAGGGCCTCGATTCCGTCCTCGCCCCGCTCTTCAACGTCCTGGACTGTCTGGAGAACTACTTCACGCCCGCCCTCGCGCCCGAGGACTTCGTCGACTGGCTGACCACCTGGGTCGGCACCGAACTCGACGGGACGGAACCGCTGGCCACCCGCCGCCGCGCGGTGGCCACGGCCGTCTCGCTGCACCGGGTACGCGGCACCCGGCGCGGCCTGTCGGACGCCGTCCAACTGGCCTTCGGAGTCCGCCCGGAGATCATCGAGAGCGGCGGCGCGACCTGGTCCGCACGCCCGCTCGGCGCCTTCCCTGGCTCGCCGCATCCCGGCCTGCGGGTGACCCTGCGGGTCCGTGACCCCGCCGCCGTCGACCCGCACCGTCTGCACGCCGTCGTCGCAGCGGCCCGTCCCGCGCACCTCCCCTTCGCGGCCGAGGTGACCCAGCTGCCCACCCCTGAAGGAACCTGACCCATGCCGACCAACCACACCACCTGCCCCGACTGCGGCTCCCCCGCCCCCCAGACGGACCAGTCCTTCTGCGACTCCTGCGGAGCCTTCCTGCGCTGGGACCGGCCGGCGTCGAACTCGCCGACGGCGGCTCCGGAGCGTCCGGCCGCCGCGGCCCCGCCGACTCCCCCGGCTCGCACCACGAACGCCCCGGAATCCGCCCCCGGCCCGAGTGCCCCGAACCACCCGGCGCCCTCCGGCACCGCCAGGCCCGCAGCAGGCCCCGCCGCTCCTCCTCCTGCTCCCGCCACCGGCGCCGGTACCCACTCGGCCGCCGCTCCTCAGCAGGGTGCCGGCGAGGAACCGACCGCCCCGCTCCCGCCGGCCGCCGCGCACGACGGGGACGCGGGCCGGTCCCCGTCCGGTCCGGGCAGCGAGGACGGCCCGGCCGCCCCCCGTCCGGCCGGCGGAGGGGGCGTCTCCGAGACCGGGATCCGCGCCCTCCTGGTCCCCGTACCGGGTGCCTCACCCACCCCGCCGCCCGAGGCTCCCGGCGGGGTGCTGCCGGGCCGTCCCGAGGCGTCCCGGCCCCGGGTCCGTACCCCGCACGCGGTCCCCGAGCCCGAGGACGGCGCACCGTGCCGGAGCTGCGGAACGCGCAACGCGGCAGGCCGGCACTTCTGCCGGAGCTGTGCCCACCTCCTCGCCGACACCGCGCCGGAGGCCGCCGAAGGCCCGTACGCGGGGGAGCGGCCGCGCCTGCACCGCGACCGGTCCCGGTGGATCACCCGGGCCGTGGTGGCGGCGGTGATCGCGGCCGCCGTGGTCGGGGGAATCATCGGGGGGCCACCGGCCGCGCAGGCCGTACAGGACCACTTCGCCAAGCGCGTCCCGGTACCCGCCTCCACCTGGAAGGCTTCGCACGCCGGACCCGACCACGACGCGAAGCTCGCGTTCGACACCTACTCCAACACCTGGTGGGGGACGGGCTACTCGGGCAACTCGGACGGCCAGTACCTGGAGGCCGGATTCAGCCAGCCCACCGACCTGCTCAACATTCTGATCACCCCCGGTGTCTCCGCACGCACCCCGCAGGCCGCCGACCCGGCCCGTCCGCGCGAGTTCGACCTGATCGTGACCGACTCCGCGGGCAAGCAGCACCTCTCGCGCGCCGTGATCAATGACGGCAGGCCACAGAAACTCGATGTGGCCGTGCGGGATGCGCTGCGCGTACGGCTGGTGCTGCACACCGCGTACGGCGCCGCGGAGGACAAGCAAGTGGCCATCGCCGAGCTGGAGTTCTTCGGCCGGTCGGCGGGATAGCCGGCGGGGGCAGGGACGGCCGACGGCGGCACACTCCCCCAGGAGCATGCCGCCGGAACGGCGTTCTCCCGGCGCGCGGCCCGCTGCGCGCCGGGAGAACCGTGCCGAGGGTCACGGCCCATCGCGGCGGGCCAGGAGCCGGTAGGCGTTGGAGAGGCCGGCCCGGTGGGCCACCGGCTTGATCAGCCGGTCGAGCAGCCAGCCCAGCGTGAGGAGGGGAACGCCTCCGGCGAGCACCATGCCCCGCACCGCCCGGCGCGCTCTGCCGGGTGCCTCGGCGCACCATGGTTCGTCCTTGTGCGGGGCCAGGCTGCTCAGGGCCAGCCAGGCCGCGGCGAGCAGGTCGGCGGGGTCATGTGGTGCGGCGTGTTCCTCCGCGACCACGGTGAATCCCAGCCCGGTCAGCCTCTCGCGCAGATTCCCCACCGGAATGAAGTGCAGGTGCTGCGGCTGCAGCCACGGCAGCCACCAGCGGCCGAGAAGCCCGCCGAACCGGCACTGCGGGTCCGGTACCTCGATCAGCAGATGACCGCCGGGGCGCAGCACCCGGTGCGCCGCAGCCAGCTCTTCCTCGGGAGCAGTGCTGTGTTCCAGATAGTGGAACATGCTCACCACGTCGTACTGCGCGGTCAGTTCCCCGGCCAGCTCGGCGAACGCGCCCCGGTGGCCCCGCCGCACCCAACCTCGTTGCCGGGCCGACTCGACGCCCGCGCTGATGTCCAGCCCGTCGAAGACGGTACGGGGCAGAACAGCACGCGCCGCGTCGCAGAAGTGCCCCTGTCCCGTACCGACGTCCAGCCATGTCTCCGGCTCGGCGTGCGGCAGCACGGCTTCCGCCCGGAGCCGGTAGCGGGCCTCGTGCCCCCGGAAGAGAGCGGCGAGGTTCTCCTCACCGAGCCCGTCGTAGAAGTCTCGGTAGTAGAACTCCAGCCCCTCGGGGGTGAGTTGGGGGTTCTGGAAGATGTGGCGGCATTCCTGGCACTGTTCCAGGACGAACCTGCCGGGCTTGCCCTGCAACAGGTCGCGCGTCCTGAGCCGTACCTTCAGCCGGGCCGCACCGCACCACGGGCAGTCGGTTCGTCGCGGTGAGAAGAACCGCGCCCACCCGTGCGCCAGATCGTCCTGGTAGCGGGGGCGGAGCGCGGCGACCTGATCGGCCCTGCTCATCATCGAAGTCTTCCTGTGGCTGGTGCGGCTGGGTGGGCGGCGAGGTGTTCGAGGTGTGCCGCCGCGGCGGCTGCGCCCCCGGCGGCGCGGAAGGACCGGCCCACCCGTTCGGCGGCGGCCCGGTAGCCCGGCTCGCCCAGCACGGAGTCCAGGGCCGTGCCGAGCTGGACGGCGGTCGCCCGGCCGAACCGGACACGCAGGCCCGCGCCGGCCTGCACCACCTGGGCGGCGACGGTGGGCTGGTCGTCCCGGATGGGGGCCACCACGAGGGGCAGCCCGTGCCACAGTGCCTCGCAGACGGTGTTGTGCCCGCCGTGGCAGACCACGGCGTCGCACCGTTCCAGCAGCGCCAGCTGGGGAACGCTCGGGCGCACGAGCAGCCCTTCGCCGTCCCCGCGCAGCGTCCCTGACGGGTCGACGACCACCGCCTGCAACCTGTCCGACCGGAGCCGCACCGCCTCCGCGCACTCGGCGAGGAAGCGTGCCCCGACCTCGGCGTTGGCCGTGCCGAGGGTGATCAGAACCGTGGCCCGCCGGGGGTCCAGCCGGTCCCACGGAAAGTCGACGGTGGACGGTCGGGAGGCCAGGGACGGGCCGACGAACCGCACCTGGTCGCCGAAGGACTCCGCCGGCCCGACCAGTGCCTCGGAGCTGAAGGTCAGCACGAGCCGATCGGACAGCCGGGGGTCCACCGCGCTGCCCGGATCGCCGATCCGCTGCCGCAAGGCGTGGATCACTTCGGTGATCCACTCTTCCACCTTGGGCAGGCCGGCCAGTGCGGTGAACCCCGCCGATGTGGTCGCCGAGGTGGCCCAGGGGACCTGGAGCCGTTCGGCCAGCAGTCCGCCGGCGACGGCCTGCTGGTCGGCGATCAGGACGTCCGGACGGAATGCCGTCACCGCGGCGGACACCCCCGGGGCCATGGCCTCCGCCAGGGGGATGAGGAACCGCTCCCAGAGAAACTTCAGCGCCGCCGGGCCCCGGAGCGAGAGCGGTCGCAGCAGGGCGGGATCGTCGAGCGGAGGCGCGGCGCACGGGAACACCGTCGCCCGCTCGCCGGCCAGCGGTCGCACCACGTCCGGCAGTCCGGCCCAGGCGACCAGGTGCCCCCGCTGGACCAGTTCCGCCGCGACGCCGAGCGTGGGGTTGAGGTGTCCGACCAGGGGTGGCACCACGAACAGGAACCTGCTCACCGGGCGCCGACCTCCGCTGTCCCGGCCGCGTGGTGGGCACGGATCCACTCGGTGATCAGATCGCTCACCAGGTCCGTGGCCCCCATCAGGACCCAGTGTTCCTGGTCCGGTACCACGACGGTCCGGCAGTCGGTGAGCAGCGACCGCAGCCACGGTTCCTGGGCCGCGAGGTCCGACTCACTGCCGTACACGGCCAGCACCGGGCAGCGCAATGACCGGATCTGGTCCTCCGCCATCAGCCGGCTGGCGGGGATGTCCTGGGCCATGGTGCTGGAGCTCAGCAGCCTCGACGCCGACTTCACCCGGCGGGTCGCATGCGCCCCGTGTTCCCGGGTCAGCCGCTCGTGGAGGTCGGTGCGGGCGAACTCGACTGCGGCGCGGCGCAGGTTGACGGCCATCTTGCGCGACCAGGCCGCGGTGGCCGGCTCGGATTCGATCACTGACACGCTGGCCACCCGCTCGGGCCGGTGTGCCGCATAGCTGAACGCGATGGTGCCGCCGTAGGAGTTGCCGACCAGATGGACCGGTCGCGTCACCTCCAGCCGGACGAGCAGCGCATCGAGGTCGCCGACGAAATCCTCCAGCAGGTAGCCGCTCGGCACCCGTTCACTGTGGCCGTGACCGCGCAGGTCGTACATGATCACGTCCATCCCCGCCGCGGCGAACACCGGCGCCAGGGTGAAGTAGTAGCTGACGAGACTGTCCACGAGCATGCCGTGCACGAACACCACCGTGGGCGGTGTCTCGGTGCCCGCGGTGTTCCGGGCGGGCATCCGCTCCACGTGCAGCGCGATGCCGTTGGCGTTGATCACCGCCACCGTTCAGCACTCCCCCGCTCGGCGCAGACAGCCGGCCACGTGGGTGACGAGCTGACCGATCGTGAGGTAGATGATCTCTTCGAGGTCGAGGCCGGCCAGATACTCGGCGAAGTTCACCTGCTCGCCGTACCTCGCCTCCAACTGGCCGCCGAGGGTCACCAGGTCGATGCTCTCCAGGTCAAGGTCGTCGTGGAACCTGGTGGCCATGGTCATCTCGACGTCCTCCAACCCGCAGTCGTCGAGCACTGCCTTGAGCATGCCGGTGATCTCGCCGAACACCACTGCCTCTGCCTCGTCTGCACGTACCGGTGGCTGTGCCTGACCGCTGTTCACTGCGTCGTCTCCTGTTCGTCCATCGTGTCCGTGGTGTCCGTGGTGTCCGTGGCGTCCGTGGCGTCCGTCGCGTCCGTCGCGTCCGTCACGCCCGTCACGCCCGTCACGCCCGTTGCATCCGTCGCATCCGTCGCATCCGTCATGCCCGTCGCATCCGTCGCATCCGTCGCGTCCGTCACGTCCGTCGAATCCGTCGTCCATGCGACGACGTACTCCCTGCTCGGCAGGTCGGCCGGATTGCTGATCCGGCGGCAGTGCACGCGGTGCCGCCGGCCCGCCGACTCCACCAGCAGTTCCTCCGGCTGCGCGGCGACCACGGTGAAGTCCTTCGGCCGCCCTTGCAATCCGGTGCCCTGCGCCTTGGAGACCGCTTCTTTCGCCGCCCAGAACCTGGTGAACCACAGGCCTTCCGGCTCGCCCGCCTCGGTGTGTGTCGCAGCGAGCAGCTCGCGCTC
Organism: Streptomyces sp. NPDC048637; assembly: GCF_040650675.1. Lineage (NCBI taxonomy): Bacteria > Bacillati > Actinomycetota > Actinomycetes > Kitasatosporales > Streptomycetaceae > Streptomyces > Streptomyces sp. NPDC048637. Next base: position 69,283 of record NZ_JBEZHQ010000031.1, read on the forward strand.
GGCCGGGCCGAGTGCCAGATTCCGGGTCGACACCGGGCGTTCGGTGATCTCCTCCACATCGATGCCGATCCCGCGGTGTCCGTGCGCGGTACGGGGGCGCACCATGGCCACACCGGTCTCCGCGCAGTGCGCCAGCGTGACGTCCAGCTCGGGCAGCGTCCGGCCGTGGAGTCCGGCGACCCGTGGCCGGCCGGCCACGTCGTTGCCGACCCGGATCTCGGCGGGGAACACCGGCCCCTCGCCGTGGTCCCACAGCCACTGGCGCACGGCGTCCTTGACCGCGATCCTGCCCAGCAGCCACTGCGCGCGGCCTCGCGGCGGGCACTGCTCGTAGTCCTCACGTTCCGCGCTGCTCAGGTGGTTGCGCATGACGAGATCGCGGGAGGCGAGGTCCGGCCATCGGTCGTGGACGCGCGACCAGCCGCCTTCCTGGACGCGGGAGAGGGTGTTCCGCTGGGGGAACCGTTCCTGGGCCCTGGTCTCCTGGTGGTTGTCGAAACGGCGGTCCTGCCAGCCGTGGATCTCCGCCCATACCCGGCCGTGGGCGACCAGCTGGATGTCCGCCTCCACCGCGGTGTCGGTGACCGAGGTGATGTTGACGAGGCAGTCCAGCCTGGTTCCGGTCGCGGGGTGCGGGCCGAAGAAGCGCATCTCCCTCATGCGTATCGGGAACACCACGGTCCGCTCGGTCAGGGTGGTGATGATCCAGTAGCCGAGCAGCTGACCCACGTTGTCCAGCAGGGCGCCGGGCGCCGGCGGGGTGGTGAGCTGCCCGCGTACATGTGCGGGACCGATCGCGGTGAGCTCGGTGACGCCTTGGAACAGGGGACCGTGGAACATCCAGCGGTCTGTGTAGAGCTCCTCGGCGCTGATCTCCGGGGTCCGTTCGGCGGTGGGGTCCCATGCCCACGGGCGGGGCGGATCCTTGACGTGGCCTGCCGCCAGTTCGACCTCGGCGCGGGCGAACCGGCCGAAGGTCACGCCGGCCCGCCCGGGTCCCTGCGGGGCCACGCGGACGGGCACGTCCACGGCCGGACTGGCCGTCACCCACCGGTTCAGATGCACCCGGTGCACCGCGACGGCGAACGAGCCGGGCTGCGCCTGCTCGGCGCACGCCATCATGTGGTGGATCACCGTGGTGGCCGGGACCACCGGCCAGCGGTCGGCCTCGTCGGGCCAGCCGGGGCGCTGTGCGAAGAAGCAGTGGTCCAGCAGGTAGGGCATGCTGCCGGTGGACACCGGCAGCACGGTGCGGAACTCTTGCCCGCCGGGCGCCGGCGGGTGGTGCACCGGCGCCGGTGCAGGGGGCGGCGCCGGGGCAGGGGGCGGCGCCGGGGCGTTCGCCCGGGCCGTACCGGCGGCGCCGAGCACCGCTGTGGCGGTGTGTGCGGTGTCCTTCAGCAGCGCGCTCAGTTCGCCGGCGGCGGGATGCCGGTCGGCCAGCGCGTCCAGGGCGGACAGTGCGCCGTCCGTGCGCGCCCCGGGCCGGCCCGCCAGCGCCGAGCGGAGGCTGCCCAGCGTCTCCTGGTCGAAGGAGATCAGCGGCCCTCCGAGGTCCAACCGGACCGGCGGGCGCCGCGCCGGTGCGCCGCCGCCGGCTGTCAGCGGCCTGAGATCCGGCTTCCCGCCGTCCGCCCACAGTGCGGTGGCGACCCGGTGAAGCTGTGCCATCCCGCTGCGCTTGGGGGAGTTGGCGGGCACCGTCAGATGCGGCCGGCCGTGCAGCGTGTTGTCGATCAGCCCGCCGACCTGGCCCGTGCCCGCCTGTACGAAGACCCGGATGCCCGCCGCGTACATCGCCTCGATCAGCGGGCGGAAGCGCACGGGCTCCAGCAGATGCCGGACGAACAGCTCGCGGATTTCTGCCTCGGTGGACGGGTACACCGAAGCCGTGGTCGCCGACCACACGGGAACGGTGGGCGGATACAGCGCGAACTGGCTCGCGGCACGGCGAATCGGGTCGAGGTAGGGGGCCAGCATGGGGGTGTGGAAGCCGGACCGGAACGGCAGGACCTGGCCGACGATGTTGCGCGCGCGACACCAGCGCACGAGCTGGTCCACCGGGCCGGGCGGACCGCACACCATGGTCTGGTCCGGCGCGTTGTCGTGGGACAGCACGATCTCGGGGCGGTCCTCCAGGGCGGCCGCGACCCGGTCGGCCGGGGCGCCCAGGACGGCGAAGGCCAGACCCGGCACCCGGACTTCGCCGGGGTCGAAGTGCGCCACGAACTCGTCCACCGCACGGCCGGCGAACAACCCGCCCGCGACCATGGCGGTCCACTCGCCCACGCTGTGGCCCGCGACAGCGTCCGGCACGATGGCCATCCGGCGCAGGGCGGCGTCCAGTACCCGGCCCACCGCGATCACCTCGGCCCCGTGCCGGCCGACGTCCGCCACCTCGGCCGGCTGCCCGGCGCGGAGGTCGGGGACCATGGCGCTCAGCCCGAAGTGCCGGGCGATGTCGGAGACCTGGGGCCGGAACTCGGCCTCGAGCCCGGGAAAGACGAATGCCAGCTGTGCACCGCTGTCCCCGCCGAGCAGCGGCTCGGCGGTGAACCACACCTCGCCACGGCCCCGCCAGGGGCGGCCCGTGGCCACCGCCCTTCTCGCCAGCGCGAGGCTCTTGCCCGTCGGGGCGACGATGCCGAGGCGGCTGCTCCCCTCGCCCGGGGCCCGGTCGTCGAGACCGGCCGCAAGCACCGACGAGTCGTCGGCGTCCAGCAGGACGGCGAGCTGCTCGGGACTGTCGGCGGTGAGGCGCAGCACGCGTTCCGGTTCCCGCACCGATACCGCGGGCCGCTTCCGCCTGGACACGGTGCCCTCGGGCGGGGCTTCGAGCACGATATGCGCGTTGATGCCGCCGAAACCGAAGGCGTTCACACCGGCCCGCCGGACCTCTTGTCCACCGGTCTGCCAGGCCTGTGCCTCCGGGATCGGCCGGAACCGGGTTCCGGCCAGCGCGGGGTGCGGGTCGTCGCAGTGCAGCGTGGGCGGCAGCACCGCGTGGTGTACGGCGAGCGCGGCCTTGGCCAGGCCGGCCACGCCCGCCGCCGGCATGGTGTGGCCGATCATCGATTTCACCGACCCGATCACGGCCCGGTTCTCGCCGTCAGCGGCGCCGAACACCTCTCGTACGGTGGCCAGTTCGGCGGCGTCGCCGGAAGGAGTGGCGGTCCCGTGCGCTTCCAGCAACCCGATCGCACCCGGCCGGGTGGGGTCGAGACCGGCCGCGCGCCACGCCTGCCGCACCGCCTTCACCTGGCCTTGGGAGTCGGGGTTGACGAGGCTGCCGCTGCGGCCGTCGCTCGCCACTCCGGTGCCCCGGATCACCGCGTAGACCCGGTCACCGTCGCGCTGCGCGTCGCTGAGCCGCTTGAGGGCCACGACGCCGGTGCCCTCCCCGATGAGCAGGCCGTCCGCGGCCCGGTCGAAGGGACGGATCCGCTGGCTCGGGGACAGTGCGCGCAGCTGGGCGAACACGCTCCACAGTGTGATGTCGTGGCAGTGGTGGACGCCGCCCGCGAGCACCATGTCGCAGCGTCCGCCGGCCAGTTCGCCCACCGCCTGGTCGACGGCGACCAGTGAGGATGCGCAGGCGGCGTCCACGGTGTACGCGGGGCCGCGCAGGTCGAGCCGGTTGGCGACCCTGGAGGCGGTGAGGTTGGGCACCAGGCCGATCGCCTGATCGGGGTCGTCCGGCCCGAGCCGCGCGACGAACTCCTGCCGCACGCGTTCGAGTTGGCTGTCGCCGAGGTCGGGCAGCAGCTCGCCGAGCGTGCGCACGAGCTGGTTGGCCGTCCGCACCCGCTGGGAGCCGCGGGACAGTCCGGGGGTCAGATAGCCGCCGCGGCCAAGGATCACGCCGATCCGGTCGCGGTCGGGCAACCGGCGCTCGCCGCCTGCGTCGGCGAGCGCCTCCGAGGCCACTTTCAGCGCGATGAGCTGGTCCGGTTCGGTCGCCGCCACCGAGTTGGGCATGATCCCGAACTGGGTGACCTCGACCTGGGCCAGATCGTCGACGAATCCGCCTCGCCGGCAGTAGACGCGATCCGAGCGCCCCACCGCGTGCGGATCGTAGAAGCCGGCATCCCACCGGCCGGCCGGGACGTCGGTGATCGCGTCCACTCCGGCGACCAGGTTCCGCCAGTACGCTCCGAGGTCTGCCGCCCCCGGCAGCAGGACGGCCATGCCGACAATGGCGATCTGGGTGCGCAACGTGTCTTTCCCGCTGGTCATCTCACCACCCCGATGCGGTGTAGACGACCGTGCGGACCGACTCCTCGCCCCAGGCGAGCTCGCGCAGCAGACTGAGCGTCCCCTCCTCGGGGTCGATCAGCCTGACCCCCCGGCGGGCGTACTCCCGGGCAAGCTCGGGGGTCACCATTCCCTGGTGCTTGCCGGTGGGGGCCCACGGTCCCCAGTGGACCGTGAGCAGCCGGCCGCCGGTGCGTGCGGCCCAGCGGCTGCCCAGGCTCTGCAGTGCATCGTTCGCCGCCGCGTAGTCCACCTGACCGCGGTTGCCCAGGACGGCCGCGACACTGCCGAAGAACACCGTGAAGCGTGGCGGCTGCGGCAGGTTCTCCACCGCCTGCAGCAGTGTGCGGGCGCCTTCGAGCTTGGTGTCGTACACCCGCCGGAAGGACTCGATGTCCTTCTCCGCCAGCGTCCGGTCCTCGATCACTCCGGCGGCGTACACCACGCCGTCCAGCCGGCCGTGCTCGGCGTAGATCTCCTTCACCACGCGCTGCACCGCTTCGGCGTCACGGATGTCCGCCGAGTGGTACCGCGCCATGCTCCCGAGGTGGCGCAGTTCCTCGACCGTGGCGCTGATCTCGCGCTGCGCGAGGATCCGCGTGACGGTTCGCTCGATCTCGGCCGGAGTGCGGTCGCCGAGCGCCGACAGGGTCGCTCGGAGCCTGGCGCGGTCGGGCGCCGACCGCGTGCCCGGGTCTTCCGGACCACTCGGCGCGGCGGTCCGGCCGACCAGCTCGATCCGGCAGCGGGCGGCCGCCGCCAGCGTCGCGGCGAAGCGCGCGGTGATGCCCCGGGCTCCGCCCACCAGCAGCACCACGGCGTCCCGTTCCAGGCCGAGCGCACCGGCCTCGGCCGCACCGTCGCCGGCCGGCCCGGCTCCCCTGCCGCCCAGCGGGCCGAGTTCGCTCCCGGCCAGTTCGAGGCCGTAGCGACCGCCGGTGGACCGGACGACCACCGGGGCGGGGTCGGTGGCCAGCAACTCGCCCACCAGCGCGGTTGCCACGGCCGCCGCCGACTGCTCAGGGGCGACCTCGACCAGCCTGGCCACCGTGTCCGGATACTCCTGGCCGATGGTCCGGAACATCCCCCGCAGTCCGTCCGCTCGTCCGTCCGCGCGCCCCTCGTGTGACTCCGCCCCGCCGGGGACGGCGGAGAGCACCCACCGGGGCCCGCGCCCCAGCGCGGCCTGCAGCACCGGGAAAGACTCGGGCAGCAGCGGCTCCTCGGCGCCGGTCAGCGCCGCCAGATGGAGCACCCCGTCCAGCGGGCCGTCCTGATCCGTCAGCATGTGCCGCCCGTCGCGTATGACGAGGTCCGCGCCATGGTCGGCGAGTTGGGCCGACAGGCTCTCGGTCACCGGGCCGTTCCCGCCCAGCAGCGCGAACCGCTTTCCGGCCAGCGCGGCCGGGTCTCCGGCCGGCTCGGGCAGGGCCACCTGCCGCAGCAGCAGGCGGGCCGGCGCCTCGGCGACCGCCGCCACCGGGGCCGGGCGACTGACCTCATCCGGCGGGGTCTCGTCCTCGGGGGGCTGTTCCTCGACACCGCGGAGTCGTGCAATCAGCAAGCCGGCCATGCCGGAGGCGGTGCGCGCCGCGGACAGGGCGTCCAACTCCGCGTCGTCGAGCTGGGAGACGCCTGACCCGCTGACGCTGCCGCCCCGGAGCCGGGCGACCAGTTCACCGGCGATCTCGATCCGTTTGATCGAGTCGACGCTCAGGTCGGCCTCCAGGTCGAGATCGGGTTCGATCATGTCCACCGGATAGCCGGTGCGCTCGCTGATGATGCCCAGGATGGTCCGCAGCACGTCGTCCTCGGCGAGCGGCGCGGCCTCCGTGGGGGTCTGCCGCGCCGCCGGGGACGCCGATTCCCCAGCGGGCGCGAAGGGGCCGGGGTCGCCGACAACCGGTGTGGACGTGACCGATGTTGCCGACACCGGTGCGGCCGGGACAGGTGCCTGGTTGAGGGGCGGCGGCGGAGCCGGCGGTGCGGCGACCGGCGTGCCCGGCGCGGCACCGAAGTACGTGAGCAGCACATCGCGCTGCGCGGCGACGATGTCCCTGCTGCTGCGCAGGAACTCCGAGACCATACGGTCCCGGTTGACGGCAGCTTCATGGGGGTCCGGCGTCGTCACCATCGTCTCCTGGATACGGCGGGCAGGCATGAGAGATCCGGGCAGCGGGCTGCCGTCACGGGTGCGCACCAGGTGCCCGTTGACGGTCCAGCCAGGTCGTTCGGGCAGCGTCGCGTGCCTCAGGTCGGTGGCGTGGCGTCCGTGGAACAGCCAGCCGGTGCGTACCCGCACACCGGCGACGGCCAGTTGGGCGAGCGCGGCGAGAAAGCCGCGCAGCCCCCGGTTGCCCGCTGTTTCGGAGCTGACTGTCGTGTGCGGGCGCTCGCCGAGGATCGCCGACACGAAGGAGGTGAGCGTCGAGCCGGGCCCGGCCCCGACGAAGATCCGGGCTCCGGCCTGGTACATCCGCTCGATCTGCTCGGTGAATCGGACGGGCGCACCGATTTGTGCGGCCAGTTCGGCGCGTACGTCCTCGGGGCGTCGCGCATGGACGGACGCCGTGCGGTTGGACCACACCGGGGTCTGCGGTTCCCGTACGGGTGCCGCGGCGAGCGCCTCGGCGAACCGCTCAGCGGCACCGGCGACGACCGGGCTGTGGAAGGCGCAGGCCACCGGGAGGGGCGTGGCGCCGTAACCGTGCTCGCGCAGTCGTGCCACGGCGGTCGCGAGGGCGTCGGCGGGCCCGGAGAGGACGACCTGTTCGGGCGCGTTGTGGTTCGCGATGACGACGCGGTCCGCCAGGCCCGCCGCGCTGAGCTGCCGGGAGACGTCCTCGGCACCGGCCGACACCGCGGCCATGGCGCCCGGATCCGTGCCGGCCGCGGAGACGATCGCCGCCGCCCGCTGGGCGCTCAGCTCCAGGAGGGTTGCGGGGTCCAGCGCCCCGGCAGCGCACAGCGCGACCAGTTCACCGTAGCTGTGCCCGGCCACCATGTCCGGGACCACACCGGCGCGGCCGAACAGGTCGTGCGCGGCCAGGCCGACCATGCCGAGCACGGGCTGGGCCACCGTGGTGTCGGTGATCCGGGCCCGCTGCTCCGCCGCGGCGGCGGGGTCGAAGGCGTCGGGCGGGTAGAGGAGTTCCGCCCACCCGCGGCCGAGCTGAAGGTAGCGCTGGACCTCCGGGAAGGCGACGAACAGCTCGGCGAGCATGTCCGGTCGCTGGCTGCCCTGGCCGGGAAAGAGGAACGCCACCTTCGCGTCGGCCCCATGGCCGTGGGATCCGCCGTCCGCCCCGGCGACGAAGACCCCCGCGGCGGGGTCGTGCTCGCCCGCAAGCGCCCGCCGAAGCAGCACGGTCAGCTCGTCCAGGTCTCCCGCCACGATCGCCGACTGCGCCGGCTGGCCGGAGTCCTCGCAGCGGCGGGACGTGGTCACCGCGAAGTCGCGCAACTGCCACGGGCGGCCGTTGTGGTCGTTCTGCTCGGCCAGTTGCAGCAGCTGCCGGATCGCCCGCCGGGCGTCCTCGCGGTCGGCGCCGCAGAAGACGAACAGCTCTGCCGGCCAGCGGTCGAGCCCGTGCGCCGGCGGCGCCCCCTCGTGGGCACGCAGCACGACGTGAAAGTTGGTGCCGCCGAAACCGAAGGCGCTGACCCCGGCGACGCGCTCGGCCGGTCGCGCCGCCCACGGCCGCGCCGAGGTGTGGAAGGCGAACGGGCTGCTCCCCTGCTCCCAGGCCGTGTTGGGCCGCTCCAGGTGCGTGGTGGGCGGCTTGACCCCGGTGTGCAGCGCCATGGCGGTCTTGATCAGACCGGCCAGGCCCGCGGCGCACTTGGTGTGCCCGATCTGCGATTTCACCGACCCCAGCGCACAGCTTCCGGGCGCCGCTCCGGCCTGCGTGAACAGCTCGGTGAGGGCGCTGAGCTCCGTACGGTCGCCGACCACGGTCCCGGTGCCGTGCGCTTCGATCAGACCCACCTTCGTCGGGGATATCCCCGCGTGGCGATAGGCGCGTTCCAGCGCGGCACGTTGTCCCTCGGGACGGGGTGCGGTCAGGCCGAGGGACTTGCCGTCACTGGCACTGCCGACCCCCTTGATCACGGCGTAGATCCGGTCCCCGTCCCGCTCCGCGTCGGCCAGCCGCTTGAGCACGAGACAGGCGACGCCCTCGCCCAGCGCTATACCGTCCGCCGCACTGTCGAAGGGGCGGGAACGGCCGGTCGGTGACAGCGCACGGACCGAGGAGAAGAGCAGATAGTCGTTGATCCCGTTGTGCAGGTCGGCGCCGCCGCACAGGACGAGGTCACTGGTGCCGGCGGACAGCTCCTTGCACGCCACGTCCACCGCGGCCAGCGAGGAAGCGCAGGCCGCGTCCACCGTGTAGTTCGCACCGCGCAGGTCGAGCCGGTTGGCGATCCGGCCGGAGATGACGTTGGCCAGCATGCCGGGGAAGGAGTCCTCGGTGAGCCGGGGAAGCTGTGCGTCCAGCTCGGGCGGCAGCTGCCCCACGTAGGCCGGCAGCAGCGAGCGCAGCGCGGCCGCGTGGGACAGATCGCTGCCCGCCTCGGCGCCGAAGACCACCGCGGCCCGGGACCGGTCGAATTCCCGCTCGCCGTATCCGGCGTCCTCCAACGCCCGGCGCGCGGCTTCGAGCGACAGCAGCTGCACCGGCTCGATGCTGCCCAGCGCGGCCGGAGGAATGCCGTAGCGCAACGGGTCGAAGGGTATGTCGGGCAGGAAACCGCCCCACTTCGCATCGGTGTGGGCGCTGTCCGCCTCGGGCGCGTAGTAGACCGCCGGATCCCACCGCTCGGCGGGCACCTCGGTGACGGCGTCGACTCCCGCGACCACATTCGCCCAGTAGCCGGCGAGGTCCGGGGCCTGCGGGAACATGCAGGACATTCCCACTACGGCGATGTCCAGGGGGGCAGGGACGGGCGGTTCGTCGCGGGGCCGGGCGGCACCGAGCCGCTCGCGCGCCCGCGCGGCGTGCTCGGCGTAGAAACCGGCGGCGGCGCCGCTGACCGAGTCGTGCAGCTCGGGGATCGTGGTGGCCCGGGACCGGAGGACGGCGACCTCACCGGCCATGAACATTCCCTCGGCGAGCTGCCGGGACTCCGCCACCTCGGTCAGCTCCCCGCCGACCCGTTCGACACCCTTGCTGGCGATCCTGAGCCGGCCGACATTGAGCCGTTCCAGCTGTTCCCACGCCTGTCGTTCCGCGACGCCCCCCGACCGCAACTCCTCCTTGAGAGCCAGGTAGTTATCGGCGAACGGGCTCGCCACACACCGTGTCGTGTGGCCGGGCGCAGTCTCCAGCAGCTCGGTCCGCCGCGCCGCCAGGACCTGCCGCTGGAAGAGCGGCCGCACCGCACCATGACGCACCGCCTCCTCGGTGAACAGATACGCGGTGCCCATGAGCACGCCCACGGCCACGCCACGGGCGGTCAGCGGAGCGGCGAGCGCAGCGACCATGGCCGAGGACCGTGCGTCGTGCACCCCTCCGGCGAACAGCACCCGCAGCTCGCCGGGGTCGGTGTCCCCGGCCGTGTCGAGGAACTCGGTGAGGACCGAGATCTGGGCCTCCCACAGCGCGAAACTGCTCCTCGGCCCGATGTGGCCGCCGCACTCGGCGCCTTCGAAGACGAACTTGCGGACGCCGACGTCCAGGAACTGCCGCAGCAGGCCGGGCGAGGGCACGTGCAGGAAGGTGTCGATACCCGCCTCTTCCAGGGCGGCCGCCTGCGAGGGCCGGCCTCCCGCGATGATCGCGCAGGACGGCCGGAACTCCCGGATGAGCTCCAGCTGGGCGTTCCTGGTCCGCTGGGGAGCGAAGCCGAGCACCCCCACGCCCCAGGGCCGGCCGTCGAGGGCGGAACTCGTCTGCTCCAGCAGGGTTCGCGTCTGCTCCGGGCCGGCGAGCGCCAGCGCCAGGAAGGGCAGCGCTCCGTGCTCGGCGACCGCCGCGGCGAACCGCGGCTGGTCGCTGACCCGGGTCATCGGTCCCTGGGCGACGGGCAGCGGCGTACCCAGCGCCTGGCTCATCGCGGAACCGCGACGCAGCGCGTCGGCCGGCGCGTCATCCCGCACCGCCTCGCACAGGGCGGCGGTGATCCCGCGGACCGCCCCGCCGACGTCGCGCCACTGCTCCGCGAAGCGGGCGGCCAGGAAGCCGTCCTGTCCGACGGGGAGCAGCTGCGTCCGCAGATCGCCGGCGCCGAGCAGACCGGCCACGGTCGCCGGGTCTTCCGGAACCGGTGACGCGTCCGGCCCACGGCGCCGCAGCACTCGATGACCGGCCACCACGACGGTCTCCGAACCGTCGAGGGTCCGCACGGCGGCAGCCACGTCGTCCGTGAGGCCGGACTCCTCCAGAAGTGCGAGCTGCGTGTCCAGGACGACTCCCGCCGCGCCTCCGACCACGGCGGCCGCGGCGGTGTGCGGCCCGATACCGCCGCAGGCCCAGACGGGCAGGGCCAAAGCCGGTTCCGCCACGAGTTGTTGGAGCAGCACAAAGGTGCTCAGCTCACCGATCCGCCCGCCGCTCTCCTGGCCCCGGGCGATCAGTCCGTGCGCACCGCCCCCGGCTGCCGCAAGCGCCTCGTCGCGGCTCGTGACCTCGACGAGCACCCGGTGGTCGGCGACGAGGTCGTCCAGCCGCAGCGGCGCCTCCACGCCGAGCAGCACGGTGTGCACGCCCCCGCCGCTCCTCAACTCGTCCGCGGTGACGGAACATCCGGCGGACACCCGCACCCCGAAAGGCCCCGGCACCCACTCCCGGACTCTCTCCAGCGCCTCCCTGGCCCGCCTGTCCCCCTTGCCGAGATCGAGCACACCGAGCCCACCGGCCCGGCAGACAGCGGAGACGATTCTCGGATCGGGTGCACCGAAAGGGCTTATCCCCAGGACAGCATCAGTCAGGGGTGCGATTGTCACGGAAACTCCGGAAAACGTGGGTGCAGGACATACACGCAGTCGCAGGGCAGCGGTCCACCTGCATGCGGTGCGGGGGCACCAGCCTCAACAGCCGTTCCTGGCACGTCAACGAACGCCGCGGAAGTCCGTGGTAGGCCACGACGTACATTGCGGTAGCCACGAGACGCAGACCGTGCCGACGGCAGGGAAAGCGGCAAAAGGCCGGGGTTCAGCTGGTCAAACCCACGGCCATTCCGCACGGGGCGGCCGAACTGCCGTACAGCGGCATCAAGTTGCCAAAAGACGCCGCCCCCTCTCCCCCGGAACACAGCGACATCACCCTTCGGCGGAATTCCGCGAGAGTCCCTTGCGACCCGCCCCACCCCCGAGCAGCACTCGCAAATAGCCGCATTTAACTGCTGCTCATTGGAAATAAAGGACAACCCCCGCACCCCGCACGCCAGATGCGGGGGGCATTAACGATGCGTTACTGCCCCGTTAGTCGACCGCTAGCGCCCCGGATCACGCTGGAAGCACAACGGGCCGACCGTTCCTGCCCATCTCCTTGGGCGTCCCACTGACAAGAACTCCGAACGAATGCCATGGGGGCCGATATGCGTAAATACAGCCGACGAGGGATGCTCGGGCTCGGGGCAGGAGCGGCGGCCGCTTTGTCCGTCGCCGGCTGCTCCCCTTTCTCCGGGTCGTCCGCCTCCGGCAAGGTCGGCACCGGGCCCGGCAAGACGACACCGGCCAAGCCGATCGGCGACGGCTCGACCGCCTTCACAGGGAAGCAGCCGAACCAGCCGCCCAAGCCGGAGCGCCTGGCGCCGGGCCAGAAGCCCCCGCAGTTCGTGGTTTTCTCCTGGGACGGGGCGGGCGAAGTGGGCAATGGCCTCTTCCCGCGGTTCCGCAAGCTCGCCCGCGACCACAACGCCTCGATGACCTTCTTCCTCTCCGGGCTGTATCTGCTGCCCGAATCGAAGAAGCGCCTGTACCGGCCCCCGAACAACCCCGTCGGCGCCTCCGCCATCGGCTATCTCACCGATGACCACATCAAGGAGACGCTGAAGAACCTGCGCGGGGCCTGGCTGGAGGGCCACGAGATAGGCACCCACTTCAACGGCCACTTCTGCGACGGCACCGGCACGGTCGAGCACTGGACGCCCGCCCAGTGGGACTCCGAGATCGAGCAGGCCATGGACTTCGTCACCAAGTGGCGTACCCACACCGGCTTCACCGACATCGAAGCGCTGCCCTTCGACTACAGCAAGGAACTCGTCGGCGGCCGTACGCCCTGCCTGAAGGGCCAGGACAATCTGCTGCCGACGGCACGGAAGCGCGGCTGGCGATACGACGCCAGCTCCGGCGGCGGCCTCCAGGTCTGGCCCACCAAAAAGCAGGGCATATGGGACTTCCCGCTCCAGTCCATACCGTTCGGCGGCCTCCCCGCCGGTGTCCTCTCGATGGACTACAACCTGATGTACAACCAGTCCCAGAACTCCACCAAGGGCCCGCCGGCCAACTACCCGCGCTGGCGCAAGCAGGCCACCGACGCCTACATCGCCGGCTTCCAGCGCGCGTACGAGACGAACCGGGCCCCCTTCTTCGTCGGCAACCACTTCGAGGAGTGGAACGGCGGCATCTACATGGACGCCGTCGAGGAAGCGATCAAGCACATCGCCGACGAGAAGCACAAGGACGTCCGCATGGTCTCCTTCCGCCAGCTCTGCGACTGGCTCGACGCCCAGGACCCCCAGGTCCTCGCCGACCTGCGCCAACTCGGGGTAGGCCAGCAGTTCACCGGACGCGGCTGACGCCCACCGGAGCCCCCGGCCCGAAGGAGCGCCGCCGCCCCGGGCCCCCGCGCCCCGGAGGTGTGTTAAACAGGGCGTAATCAAAGGGGTACTTTGCAGCAGCTCAAGCTCGGAATCATGTCGCAGACCCGTAAAGAGAACGAGCACCGTCTGCCGATCCACCCAGCGCACTTCGCACGCATCGACGCCGACCTCCGGCCCAGCATCTATCTGCAGAGCGGTTACGGAGAGCACTTCGGTGTCCCCGACAGCTGGCTCGCACCGCTGGTCGCCGGTTTCCGCACACGCCAGGAGCTGATCGCGGAGTGTGACGTCATCCTGCTGGCCAAACCACTGCACGAGGATCTGGAGGAGCTGCGGGACGGGCAGGTGCTGTGGGGGTGGCCGCACTGCGTGCAGGACGAGAAGGTCACGCAGGCCGCCATCGACCGCGGGCTCACCTTGATCGCCTTCGAGGCGATGAACCACTGGACCCAGGAGGGTTCGTTCAACCTGCACGTCTTCCACAAGAACAACGAGCTGGCCGGCTACTCGTCGGTGCTGCACGCCATGCAGCTGACCGGTGCGACCGGTGACTACGGGCGCCGGCGGCGTGCGGTGGTGATCGGCTTCGGCGCCACCGCCCGCGGCGCGGTCACCGCGCTCAGCGCGCTGGGCGTGCACGACGTGGACGTGCTGACCGCCCGCGGCGTCACCGCCGTCAGCTCACCGATCCACTCGGCGCGGATCGTGCACTTCGACCACGACGTGGCCGACGACACCCTCGATCCACGGCGCAGCATCGCGCTCACCGAGGACGGCCCGGAGCCTCTGGCCGAGTTCCTCGCCCGGCACGACATCATCGTCAACTGCGTACTCCAGGACACCGCGGCGCCGCTGATGTTCCTGATAAAGGAGGACCTGCCGAAGCTCGCGCCCGGCACTCTCGTCATCGACGTCTCCTGCGACGAGGGCATGGGCTTCGCCTGGGCCCGGCCGACCACCTTCAACGACCCGATGTTCACCATCGGCGACCACGTCCACTACTACGGCGTGGACCACAGCCCGTCCTACCTGTGGGACGCGGCCACCTGGGAGAACAGCGAGGCGCTGATCCCGTTCCTGCGACCGGTCCTCGACGGACCGGCCGGCTGGGACGGTGACGTGACGATCCGCCGGGCGATCGAGATCCGCGGCGGCACCATCCAGAACCCCGCGGTCCTGGCCTTCCAGAACCGCGCCGAGCAGTACCCGCACGCCGTGCTCTGAGCCGGCGCCGCCCGGTCGACGGCGTACCCGCACCGGGTACGCAGTCGACCGGGCGCTCCCTCGGACCCGGTGACACCACCCCCAGGCGTCCGATCACCCCTGTCAGCCCGTGTGGACCTTCAAGGCCGTCCGGACGGCGGATTCGAGGGCGCCTTCGATCCAGGCGGGCTTGATGGACGTGTGGTCCCCCGCGAAATGCAGCGGCCCCTCGGATCCGGGGACGTCGGGGAACAGTTCCGTGTGCTGGCCGGGAAAGAGCACAGAAGCCTCACCATAGGCATAGTGGTCGCGCATCCACGACTGCGTCTTGCACTTGTTGGTGAAGAAGACCTCGCAGCGGCGGCCGAAGACAGCCTGCACTCCGGCGAGCGCGCGCAGATACCGTTCCTTGTCGGCGAAGGCATCCCATTTGAGGGCGTCGTCGGACCAGCTGTAGGAGGCGAGCATGATGCCTCCGTCGCTGCCCTCCACGGGGTGCGCGTGCTCGAAGTACATGAAGCGGTTGGCGTTGTCGCTCACGGTGCCGCCGCCACGGACATGAGCGGCATCCGGTTCGTTCCTCATGACGGGCCGGAAGACGCCGAAGCACTTCTTGAGTTCGCCGGGGATCGTCACCCCCAGGTCCTTCACGGACTTGTGCGCGCCGAGGTATTTGCCGTTCTTGACCCCGCCCGCCTTGTACTTCTCGTAGAGCTTGTCCTCAATGGAGTTCAGCGCCTCCTTCCACTGCGCCTCGGTGAACTCCCACCAGCGGTGGGAGAACTCCAACAGCACCTTGGTCGCGGCGTCGTAGTGCAGTTCCGTGATGGCCCGGCGCTTGCCGTAGGCGAGCGGAGGGTCGAAGGCCACGTGGCGCAGTCCGGAGAAGGGGACGGTGATGATCGCCTCGTCACCCTCGAAGACCTCCGTGACACCCCCGTCGCCGGTCTGGCAGTCCTCGGAAACGGTGTGCACCCTGACCTTGCCGCCGTGGTGTTCGATGCGTAAGGCGCGCCTGTCGAGCCGTACCTTCCCCTTCACCGGTGCGTACAGCGCGTCGGCGAGCAGCGCGGTGCCGCCCTTGATCTCCCAGAACTTGGTCTTGGGGTCGATCAGCGCGGCGGACAGGAAGCTGTGCGTGAAGGAGAGGTGCAGCCGCGAGGTCAGGTTCTGGATGGTGCCGATGAGGTCGATGGTCCTCGTGTCGAGTCCGGCGACTTCGGTGAGGTACCGGTACATGGACCAGTGGCCGTACTTCTTGAGCACCTCGGCCCATCCGTTGACGAGAGCCGTCCCCTTCTTGCCCCGGATGAGCTGGTGTGCGGGTTCGAGGGCCTGCGCGAGGATGGCAGCGGCGGTCTTCGTGCGGTGGGGGCCCGTGACACCGAAGGTGTCGTTGATCTTTTGGGGGTTCTTCTCGTAGTCAGCACGGCGCATATGGATGCCATTGACGTGGATCCAGGTGCGGTTGGCCTGCTTCGTCGGGTTCTCGACCTCCACGTCCACCAGGTAAAACTCCTGGAGCTTGAGGTCGAGCTTCTTGATCAGTGCCATGAGGAGCGGGTGGCTGTCGGGCAGCCGCATGGCCCCGGCTTCGGCGTACTGCTGGGGGTCGGCGAAGGGCTGCTCCCCCTTCTCGTGGCCGCCCTTGCGGAACGTCTTGATGCGGCCGCCGACACGGTTGCCGTTGGCCTCGATCACCACGACATCGTGGCCTGACCGCTTGAGCAGGTTGGCGGCGAGCAGACCGGCCGGTCCGGCCCCGACGATCAGGACCCGCTTCGTTGCCTTCGCCCCGCTGGCGGGCAAACCGTTCTCGATGGCCTTCACGTAGGCCGGGACCAGGGGTTTGTCGTGCTCGTCGTAGACGGCGATGGCGCGGGCGACCGTGGTGTACGCCTTGGGATCGACGCCGGGCAGCACCTCGGCCGGCGCCGTCGAGGGTGCGGCGGCAGGGCTCAACGCGGTCGCGGGCGTGACGGAGGCGGCGGTGAGCCCGGCAGCGAGCGCCGAGGCACCGGTCGCCATGACCACGGAGCGCCGTGAGGGCTGCGCGCCGTGCGACCGGGGCGAGGGGAGCGAGGCGCGTGAAGCATCCGGCGCGAGTCGCTCCTCGCTCGACGCGTCCGTGTTCTTCGTGCTCGGAGTGCTCAGCTCTGGAGTGCTCAGCTCTGGGGTGCTCATGTCTTGTGTACTCATCGGGCATCACACTTGGCATACGAACGGCGCAGAGCCAGTGCATTCACACGGACGAGGACGGTAAACCACTCGAACCGCTACACGCGGCATGGGGCACTGCACGTCAGGTGACCGGGTGGCGCGGGGCAAGGCCGGCACCTGGGGCCTGCAGCCTCGGCAGGCCAAGAGATCCTCCGCACGTACATTCGATTACCGGCATCCTTTCGGCCGCCGGCCGCAAGGCCTGAGCACAGCACAGAGACACCCCGCTGGAGGCGGCGGTGCTATCGCGGGGGGGCACAGACTTCCGCCGACCTTGACCGGAGTCGCGCGGAACAGCTGCGTGCGACACCACCAAAGCCGGCAAGCCGGACCAGGGCAGGCGGCCGACTCCGATCCGTCGGAGCGCTATGTCGTCTTTGCGTAGATATTCTGTGAAGTGTGATCGAGTCTGGACAGCCGCGGCTCCGTCGTCGCCACGGCCGGCGAAGGTTGGTGCGGCTGTCGCCGGTGATCCTGACCGTCGTCATCGCCGGCCTGGCATACGCCACTCCCCCGGACGTGGCCTTCAGCCGCCTCCTGCCCGCGGCGCCCGCCCTCGCCGCCGCCATGTGGCCGGTGCTCCCCACCGTCCTGCTGGGGACGGTCTGCCTCTTTCTGATGATCGGCCTCAGCATCGTGTTCCCCGGCCTGGGGACGTGGTGGACGGCTGCGGGGATCATCGCGGTCACCGTGGCGGCCGCGTACGGAAGTCATGTCCGACTCCAGCGGGAGCGGACCCTCTTTCAGGTGCGGCTCGTCGCCGAGGCGGCGCAGCAGGTCGTGCTGAGTCCGATGCCGCGCCGCTTCGGGAGCGTCGAGATCGAGTCGCTGTATCTCGCGGCCGCGGCGGAGGCCCGTATCGGCGGGGACTTCTACGAGGTGGTCGACACGCGATACGGGGTCAGACTGCTCATCGGTGACGTCCGGGGCAAGGGCTTGCCCGCAGTGGGGGCGGCCGCGGCGATCGTCAACTCCTTCCGGGAGGCGGCCTACGGCGAGGCCGACATGGTCAGCGTCGCGCGGCGGCTGGACGCCAGCAGCACCCGTTACAACGCCGCCTTTCCTCCCGACGGGCCGATGGAGCGCTTCGCCACCGCCCTGCTTGTCGAGATCCCGCACGGGGGCGGGCGAATCGGGATCCTCAACTGCGGACACCCGCCACCACTGCTCCTGAACGGCGGGGAACTCCGTGCCCTCGAACCCACCGCCCCCTCGCCGCTGCTCAACCTCGCGGAGCTGATCGGCGATCACTACACCATCGACACCTTCGACTTCGCCCCCGGCGACCTGCTCCTTCTCTATACCGACGGGGTCGCCGAGGCCCGCGCCCGCGACGGCCGGTTCTTCCCGCTGGCGGCCTGGATACGCCAACAGCCTCCGACGCCGCCCCACGAGCTGCTCACGGCTCTCCACCGCGACCTCCTCCGCTACAGCAGAGGACGCCTGGACGACGACATCGCCGCCCTCGCAGTGCGCCTGTGCGAACCCTCGGAGTAGGCCGGACCGGATCGCGGCCATGTGGCGCAGGCGGTCCGCGGCCGGCCGTCGGCCGCTCTCGTGCCCCGGGCGTCAGGCGCGGAGTCGTGCGGTGGTGCCGTGTCCGCCCGATCGAAGGGCCGGGCCGAGGGGAAGCCCGACGTAATTCTCGGCGAGTTCGGCGGCGGCGTGCGGTGAGGTGGTGATGCGCTCCAGCTGGGAGAGCTGCAGCCGGGTGTCGAAGGTGGACTGCGCCGGGTCGGCGTGCAGGGTGGTCGTCATGAAGTACGAGAAGTGCTCGGCCCGCCAGACGCGCCGCAGGCAGGTGTCGGAGTAGGTGTCCAGGAGCTGTGTGGACCCGGTCGCTGCGAGGTGGGCGAAGGCCTCGGCGAGGACGATGACGTCAGCGGCCGCGAGGTTGAGGCCCTTCGCGCCGGTGGGCGGGACGATATGGGCGGCATCGCCTGCCAGGAACACCCGGCCGTGGCGCATCGGCTCGGTGACGGAACTGCGCATCGGCAGAACGGACTTGGCGGTGATCGGGCCGCGTACCAGGGGCTGGTCGAGGCGAGCGTCAAGTTCGTCCCAGATCCGCGCGTCCGGCCATTCGGCCGGGTCGGTGCCGTTGGGCACCTGGAGGTAGAGGCGGCTGACGGTGGGCGAGCGCATGCTGGCAAGGGCGAATCCGCGTGCGGAGTGGGCGTAGATCAATTCCCCGTAGGCGGGCGCCGCATCGGCCAGGATGCCCAGCCAGGAGTACGGGTAGGTCCGCTCGTACGTGCGGCGCAGGACCTCGGGAACGGCGTGTCGAGCGACACCGTGGAAGCCGTCGCAGCCGACCACGTAGTCGCAGGTGAGGCTCTGCTCGCGGCCTTCATGGGCGAAACGGATCGTCGGGCGGTCGGTGTCCGCGCCCTCGACCGCGTGGACCTGGGCGTGGAAGAGGAGCGGGCCGCCTTCGGCGAGTTGGAGGGCGATCAAGTCCTTCACCACCTCGGTCTGGGCGTAGACCATCACGCTGCCGCCACCGGTCAGGGCGGGGAAGTCGATGCGGTGGGCGCGGCCGTCGAAGCGCAGTTCGATGCCGTGGTGGACCAGGCCTTCGCGGTCCATGCGCGCTCCCGCGCCGACGGAGCGCAGTACGTCGACGGTGGCCTGTTCGAGGATGCCGGCGCGCTGGCGCTGTTCGACGTACGAGCGGGCGCGGCTCTCCAGGACGACGCTGTCGATGCCGGCCTTGTGCAGGAGCCGGGCGAGCAGCAGGCCGGCGGGGCCGCCGCCGATGATGCCGACGGTAGTGTGCATCAGTTCTCTTCCTCACGGAGGGTGCGGTCAGCGACGGCGAAGGCCGCGTTGGCGGCGGGGACGCCGCAGTAGACAGCGGTCTGGAGCAGGACTTCGCCGATCTCGTCGGGGGTGAGGCCGTTGCGCAGAGCGGCGCGTACATGCATCGCGAGTTCCTCGTGGTGACCGCCGGCAACGAGGGCGGTGAGGGTGACGCAGCTGCGGGTCCGGCGGTCCAGCCCCGGCCGGGTCCAGATCTCACCCCAGGCGTAGCGGGTGATGAAGTCCTGGAAGGGGGCGGTGAATCGGGTGGTGCGGTCGGTGGCGCGGTCGACGTGGGCGTCGCCGAGGACGGCCCGGCGCACGGTCGCCCCGGTGCTGCCCGGGAGGTGGCCGAGGAGTGCGGCCGTGACGTGTTCCGGCTGTTCGACGCCGGCCAGGTGGGCTGCGCCGGCTATCTCCGTGAGAGCGGCTCCCGGGATGCCGTCGGCCAGTTCGCGGGCGTGGGCGAGCGGGGTGGCCCGGTCCTCCCGTCCGGCGATGACCAGGGTGGGCGCGGTGATGCGGTGCAGGTCGGCACGCAGGTCGAAGGCGGCAAGGGCGTCACAGCAGGCGGTGTAGGCGCCGGGGTCGGCGGCGCGCTGGTCCTCGACCAGGGCGGCGCCGCCGGTGAAGCCCGGGGTGAACCAGCGCCCGGCCGCGCTGGTGGCGAGCTGTTCGGTGCCCTCCTTCCGGACCAGTGCCGCGCGTTCGTGCCAGGCGCGGGGTTCGCCGAAGTGCGCGGAGGAGCAGACCAGGGCGAGGGAGCCGACCCGCTCGGGGTGGTGGACGGCGAGCCAGCTGCCGATGGCGCCGCCGAGCGAGATGCCCGCGTAGGCGAAGCGGTCGATGCTGAGGTAGTCGGCAAGGTTGAGTACCAAGCGGCCGAGGTCGGCGATGGTGGCGCCGGCGGCGGGGATCAGCGATGCGGGTGCGCTCCCATGGCCGGGCAGGTCCCAGCGGATGACCCGGTGGTGCCGTGCGAGCGCCGGCACTTGGGGCTCCCAGACGGCGAGTGAGGTGCCGAGCGAGGGCCCCAGGATGAGCGGCGGAGCCCAGGCCGCTCCGTCGACGCGGGGGTGTGGCCCGGGGCTGTTCATGGTGCCTCCCTGAGGGCACGGTCCACCAGAGCGCCGGCGGAGCCCAGGTAGCTGGTCGGGTCGGTCAGGTGACGCAGGCGTTCCTTGGGCAGGAGGCCGGCGAGCGACGGTTCGTTGTCCAGGGCCGCTTCGAGGTCGAGGCCCTCCTCGGCGGCGCGGCGGGCGGCCCTGGACAGGGCCTGTTTGGCCTTGCCACGGCCGATCAGGGGGCTGAGGGCCGCGGCAAGGTGCTCGGTGACGATCAGCCCGTCGGTCCGGTCGAGGTTCTCTCCCATGCGGTGGGGGTGGACGCGCAACTGGGCGGTCAGCTCGGCGGCGTCGCGGGCGGCGCCGCCGACCAGCCGGAGGGCCTCGCGCAGCGTCTGCCATTCGGCATGCCAGGCGCCGGCCGGGCGCTCGTCCTCGGCGCCCAGGGCACCGAAGAGTACGGAGGCCAGCGCGGGGACCTGCCGGGCGGCGGCCGCGATGAGGGTGGCGCGGACCGGGTTGGCCTTGTGCGGCATGGCGGAGGAGACACCGCCGCTCCCTTCGCCGAGTTCACCGATCTCGGTGCGGGAGAGGGTGAGCACGTCGGCGGCCAGCTTGCCCAACGCGCCGGCGGTGAAGGCCAGAGCGGCGCCGAGGTCGGCGATGGGCGTGCGCAGAGTGTGCCAGGGGAGGGCGGGCTCGGCGAGGCCGGTCTGCCGGGCGTAAGCGGCGAGCAGACGCAGCCCGAGTGCCGGGTCGGCGGCGGCGCCGTCGGCCTCGGCGAAGGCGTGGAAGGCCGCCAGTGTTCCGGCCGCTCCGCCGAGTTGGGCGGGTAGGCCGCGCAGGGAGTCGTCCAGTCGGTTGCGGGCGTCCATGACCAAGGCCAGCCAGCCGGCTGCTTTGAGGCCGAAAGTGGTCGGCACGGCATGCTGGGTGAGGGTCCGTCCCGCCATCACCGTGTCCCGGTGCGCGCGGGCCAGGCCGGCCAGCGTCCGGGCGGTGCGCTCCAGGTCGGCGAGGGTCAGGTCCAGGGCCCTGGCGGCAACCAGCATCATCGCGGTGTCGAGGATGTCCTGGCTGGTGGCGCCCCGGTGGACGTACGGGGCGGCCTCGGGGCCGACAGCCGCCGTCAGGTCGGCGACCAGCGGGACGACGGGGTTGCCGGCGGAGCGGGCGCGCCGCGCCAGACTGCGCAGGTCGTGGTCGGTGACGGCTTCGGCCACGGCCGTAGCGGCGGTGGCGGGTGCCAGGCCGAGTTCGGCCTGGGCCCGGGTGAGGGCGGCCTCGGCGTCCACCATGGCCCGCAGGAAGGCGGCGTCGCCGGTGGCTGCGGCCACCGCGGAGCCGGCCCAGACCGGCGAGAGCATCCCGACGTCGTCGGGCCTCTGGTCGTGGTCGGTCACCTGCTCAGTCGAAGACAAGGAACGCCGTCTCCTTCTCCCCCTGCAGATGGATGTCGAACCGGCGCACCCGCTCCCCCTCGGGGCGCGCTTCGAGCGTGCCGAGCCGTGCCGGATCCAGGGCTCTGACCAGGGGGTCTGCCGGGAACAGCGGGTGGTCGGTCAAGTAGGCCCGCGTGTAGAGATGGTGGAGCAGACCACGGGCGAAGACGCACACCGACAGGTAGGGCACTCCGCCGGGTGGGAGGGTGCGCAGCGCGTAGTGGCCGTCGGCGTCGGTGGCGACCCGTCCGAAGCCGGTGAAATCGACACCGTTGCGGCCCAGGAAGCCACCGGTGACCGGGTCGCGGCGCAGTGAACCGGGACATCCGGTCCGCGAGCCCGCGGGGCTCGGCTGCCAGAACTCCAGCAGCGCGTCGGGGACCGGCTCTCCGGCACCGTCGTGAACCTGCCCGTGCAGGGTGAGCGCCTCGGGATGCCCCGCGGGCGCGAGGTCACCGCCGCCGGGGAACGGCAGGGCGTAGCCGTAGAACGGGCCGACCGTCTGCGAGGGAGTGGGAAGCGTCATCGGCCTTCTCCGGTCCAGGTGGCGGCGGGGCCGTCGAGGACGATGTCCCAGCGGTAGCCGAGCGACCATGCGGGAGTGGACAGGTCGTGGTGGTACGTGGCGACGAGGCGCTGCCGGGCGGCGTCGTCGGTGACGGACTGCAGGATCGGGTCGTGGGCCAGGAGCGGGTCGCCGGGGAAGTACATCTGGGTGACCAGGCGTTGGCTGAACGCGGTGCCGAAGAGCGAGAAGTGGATGTGTGCGGGCCGCCAGGCGTTCAGGTGGTTGCCCCACGGGTACGCACCGGGCTTGACGGTGGTGAAGGCGTACTGCCCCTGGTCGTCCGTCAGGCAGCGGCCGGCGCCGGTGAAGTGGGGGTCCAGCGGGGCCGGGTGCTGATCGCGCTGGTGGGCGTAGCGGCCGGAGGCGTTGGCCTGCCAGATCTCCACCAGCTGGCCGCGCACCGGCCGGCCGTCGCGGTCGAGGACACGGCCGGTGACGGTGATCCGCTCGCCGAGCGGCTCACCGTGGTGCTGACGGGTCAGGTCCGAGTCCAGCTCGGTGACGTCGGTGACACCGAAGACCGGCCCGCTCAGCTCCACCGCCTCCGGGTCCGCCACGACGGTCATCGGCAGCTGGGGGTGGCGCAGCACGCTGCTGCGATAGGGGGCGTAGCCGCGGTCCGGGTGGTGCCGCACCGCGTCCGACGCGGCATACGCCTGCCGTTGGGCCGCGATCTCGCGGCTGACGTCCGCTTGGGTGAGCGTCATGGGTGTTCTACCTTTCCAGGACGAGGGCGGCCCCCTGGCCGACGCCGATGCAGAGCGCGGCCAGTCCGGTGCCGGAGCCCGCAGCGGCGAGCTGGTGGGCGACGGCTCCTGCGATGCGGGCGCCGGAGGCACCAAGGGGGTGGCCGAGAGCGAGGGCGCCACCGCGCGGGTTGACGACGGCGGGGTCGAGCTCGGGCCAGTGGTGGAGACAGCCGAGCGCCTGGGCGGCGAAAGCCTCGTTCAGTTCGAAGGTGGTCAGCTCGTCGAAGGTACGGGCCGCCTTCGCCAGCGCCCGGCCGGTGGCCTCGACCGGGCCGAGACCGAAGTACTGCGGTGCGATGCCGCTGACGGCCGAGGCGCTGATCCGGGCGAGCGGCTCGCGGCCGGTGGCCGTCAGGCCCGCCTCGTCGACGATCAGCAGCGCGGCCGCCCCGTCGTTGAGCGGGGACGCGTTGCCGGCGGTCACCGTACCGTCCTTGCGGAAGACCGGCCTGAGCTTGGCGAGTGCCTCCAGGGCGGCGTTGTCGCGGACGGTCTCATCGCCCCTCAGGCCGGTGCCGCCGACCGGGACGACCTCCGCGTCGTACGCACCGGCCGCCCAGGCCCTCGCGGCCTTGTGGTGGCTGGCCAGCGCGAAGACGTCCTGGGCCTCGCGGGTGATCGCGTGCTTCTCGGCGATCAGCTCGGCGCCCTCACCGAGCGCGACCGTCCACGCCTCGTCGAGGCGGGGGTTGACCATCCGCCAGCCGATGGTGGTGGAGTACAGCTCCTGGTGCCCGGCCGGGAAGGCCCGTTCGGGCTTGGGCAGCACCCAGGGCGCACGGCTCATCGACTCGACGCCGCCCGCAACCGCGATCGAGGCGTCCCCTACCGCGACCGCCCGGTAGGCCTGGATGACGGCTTCCAGTCCCGATCCGCACAGTCGGTTGACGGTCGTCCCGGGGACGGTGACCGGCAGCCCGGCGAGGAGGACGGCCATCCGGGCGACGTCGCGGTTCTCCTCTCCCGCACCGTTGGCGTTGCCGAGGAACACGTCGTCGATCCGCGCCGGGTCGAGCTGTGGTGTGCGGTCGGCCAGCGCCTTGAGCACGTGGGCGGCCAGGTCATCCGGGCGGACGGCGGCGAGGGCGCCGCCGTACTTGCCGATGGGGGTGCGGACGGCATCGACGATGTAGACGTCGCGCATGAGGGCTCCAGAAGGGGTGGGCACCACCCGACGGGCCGGCAGTTGTTCCGGGGGCCGGGCCGTTCGGGCAGGTGAGGGTGGGACGGTGGGTCAGTGGACGGCGACCAGCAGGCGCGCCGCCGTACGCGCGGCCACCTCGTCGGCCGTGACGGCGGGCGCGGTCTCGATCAGGACCGGCCCGTCCCGGGTGATGTCGAGGACGCCGAGGTCGGTGATGATCCGGTCGACACAGGACGTGCCGGTGAGCGGCAGCGAGCACTCCTCGACGATCTTCGGGGAGCCGTCCTTCGCGGTGTGTTCCATGAGCACGATGACCTTGCGGGCGCCGTGGGCCAGGTCCATCGCCCCGCCCATGCCCCGGACCATCTTGCCGGGAATCATCCAGTTGGCCAGGTCGCCGCCGGCGGACACCTGCATCGCGCCGAGGATCGCTGCGTCGATGTGGCCGCCGCGGATCATGCCGAAGGAGAGCGCGGAGTCGAAGAAGCTGGCGCCCGGGTGGACGGTGACCGTCTCCTTGCCCGCATTGATCAGGTCCGGGTCGACCTCGCTCTCCGTCGGGTACGGGCCGACACCCAGGACGCCGTTCTCGGAGTGGAGCACCACGTCCACCCCCTCGGGGAGGAAGTTCGGCACCAGCGTGGGCAGTCCGATCCCGAGGTTGACGTAGCTTCCGTCCCGCAACTCCGCTGCGGCACGGGCCGCCATCTCGTCCCTGTTCCAGGCCATCAGCTTCGCACCGTCCTCTTCTCGATCTGCTTGTCGCCGGCCTGGTCGGCGGTGAGCGGCACGACCCGCTGCACGAAGACGCCCGGCAGGTGGATCTCGTCGGGCGTCAGCACGCCCGGCTCGACCAGTTCCTCGACCTCGGCGATCGTGATCCGTCCGGCCATCGCCGCGAGCGGGTTGAAGTTCCGCGCGGAGCTGTGGAAGACGAGGTTGCCGTGCCGGTCGCCCCTGGCCGCGCGGACGAGGGCGAAGTCCGTGCTGATTCCGCGCTCCAGGACGCAGGAGAGGCCGTCGAACTCCCGGACCTCCTTCGCCGGCGAGGCGAGTGCCACGCTGCCGTCGGTGCCGTAGCGCCAGGGCAGGCCACCGTCGGCGACCTGGGTGCCCACGCCGGCCGGTGTGAAGAAGGCCGGGATGCCGCAGCCGCCGGCCCGCAGCCGCTCGGCGAGCGTGCCCTGCGGGATCAGCTCCACCTCCAGCTCGCCGCCCAGGTACTGGCGGGCGAACTCCTTGTTCTCGCCGACGTAGCTGCCCGTTACCCGGGCGATCCGGCCGGCGGCGAGCAACCGGCCGAGCCCGGCCCCGTCGACGCCGCAGTTGTTCGACACCACGCTCAGGCGTCCGGCGCCCTGGGTGAAGAGCGCCTGGATGAGCACGTTCGGCACGCCGCTGAGGCCGAAGCCGCCTACGGCCAGTGTCGATCCATCGGTGATATCGAGGACCGCTTCGGCAGCGGTCTGCTTGACCTTGTCCATGGAGAAGTCCTTGCCGTCCACGGCTGTTCGCAAAGTGAACTAAAGTTCGTTGCTGATGGGCTCAGAGTGTGCGCCCGCCGGCCCCGCCTGTCAACGGTCGCTCGCATCTCGCCTGGACTCCTGCGCCGGAACCGCGCGGGATTCAAGGAACGCCGTGGTAATGTCCCGCCCCACCAAACCCACGGGTCCGGAGCAGGTCACATGAGCGCCGGTCCGCTGAAGCGCCCGCGAACGGGACACCCGGTGTCGCGGTGGGGTTCGTCCAGCCCTTCGCAGTGCGGCTGAGCCCGATCCCTGCCGGCGACCAGCAGCCCACTCATCGGCAGACGGGGCGACCTGTGCACCTTGAGGTCATTGAGTCATTCCTGGCCGTAGCCAAGTACCGGAGCATCTCCAAAGCAGCCGCCGGCCTCTACGTCACCCAGCCGACCATGAGCCAGCGGCTGCGGCGGCTTGAGGAGAGTCTTGGCTTCGCCCTCTTCGAACGGGCCTGGACCGGCGTCAGGCTGACGCAGCAGGGTGCCTACTTCCTGCCTTATGCCGCCCAGCTCATGCGGGACCTCACGAATGCCTCGGCGGTGCTCGGCAAGCACGACAGGCCCAGGCCCCGCAGCTTCGCGGAGGTGGCGGACCACCCCCACAAGGCCATGTTCGGTGTCGACAACTGGCTTTCCGGGAGGGCCGTGGGCGCCGTGGTGAACGCTGCCCTCCACACCTACCGGCTGGACGACTTCCGGGTGACCAACCGTCCGGCTGCCACCCTGATCGACCTGCTCGAACTGAACCAGCTCGACGCGGGGTTGTTCTACTCGACGTGCAGGGACTATCCGATCGACATCGAGACCGTCGGTACCGAGGAGCTGGTCCTGGTACATCCGCGGGGCACCGCCCTGGAGGAGATCAGTGCCCCGGCGCTGAAGGAACTGCTCGCCCGCTACCGGTTCATCCTGTTCGACAACCCGGTGCTGACCCATCATGCGCGCATCACGACTGCGCTCATCGACACCTACGAGATCTCGCGTTTCCACGTCGTCGACGATTTCCGGACCGTGCAGGCGCTCATCGGGCTGGGCGAGTGCGTCACGGTGCTGCCGGCCGGTGTCGTCCGCGACCAGCGGGAGGGGCGGGATACAGAACTCTCCTCGACCCGGATGCCCGGGGTCCTTCCGGAGATCAGCCTGACCGTGGGCTTCAGTGATGCCGGCCGGGAGCATGGCGTGACCGGAGCGTTCGCCCGGTCGGTGGCCCGGTTCCTCGCCGGAGAGGGGACCGAGGACGCCCGCTCCCCGGAGGGTGCCGAGGACGGTGCGGAGACGGAAGAGGGCTGAGCCCCGGGATGTGAGTCCACAAGGGCCCGGACCTTCGCTTCTGCCCTTTTCTGCTCTGCGTGCGGACGCGCCACAAAGGAAACACTCCCCCATCGGCGAACCCGAACGTGAAGACCCATGGCGCCGAGGACGGTATAGAAAAACGCTATGTCTTGGGTAACGCGTTCCGTGGTTAAGATCTGCGCCTAATAGGCAGGCCGGGAATCCGGCCGGCCGCATGCGAAATACAAAGGGAGCCCACCCCTTGAATGCGATGTGGCGCGTGAATCCGCAGAAAGCGGCACTGCTGGTCATAGACATGCAGAATGATTTCGTGCTGGCAGGTCATCCCATGGAGGTGCCCATGGCACGCCGGCGGATACCTCGCATGCAAGAAGTCATCGGCGAGTGCCGGACGGCCGGGGTACCGGTGATCTATACCGAGCACATTCTGCTGGACACCTTCAACGTGTCCCCCCTCGAATCCACCTACAACCCGGCGCTGCTGGTGGCAGGCATGCGCAAAGGCAGCTTCGGTTCCCAGGTCATCGACGACCTGAAGCCCCGGCCCGGCGACACCGTCGTCCAAAAGCACCGCTACGACGCCTTCCACAACACGCAACTGGAGACCGTACTGGCGACCGTCTCCGGATCGCGCCAGGTGGACACCGTGATCATCATCGGGACCCTCACGGAGGTCTGCTGCGATTCCACCGCGCGTGGCGCCTATATGCGTGACTACAAGGTTGCCTTTGTCGGCGACGCCACCGGCGCCTTGAGCGACGAGGCACAGACGGCCACGGAAAAGAACATCGGCACATTCTTCGGCAGGGCGCTCTCGACCGGGGAACTGGTCGCCGAGATCCGCGAAGGCCGGAAAGGACAAGAGGAATGAAACCAAGAGAGTACGACATCCGCTACGAGCGCTCGGCGGTACTCCTGCTGGCCCTCGGCTTCGGCCTTGTGGGACTGGACCGCTGGATCATCAGCCCACTGTTTCCGTCGATGATGAAGGATCTGGGGCTCAACTACCAGGACCTCGGCAACATCGTCGGCGCCCTCGGGATGGCCTGGGGAATTGCGGCCCTGGTGATGGGAGGGATCTCCGACCGGCTGGGACGCCGCAGGGTCCTGGTCGGGTCGCTCGTCTTCTTCTCGGTCTGTTCACTGCTGACCGGCTTCGCCACCGGGCTGTTCAGCCTGCTCCTCATCCGGGTCATCATGGGCATCACGGAGGGAGCGTTCACCCCGACGGCGATAACCGCCACGGCTGAGGCGTCACGGCCGCACCGCCGCGGCCTGAACATGGGCATACAGCAGAGCACCTTCGCCCTGTTCGGTATCGGGCTGGGCCCGATCATCGCCACCCAGCTGCTACTGGTCGTGCCCAGCTGGCACTGGATCTTCGGGCTCCTGCTGATTCCGGGGCTGGTGCTGGCCTACTTCATCTTCCGGACGATCAGGGAGACGGACCAGCTGCCGGCCTTTGAGTCCGCCGTCCCGGCCGGGCCCCCGGCGACGTCTTCGCCGCCCGCATCCGACACGTCCGCCGGGCCCACGGCCCCGGAGGCGGTCCGATGGCTGGACGTCTTCCGGTACCGCAACATCCGGCTGGCCATCCTCGGCCTGTGCGGGGCGATGACCTGCATCTTCGTACTCAGCGCCATGGTGCCGAGCTACCTCGTCGACCACCTGGGCATCGGCACGTCCGCGATGGGCGTCATCGCGTCCGGCATCGGGTTCGGGGCCTTCGCCGGACAGCTCGTCGTCCCGGGGCTGTCCGACAAGTTCGGCCGCAAGCCCGTGGCGGTCGTCGCCCTGCTGATGGCGATGTGCATGCTGACCGCCTTTGTCCTCCAGGGCCCGGTGGTACCGGTGCTGTTCGTGCTGCTCTTCTTCGTCGCCTTCGGGGCGATGGGCTGCCTGGGGCTGCTGGCCGGGACCGTGGCGGTGGAGTCCGTCCCCCCGCGCCTGATGGCCGCCGCCGCGGGCACCGTGATCGGCGTCGCGGAGATATTCGGCGGCGGTGTGGCCCCGTCCCTCTCGGGCTTCCTCGCCCAGAACTACGGCATCGAGTACGTGCTTTACCTGGCCCTGGCCGGGCTGCTGCTCTGCGTGACGGCGACATCCTTCCTCACGGAGACAGCACCCACGAGGGCCGCCGCCCCGGAAGCGGACGGCGTCGGCGTCCCCGCAGGGCGGTAGGCGTCAGCGAGGCGGTCCCCGCCCGCAGGGGCGCGGGCCGGCCGCAGCGGCAGCACCGGTGACCACATGGTTCACCGGTGCGGCAGCTGCGGCCGGCCACCCCAGCGGCCGGAAGTCAGGGACACCGCACGGGAGATGGGGGACACCGCACGGGAGATGAGGAGCAGATACGGGAGCGAAGACCGGGACGGCGGAACTCCGCCGGCCGCGCACGGGAACCCGGCGGAGTCCACTCAGGCAGCAGGCCGTTGTCCCACCGTGCCGCGATCGGCCTGCCCCAGTGCCTCACATCCCGCCGGTTGGGGGTCGGCAGCGATCTCGAACCAGACGGTCTTGCCGGTCCCGGTCGGATGGGCGCCCCACACGGTGGCGAGCGCGTCGACGAGCAACAGGCCACGGCCTGACTCGCCCTGAGCGTCCGACGGGGCAGGACCGGGGAGCTGCGGGTGGGTGTCAACGACCTCGACCCGCACACCGGACGTGGTTGCCGACACCCGGACCACGCTCGCGGCTCCGGTGTGCTCCATGGCATTGGCCACGACCTCTCCCGCGCACAACTCCACGTCGCCCAGCGAAGCCTCGCTCAGCACCCCCCAGCTACGGGCGGCCTGCACGACGAGCTTCCGGGCACGGTGCATACATCCAAGATCGGCCGGAACCCGGAGCACCGTCTCTCCACTACGGTCGATGACACCACCGACGACGGTGGGGTGGTCCGGGAGAGTGGGGGAGCAAGCGGCCGGTGCCGCAGAGACGCCTTGACGCGGTGCTGCCGTCTTCACAGTCATGGAGCTCACGCTTTCGCGGTTTCCGGCTTGGGTTCGGGGCGCGGGGTCGCCCTTCCTGCCAGGGACGCTAGGGTCGCCCGGCAGCAGATCTTGGACGGCCGTGCACCACGCTTTGGCCGAAAACGAACGTTCTCCCCCGTGGATGCCGTGCGCAACGCAGTGACTCCACTCGGAGACGTTGCCGTGCATGGCCGGTGGAATACGATGTAGGAGCCATGAGCGACGTGTGGTCGACAAACGCGTTGCCAGTGGGAGAGCAGCTCGCCTTCTGGCACAACCTGGTCTGTGACACTTTCGTCCGGCTCGACGTGGCGACGCCCGGCACCGGCCCGTTCGCCGGGTCCCTGACCAGCCACCAGGTGGGCAATCTGCGGATCGCCACGGTCGACGCGGATCCCCACTGCGTGACCCGGAGGCCCCGCCTCATCACGTCCGGTGAGGAATTCACGCACATAGGGTTGCTGTGCAAGGGCCAAGCCGTGGTCGAACAGGACGGACGGCAGGCCTCGCTGCACCCGGGGGATCTTGCCTTCTACGACACCGCCCGCCCCTTCTTGCTCGGTTTCCGCGAGCCGGTGGAGTGGAAGGTCTTCATGCTGCCCCGCCGGCTGCTCAGCATTCCCGAAGCGGATCTGCGCAGGATGAGCGCCGAGACGGTTCGCGGCGACGAGGGGCTGGGACAGCTCGTCATTCCGTTCCTCGCCGGCCTCGCTGAGCAGACCGGCCCGTACGGAGAGGAGAGCAGCACGCGGCTGGCCGCCAGCGCCGTGTGTCTGCTGGAGACTCTGATCGCCGAGCGGAGCGGGAGGCAGGGGCTCACCGCGGAGGCCGACCAGTTGTCGCTCTCGCCGCGGATCCGCACCTACATCAACGAGCGCCTCCCCGACCCCGGCCTCTCCCCGGAGTCGATCGCCCGTGCTCACCACATTTCGGTGCGCTACCTGCACAAGCTCTTCCAGCGCGAGGGGACCACCGTGCACCGGTGGATCCAGCAACGCCGACTGGAGGAGGCCCGGCGCGAACTGAGCAGGCAGGGGCGCGCACCCGTCACGATCGCTTTCGTGGCCCACCGCTGGGGATTTGCCGATCCCGCCCACTTCAGCCGCTCGTTCCGCGCGGCGTACGGCATGACTCCGCGCGAATGCCGGGAATTCGGCAGGACCGGCGAGTAGGGCCGAAGCCGGGCCCGGCACAGGACACCACGGCCGCGGCACCGCGCGGAGTGCCGGCCCCGCAACCACCCGGACCTGCTGTGCGCCACCCCCGACCGGATCCGGCGCTGCGCGCACGAGGCGCGCATCCTGCGCTTCTTCGGCACCTCACGGAACGGCACCCGCCGCCGGCCATCGGCGGCAGAGTCGCCGCCGATGGCCGGCAGAGCGGCCTTGCGCTCCGGCGACATCTCCTGTCTCATGGAAAGTACGTTCGTTATCCATGAGAGTGAGGGTATGTGTCTCACGCACAGGCATCACCGTTGTCCGTTCGCCTGATAGGCGGGCCGACCGTTCTGATCGACGTCGCAGGTCTGCGCTTTCTCACCGATCCGACCTTCGACCCGCCCCGCACTTTTGAACATGACGGCGTCATCGCGGTCACCAAGATCAAGGGGCCCGCGGTCTCGCCCGAGGAACTGGGCCCGGTCGACGTGGTCCTGCTCTCCCACGATCAGCACCCCGACAATCTGGATGAATCCGGCCGGGCCTATCTGTCGGGGGTTCCTCAGGTACTCACCACGAAGGGCGGTGCCGAACGGCTGGCGGACGGCGCACAGGGCCTGCAGCCCTGGGACACCACCACCGTCTCGAACGTCCACGGCGAATCCGTGCGGATCACCGCGGTACCGGCGCAGCACGGGCCGGGCCCCGACGCCGAAAAAGTGAACGGCACCGTCATCGGATTCCTGCTGGGTGCGCCGGACGGACGCAGCATCTACATCAGCGGTGACAACGCCTCCGTCGACGTCGTACGCCAGATCGTGCAGCGCACCGGACAGCCCGATGTGGCCATCCTGTTCGTGGGCGGCGCGAGCCTGCCGTTCAAGTTCGACGGTGGATTCGTCACGCTCGATGCGCCCCGCGCCGCCGAGGCCGCGGGCCTCCTGGGCGCGAACGCTGTCGTTCCGGTCCATCTCAATGGGTGGAGCCATTACACCGACAGCGAATCCGATGTGGCCCAGGCCTTCGCCGCGGCCGGCCGCAGCGATCAGCTGCACGTGCTGCTGCCTGGGCAGACCCTCGCATGGTGAGCCGGCGATTACGCTGGCAACCATGGTGAAGTACGACCCGGCGCCCGGCGAAGAACGTTCCGTCGCCGTCGCCTTGGCGAACACTCTGCGCCGCGGACCGACGGGCGAAGTCGACCACCTCGCCCCTGCGCACAGCGTGGAAGGCTGGGTCGCCGGGCACCGGCTCGCGACCCAGCCGCTCCGGTTCAGCGATCACGACGTCGGCCGCCTCACCGAGCTGCGTGCAGCAGTGCGCGCACTGTTCACCGCGGCCATCGAGGAGAGCGCGCCCGACAGTGCCGCGCTCGGCACCGTCAATGGGGCAGCGGCCGGGGCGCCCGGCTCAGCGCAACTTCGGTGGCACCCCCCTTCCCTCCGGAGCGAGTGGAAAACCACGGCGCCCCACACCGTCGACGCCGTTCTCGCCTGCATCGCCTCCGATGCCATCGACGTCCTCTGCGGCCCCCGGGGCACCTCGCTTCGGCAATGTGCGGCGCACGGTTGCATACGGTTCTTCCTCCGCGAACACGCCCGCCGCCAGTGGTGCTCCACCATGTGCGGAGACCGCGTGCGCGCCGCGCGGCACTACCAGCGGCGTCGCGATCAAACATGACAGGTGACGGTGGCCCACCTGCCGAGCCGGCGTCCTTGCCGACGGCCCACACAGCGAGCAACACGCAAACCCCTGACGGCCTTTCGGCACCGGGTCCGCCCGGCGAGGCAATCGGCATCGACCCCGTTTGCCAGGCCTCAACGGCGAGCCGGATCGGCTCGGTACGGCAGGTGCTGGCCCCCGCCCGGAAGTGTCCCCTCGGCAATCCTCAATTCGGCCGCGCCGGATCCATCTGCTGACCGTTGCTTCTCCACCTGGAGGAGACAGTAACCGGCCCGTTGGACGGCTCTGCCCCGGCCGGTCCATGCGGCGCTCACGGCCAAGTCGCCGTGCGCTGTCGGACAAAACGGGGGTCTCGCCCGCTCCTAGCCTCCAGCCACACGACCAACGGCTTGAGAAGGAGACGACATGCCAAGGACCGGCCCCGGCCACACTCCCCGTGTCCCCGCTTACGCCGCCCGTTTCCCGGAGGGCACCGAGGCGTTCGTGTTCGTCCAGTACGCCTGCCAGGCGCCGTCGGCCGAGGAAGCCGCGCAGGGCGCCGCCGTACTCGCGGGACATTTCGCGGGGCAGCACCGGCCGGACGTGCTGGACCGCGGATCGTTCCTCGACACCGCCGGGTTGCACAACGTGGTGTGGCTGGCGTACTGGTACGACCCGCAGGCGTACAGCAAGTGGCAGGAGTCCGCCCCCGTCCGCTCGGCCTGGAGCGGACTGCCCGACCAGGGACCGGTGGGCCATTGGCGCGAGGCATGCGTCATCCCGCTCGAACGCAACGAGATCTTGCACAGTCACCACTGCGACGACTACGCGACCAGCGGCGTGTGCCAGCACCACGCGGTCCAGATGCACGAGACCCCGGTGCACGACTACTGGGGTGCCGCCCGTGACCGTATCCCCGCGTCGGCCACCGAGGCACTGGAGCCGGAACTGCCGGTTTTCGAACCGAGCGCCCCTGGGGAGGGGGAGACCCGCGGCCGGCGCATCACTGTGGAGGTGCCCGGGAACGTCACGCTGATCCGTACCGCCCAGGACTGGTCCGCCAGCACCCTGTACCGCGAGAAGTACCTGGCCGACGTCAGGCCGGTCAAAGACCGGGGCGTCGACTTCCTCGCCACGAACCCCGATTCCGGCTGCATCGCGGCCCGTAACCTCGTCGAGGAGTCGGCCGACGGTACGCCCCTTGACCGCGCCTGCACCCTCGCCTGGTTCGCCTCGCTGGAGCACCTCATGACCTGGTGCCGCTCACACCGCACCCACCTGGAGATCTACGCCAGCTTCTACCGGATGGCCGGCGGCGCGGAGGGGCCGCTGGACGTCGCCTTCTGGCACGAGGTCTCGGTGCTGCCGAGCGGGTCGGTCACCGCCGACTACATCAACTGCCACCCGAGGACCGGCTTCCTGCCACTCCCCGACCGTCAGCGCAGCGTATCCGGCACCTTCTGACGGAGGTCGGCGCCGTGCACGCAACGAGGGGAACACCAGGGTCGAGTACGCGGTGGAGGCGTAGGCGGCATGCGCCGCGGCGTATCCAGCGAATGTTCAGCAGCCCCCACGAGACGGGCTCTCCGATCAGGCGCGGACCGGCCGCGGCCATCCCTCTCCCCCGCCCCGTCCCCATCTCCACCCGTCACGCCTCACCCCCGATCTAACCACTCAAGGACGCATGATCGGTTGACGCCCCCGCAATCTAACCCCTAACATCTATTTCAGCAGTTAGGTCGCGACACTGTCGAGGCATTCCTGGCCTCTCCTGCAACGGCGATTCCCCCCACGCCACTCCCCCCGACTTCCCGGAGGCTTACGCATGACCGCCATCGTCCTCGTCCACGGCCTGTGGGCCGACGGCTCCGCCTGGAGCGAGACCCTCACCGCACTGCGCGCTCTGGGCCACGAGCCGGTCGCCGCCCAACTCCCCGTGGACTCACTGGAAGGCGACATCGCGGCCGTACGCCGCGTACTGTCCACCGTCGACGGACCGGTGCTGCTGGTGGGCTGGTCCTACGGCGGCGCGGTGATCACCAACGCGGCCACCGGCCAGGACCACGTCAAGGCCCTGGCCTACATCGCCGCATTCACCCCCGACGAGGGGGAGTCGGTCCGGGACTTCGTGCAGCGCCACCCCGGCAGCGCACTCCCCGAGCACCTCAAGGTCACCGACGACGGGTACTCGTACATCGACCGGCCCGCGTACGGGACGGTCGTGGCCGCGGACGCCCCCGCCGAACGCATCGCGCTCGCCGCGGCCGTCCAGAAGTTCCCGCGCCTGGGCATCGACGCCGCCCCGTCCGGCACCCCGGCCTGGCGCGAGAAGCCCTCGCACTACCTGGTTGCCACACAGGACCGCGCACTGCCCGCCGCCACCCAGCGCGAAATGGCCGACCGCATAGGCGCACAGACCACCGAATGGGACACCGGCCACGGCCCCATGTACGCCCACCCCCAGGACCTGGCCAACTACCTGCACACCATCGCCAAGAGCCTGTGACACCCGCCTTTCCAGCGCATCCCCTACTGGAACAGGCAGCCCTGCAGCCGGGTTCGGCGAGGCGGTAGCCGTCACGCCCGTACGGCGCATACTGCGCCCGTGCTGCACGCTGCATCGACGCAGCGTGCAGCACGGGCGCGTGGCCTTTTCGTCCACCCCGGAGTGCGCCCATCAGGACCTGGGCAAGCAACTCGGTGTCCAGCCCGGGGCGTTCTTGGGCGAGCAGCCCGCTGATACAGCCGTGCTCGATCCGCGCCCACTGCGCATCAGCCAACGGCTCACACAGACCAACAACCAGCTGCTTCGGACGAAAGTCACCTAGATGAATGAGTCCGATGTTCTCAGTGGTCGTAGGCGGTCAGGGATCGTTTGGCTGGGGCTCCGGTGGTCCAGTTGTGCCAGATGGCGGTTG
>NZ_JBEZHQ010000032.1:0-98994 GCF_040650675.1 Streptomyces sp. NPDC048637
CCCCGGGGGGTGGGGGGGGGGGGGGGGGGGGGGGGGGGGGCGGCCCGCCCCCCCCCCCCCCCCCCGCCGCGCATGACGGGCATTCAGGTGTCGTCGCTCCCGGATGGCGGGCACCCGAGTAGGTCACATTGCGCAGCGCCTCAGGCAGCTGCCGGAACGCCACCGCGCCGTGGACGGTGGGGACTTGACGGCCGGGTTCACGGAACACCCGGTCATGATGCCGGGGATCTTACTCATGCCGCACGCCCCGGTGTCGAGCACGCTCACCACATCGGATCCGACGTGCACTCGACACCGCGAGGAGATCCCCGATGGAACGCCGCTTTCGCAAGGCAGCTCTCTGGGGCGCGACCGCCGCCGCCGTCCTGGCGGCGGTCGGCCCGTTCAGCCCGGCGCACGGCGTGCCCCGGCCCGACCCGACGCCCCAGCCCTCGCCGCGCGGCATGCTCGACGCGATGCGCCGGGACCTCGGGCTGACGGCGGTGCAGGTGCGGACCCGGCTCGCGCAGGAGACCGACGCGCACCGTGCCGCGGCGGCCGTGCGCCGGGCGCTGAGCACCCCGCCCGCCGGGATGTGGTTCGACAAGACCACCGGCAAGCTCGTCGTCGCGGTCACCGGCGCCGCCGACGCACAGCGGGTGCGGGCCGCCGGGGCGGTGCCCAAGACGGTGCCGCACGGCCGCGCCGCGCTCACGGCCCTGGTGCGGCAGATCACCGGCCGGGCCGGCGACGGGGTGCCCGGCGTCACCGGCTGGGGCGTGGACGAGCGGGCCAACGGTGTGGTGGTCCGCGTCGACCGCACCCGGCACACGGCCCGGACCGCCGTCTTCGAGCACGGCGTCCGTGAACTCGGAGCGCGCGCGAAGATCCCCGTCACCGTCGAGCGCAGCGACCAGACGCCGCGTCAGCAGGGCGGCACGGTGGTCGGCGGTGAGCGCTGGATGCCCGGCAGCGAGGGCATCTGTTCCATCGGCTTCTCGGTGACCGGGCCGGGGGACTTCCAGGGCTTCCTCACGGCCGGTCACTGCACCCTCACCGCCGATCAGGCCGCGTTCGGCAAGGACGGCAGCCTGATGGGGACCTCCAACCGGGGCGGCGGGCACAGCGTCAACGGACGCGAGGGAGACTTCGGGCTGGTCGAGGTCGACCAGCCGGACTGGACGGTCAGCTCGAACGTGGCCGGCCAGGGCGGTGCGCCGGTCACCGTCACCGGCGCGCAGGAGGGCCTGGCCGGTATGTCGATGTGCCACTCCGGGCAGAGCAGCGGCTGGCACTGTGGGGAGATCACCCGGGTCGACCAGACCGTGGACTACGGCAACGTGGTCATCGAGGGCCTCTCGTTCACCAACGCCTGCTCGGCGCCCGGCGATTCGGGCGGATCGTATGTCACCCAGCCCAACGCCCCGAAGGCCCTGGGAGTGCACTCGGGCGGCGGCGCCGCCGGCTGCGGCAACTTCGGCGGTGCCACCATCACCATCTTCCAGCCGGTCGGCGAGGCCCTGGAGAAGTGGAACCTGCGGCTGAAGACGGGCAGCCCCTGACGCACCCGTCGCCTGTGGCCCGCCGTCATGCCAGGCCCGCCCACGCGTCAGCTCCGAAGCTGCCCTTCACGTCGGAGGCGACGGTGGTGGCGTCCACCTTGGCCTGCAGGGCGTAGACGGTCGTCTTGCGTGCGCCGCGGACGCTGAGGTGCACCGGGCTGTCGCCCGGGTGGTCCGCAAGGATGCGCTTCAGTTCTCTGACGGACTGTTTGGTGATCCGGTGGGCGGGGAGGGCCAGCCGCACGGGGGGTTTCCCGCCGTGCTCGGCGCAGGACACGTCCAGCACCGCGAGTTCTCGGCCGAAGACGTTCACGGTTCCGTCCCGGTCTTCGATCTTGCCCTTGACGGAGATGACGTTGTCTTCGGCCAGCGCGTGCTGCACCAACTGGTAGGCGGCGGGGAAGAAGAGCACCTCGATACCGGCATCCCGGTCCGCGAGGTTCACGATGGCCCAGGCGTTGCCCTGTTTGGTCATCTTGAGCTGAATGCCGGTGATCAGTCCGGAGAGCTGCACGTCCCCGGTGGTGCGGCCGGAGGCGAGCAGTTCGGCGAGGGTGCAGTCCCGTGCGCCGGAGAGGATGTGCTCGGCGCCGTCCAGCGGGTGGGCGGAGACGTAGAGGCCGAGCATCTTGCGCTCGGTCGCCAGGAGCTGTCTGCGGGGCCACTCCGCGTCATCGATGGGGAAGTCGAGGCCGAAGGCCGGTGCGCCGCTTCCTTCGCCGTCGCCTTCGCCGCCCAGGCCGGCGAAGAGATCGTCCTGCCCGAAGCTTGCCGCCTTCTTCACGGGGATGATCGCGTCGATGGCGGCCTCGTGGACGGCGGTGAGTCCCTTGCGTGAATGGTCCAGGGAGTCGAAGGTCCCGGCCTTGATCAGGGACTCCACAGCGCGTTTGTTCAGTGCGGGCGGGTCGGCCTTGTCGAGGAAGTCGGCGAAGGAAGTGAACTTCCCTTTCCGGCGGCGGGCATCGACGACGGCCTCGATGACGTGGTCGCCGACGTTCCGTACGGACCGCAGCCCGAACCGTACGTCGTCACCGACAGCGGTGAACTCGGCGACGGACTCGTTCACGTCCGGCTGGAGGACCCGGACGCCGTTCTTGCGGGCGTCGGCGAGGTAGACCGCGGCCTTGTCCTTGTCGTCGCCGACCGAGGTGAGCAGGGCGGCCATGTACTCGGCCGGGTAGTTGGCCTTGAGGTAGGCGGTCCAGTACGAGACAAGTCCGTAGCCGGCGGTGTGGGACTTGTTGAACGCGTAGCCGGAGAACGGGAGCATGACGTCCCACAGGGCCTTGATGGCTTCCTCGCGGTACCCGTTGCCCCGCATGCCGTCGTGGAACTTGTCCCACTCCGCGGCCAGCACCTCCGGTTTCTTCTTGCCCATCGCACGGCGCAGCAGGTCGGCGCCGCCGAGGGTGTACCCGGCCAGTTCCCGGGCGATGGCCATGATCTGCTCCTGGTAGACGAGCAGATGGAAGGTGTTGCCGAGGATCGGCTCCAGGGCGTCGCGCAGTTCGGGGTGGATCGGAGTGATCTCCTGGCGGCCGGTTTTGCGGTGTGCGTAGTTGGTGTGGGCGTTGGCCGCCATGGGGCCGGGCCGGTAGAGGGCGTTGACCGCGGCGATGTCCTCGAACCGGGTGGGTTCCATCTGCTTGAGGAGGACGCGCATGCCGCCTCCGTCGAGCTGGAAGACACCGAACGTGTTGCCCTCGGCGAGCAGCCGGTACGTCGTGGCGTCGTCCAGAGGAATCACGACGGTGGACGGGTCGCCGTCCAGGGGATCCACGGTGGCCAGGCTGATGCCCCGGTTCTCGCGGATGTTCTCGATCGCCTGGTCGATGACCCCCAGGTTCCGCAGCCCCAGGAAGTCCATCTTGATCAGACCCATGGCTTCGCAGGACGGATAGTCGAAGCCAGTGATCTTCACGCCGTCCGAGGCACGCATGTGCAGCGGGATGCGGTCGGTGAGCTTCGTCTTGGAGAGGATCACCGCCGCGGCGTGCACGCCGGTGCCGCGGGTGAGACCCTCCACCCCGCGGGCGGTGTCGATGACCCGCTTCACGTCCTGCTCGTTGTCATACATCTGCCGGATCTCGCCGGCCTCGCCGTACCGCTCGTGGGAGGGGTCGAAGACGGCAGCCAGCGGGGCGGACTTGCCGTTCTGGTCCGGCGGGAGCGCTTTGGTGATCCGCTCGCCATGGGCATAGGGGTAGCCGAGGATGCGCGAGGAGTCCTTGATCGCGTTCTTGGCCTTGATCTTGCCGAACGTGTTCACCATGGCGGTGTACTCCTCGCCGTACTTCTCGGTGACGTAGCGGACCATCCGGTCGCGCTGACGGTCGTCGAAGTCGAGGTCCACATCCGGCGGGTTGATGCGCTCGGGGTTCAGGAACCGTTCGAACAGCAGGCCGTGCTCCAGGGGGCACAGCTCGGTGATGCGGGTGGCGTAGGCCACGATCGAGCCGGTGGCCGAACCCCGCCCCGGACCGAGCGGGATCCTGTTCTCCCGGGCGTGGCGGCAGATGTCCGCCACGACGAGGAAGTAGGAGCTGAAGCCCATGGGACCGATGACCGTCATCTCGGTCTCGAAGCGGTCCAGGATGTGCGGGGGGACCGGGTTCCCGTAGCGCACCGCCAGGCCGTTGAGGACTTCCCTGCGAAGCCACGACTCCTGCGTTTCGCCCTCGGGCACGTCCGGGAACTGCGGCATCTCGTCGACGTAGTCGAAGACCTCGTCGTAGGACTCGATGCGCTCGGCGATCAGCAGGGTGTTGTCACAGGCTTCCGGAAGCTCGGAGAACAGGCTGCGCATCTGTGCGGCTGTCTTGAGGTAGTAGCCGGAGCCGTTGAAGCGGAAGCGGCCCGGGTCGTCCTTGTTCTTGCCGACACCGATGCACAGCAGGCTGTCGTGAGCGTCGGCCTGGTCCTCGGTGACGTAGTGCGCGTCGTTGGTGGCGAGGAGGGGGATGTGCAGTTCCCCGGCCAGCCGCAACAGGCCCGCACGGACCGCACGTTCGATGTCCAGACCGTGGTCCATCAGCTCCAGGAAGTAGTTCTCGCGGCCGAAGACGTCCTGGTAGGCCGCGGCAGCAGCCTTCGCCTCGTCGTACTGGTTCAGCCGCAGACGGGTCTGGATCTCGCCAGAGGGGCAGCCGGTGGTGGCGATGATGCCGTCCGGCCGTTCGGCGATCAACTCCCGGTCCATGCGCGGTTTTCCGGCAGGGAACTGACCCTCATAGCTGGCCTGCGTGCTGAGCCAGAACAGGTTCCGCAGGCCCTGGCTGTTGCGCGCCCACATGGTCAGGTGAGTGAAGCGGCCGCCACCGGAGACATCCTTCGACCCCTCACCGTCCGCGCTCGTGGCGCGTCGGCCTCCCGGCCCCCAGAACTCCTGCTTCCGGACGAACCGGGAGGAAGGTGCCACGTACGCCTCGATGCCGACGATCGGCCTGATCCCCTCGAAGCCCTTCGCGACCTGCGCGAACTCGTAGGCACCGAACATGTTGCCGTGATCGCTCATGGCGATCGCCGGCATGCCCTGCCGGGCCACCTCGGCGAACATAGGCTGCAGCTTCTGCGCGCCGTCCAGCATCGAGTATTCGGTGTGATTGTGCAGGTGGACGAAGGAATCCGGCACGTGGGGGTCGCCTCCGGGGTGAGTAGGGAGCCCCGTCCCGGTCAGAGACGCGGGTGGGGGGCCTTGTCGGTGGTCGACCGCACCGGCATCGGCAGCTGGGTGGACGGCTCGACCCGTCGCGGTGCGGTCGCGCCGACGGGGCGACCGATGGGTCGAACCGCCCGTGCGTGTGGTCGGTCCGAGCCCTGGAAATGCAGGCCCGGCAGCCACCCGGCTGCCGGGGCGGCGCTCCTGTTGCCGCACCGCTGGCGAAACCGCATGTTGACCAGAGACATCAAAGCGAGCGTGGTGTACCGGAATCAAACAACCATTTCACCGATCAGACTCAACGATTGGTTGTCCACCTAGGATGCTCAGCGTGGATCTCATCGCCGTGCGCACCTTTGTCACCGCCGTGGACGCGGGACAGTTCCAAGAAGCCGCCGCCAACTTGTCGATCACCCCACAGGCCGTCTCCAAGCGCATCGCCGTGCTGGAGAAGGACCTCGGTGTGCAGCTGTTCAGCCGTACGGCCCGTGGGGCCCGGCTCACCATCGACGGACAGGCGTTCCTGCCGTACGCCCGGGCTCTCCTCCAGGCCGAGGAACGGGCAGCCGCTTCCGTGCGGCCAGGGCGCCGGGCCTTGCGCGTCGACGTGATCGGCCGCCGGCTCTCGGTGGCAGGTCTGCTCCGCGACTTCCACCGCGCGTATCCCGGGACCGATCTCGATGTCGTGACCCTTTTCGACTACGACGCGGCCATCGCCGCCGTCCGGTCCGGGACGATCGACGCCACCTTCCGCGCCGTCACCATGCCGGGCCGGCACCTCCCCGACGGCATCGAGGCGACTCCGGTCTTCGACGAACCGCTGCACCTGTTCACCGGACCGGCTCACGAGTTCGCCGCCGCCCGCGCGATCGCTCCCGCCCAGCTCGCCGGCCGCCGGATCTGGATGCCCGGCAACACCCCCGGCACCGAGTGGGCCGCCTACTATGACGAACTCGCTGCCACCTTCGGTCTCACCATCGACGGTATCGGCCCCGACTTCGGTATCGAGCCCCTCCTCGACACGATCGCGGACTCCTCGACGCTGGCGACTTTCGTCAGCGAGCGGACCCCGCTGGTCTGGCCGGCCGGCCACGACCTGCGGCGCATCCCCCTCCACGACCCGACCCCGGTCTACCCGCACTCACTGATCTGGCGCACCGACAACCCGCACCCCGCCCTCACCGCACTGCGTCACCACCTCACCTCCGCATACGCCGGCCGCCTCGACAGCGGGACCTGGACACCGGGGTGGGCTCAGCGCACTTCATCAGGACCCACACCGGCAACGACCCCCGGCGAACCGAAGCCCTGCAGCACTTCCGCCACGCCTGCCACCACCACCGCAGCCACACCGCACTCGCAGGCCGGTCACCCATCAGCCGTGTGAACAACGCTGTGGGTCAGTAGACCCAGGCCTTCTCCCGGGGCGTCCGGGCATCCCGTACAGCCGGCGTCGGACGGAGGGACCGAGCCGGACGAGGTCGGCCGCAGCCGGCCATCGGCCCCCGGCCGCTCGGCGGCAGTCGGCTCGTCGGAGCCATCCCGGCCATGCGGGATCGACCTCTCACAAGGTCACCGACGTGCCGCGGGGGCTGGTCAGTTGTCTCCGTGGAGAGTCCGCGCCAGCACGGAGCGGTGGGTCGGCTTCGCGTCGCTGTAGCGCTTGCGGCCTTCGTCGGTGAGGACGACGAAGATGCCGCGGCGGTCGAGGTCGCACATGACTCGCTCGACGAGGCCGCCTCGCTCCAGCCTGGCGACCAGGCGGGAGGCGGCGCTCTGGCTCAGGTGCACCGCGTGAGTGAGGTCCTGGCCCCGGCACTTGCCGTGGTCGGAGGAGGTGAGGAGTTCCAGCGCCTCGAACTCGCTGACGCCCAGGCCGTGCTGTGCCTGCAACTCGTGCTCAAGAGCGTTGTACACGGTGGCGTGACGGGCGAGAAGCCCATGCCACTCGTCGACCAATTCCTGCTCTGAGCCACCGATCATGGGGCGAGGATAACATGCGCCAGCATTTGATGCACGGAGATTAAATGCGCTTGCATTCGATGCGTGTGCATGTGAGAGTCACGGCATGACTTCCTCCGCGCCCTTGTCCGCCTCCACCGTCACGTGGAACGCCAAACTCTGGGGAGTGCTGCTCACGGCCTCCCTCGTCATCGGCCTCGATGCGCTCGACGTCTCGATGGTGGGCGTCGCCCTCCCCTCCATCCAGGCAGACCTGGGCCTGTCCACCAGCGCACTGCAGTGGATCGTCAGCGGCTATGTCCTCAGCTACGGCGGACTGCTGCTGCTCGGCGGACGCGCCGCCGACCTGCTCGGACGCCGCCGGGTCTTCCTGACCGCGGTGGCCGTGTTCGCCGCCGCCTCCGTGCTCGGCGGCCTGGTCGACGACGGAACCCTGCTCATCGCCACCCGCATCCTCAAGGGCATGGCGGCGGCGTTCACCGCACCTGCCGCACTGTCCATCGTCACCACCACGTTCACCGAAGGCCCCGCGCGCAACAAGGCGTTGGGCGTCTTCTCCGTCTTCGGTGCCAGCGGCTACTCGGCCGGCCTGGTGCTCTCCGGCCTGCTGACCCAGGTCGGCTGGCGGTGGACGTTCTTCTTGCCCGTACCGATCGCGGTGATCGCGTGGATCGCGGCCAATCGCCTGCTCCCCAAAGACGGCCCCCGCCCCTCCGGCGGCTATGACATCCCCGGCGCGATCACCTCGGTCGGTGCGATGCTGCTGCTCGTCTACACCGTCGTGGAGGCGCCGGAAGCCGGCTGGGCCGCGCCGAACACTCTGATCCAGTTCGCGATCGCCGCGGTGCTGCTGCTCGCCTTCATCGTGAT
This sequence comes from Streptomyces sp. NPDC048637, assembly GCF_040650675.1. Classification (NCBI taxonomy): domain Bacteria; kingdom Bacillati; phylum Actinomycetota; class Actinomycetes; order Kitasatosporales; family Streptomycetaceae; genus Streptomyces; species Streptomyces sp. NPDC048637. The sequence goes on from NZ_JBEZHQ010000032.1 coordinate 8,035, forward strand.
CGAACGCCGCAGTGCGCATCCGCTGGTCCGTCTCGGCATCCTCCGCTCGGGCTCGCTGGCACGGGCCAACCTGGGCATATCGGTGTTCTTCGGCGGCTACATCGGCTTCCAGTTCGTGGTCATGCTCTACTTCCAGTCGGTGCTGCAGTGGTCGGCGCTCCAGACCGCGCTGGGCTTCCTTCCGGCCGCGCTGATCGTCGCCTTCGGCTCGCCGAAGATGGAGCCGCTGATCGCACGGATCGGCACACCGCGCACCATCGCGGGCGGCGTCATCGCCCACCTCATCGCCTACGTGCTCTTCCTCGTCATCGACCGGGACGCCCCCTACGCCGTCGGTGTGCTGCCCAGCATGATCCTGCTCGGCATCGGGTTCACCCTGGCCTTCGCGTCCTTCAACATCCAGGCCACCGCCGGCATCCCGGACCACGAGCAGGGCCTGGCCGGCGGCCTGCTGAACACCTCCACGCAGGTCGGCGGCGCGATCGGACTCGCCATCGTCACGGCCGTCCTCACCGCCGGAGGCGAAGGCAAGACCGGCCCCGACGCCCTGCTCGCGGGCTTCACCCCGGCGCTGCTCACGATCACCGTCCTCTCGGCGATCGGCCTGCTCATCGGACTGTCCGGAGTGCTCGGACGGCGCAAGCTCGACAAGCCGGCGGTGGAGCCGACGGACATCCCGGCGGACGAGCGGGAACTCGCCCTCGTCGACTAACCGGCCCCGTCACGGCACATCCCGGTGTGGCACCAGCCAGAACCGGGATGTGCCGTTCCGGGTACACATCGGGGTGACTGACGCGGTACGGCTGCTCCTTGGTGAGCATGAGCCGACCGGAGCGGCCGGATGCGGGACGCCGGCCGGAGAGCTTCCCGGCTTCAGGTTGTGTTCAGGTTCGGTTCGGCACTGTGGTGAATGTCGGAAGGGCGCGACAGGGCCCGCCGACGGAACGAAACCGCGACACGATCCGGAGGAATGTCCCCATGAAGGCCACCGCCAAGCGCACGCTCACCACCCGCGCCGTCGTCCTCGGCACGGCCGCCGCCGTCGCACTGATCGGCGGCACGGGTGCCGCGACCGCCTTCGCGGACGACGACGCCCCGGCCCCGCACTCCTCGGTCCAGCTCTCCCAGAACGAGCGCCACTTGGACGACACCGCCAAGGACCGTGCACAGGTCAAGGCCGACAAGATCAGCCAGTCCGAGGCCACCGCCAAGGCCCTCAAGGCCGTCCCCGGCACCGCGACCTCCGCCGAACTCGACAACGCGGACCGCGACGGCTCCCTCATCTGGGAGGTCGACGTCCTCGGCAAGGACCACAAGAACCACGACGTCACCCTCGACGCCGGCAACGGCAAGGTCCTGAACAAGCACACCGACCGCGACGACGACGCCGCCCAGGACGCCGCCGAGACCCAGGCCCTGGTCAACGCCGACAAGACCGGCCACGCCAAGGCCACCGCCAAGGCCCTGAAGGCCGTCCCCGGCACCGTTGTCTCCTACGGCCTCGACGACAACGACCGCAACGGCTCCACCGTCTGGGAGGTCGACGTCCTCGGCAAGGACCACAAGAGCCACGACGTCACCGTCGACGCCGCCAGCGGCAAGGTCCTCAACCAGCACATCGACCAGGACGACCAGGGCGACCAGGGCGAAAACGACCGCGACGACGACTGATCAGGCATCAGGCCTCCGCCTGCCTGAGACTCCTGCTCCCCCAGAGCCCGAAGGGGCCGTGCCCGCCACTGTCCGGCGGACGCGGCCCCTTGGCCTGTCCCAGGTGTGAGTGAAGTAGCGCTGCGAGCCGAACTCACCAACAGGAGGGAACGGCCTGGCCCTTCGCGCCTACGATGTGTAGTCAGTGGCCAATGAGGCACCGGGGGCCCGAGTGGCGGACCGGTGTCTACGGGGAGCGGGAGAAAGCGCGTGACAGAAGCGGCGGAGTCGGCAGTGGGTACGGACGCGGCGGGGCCGTTCGCGGTCGGGATCACGGTGCGTGGCTACGAGACGGACAGCCAGGGCCATCTCAACCAGAGCGTCTATCTGCAGTACGCCGAGCACGCCCGCTGGTCGCTGCTGCAGGCGAGCGGTATCCGCCAGAGCGCGATGGTGGACCGCCGCGTCGGCCCGGTGACCGTCGAGACCACCATCCGCTACCTGCGGGAGCTGCGGGCCGGTGACGAGGTCGAGGTGAGTTGCGCGTTCGTCTGGGGCGAGGGCAAGACCTTCCGGGTCGAGCAGACCATTCGGAAGGCGGACGGGACGGTCGCCGCCGAGGTGAGTGCCGTCGGCGGGCTGCTCGATCTCACCGAGCGCAAGCTGCTCAAGGACCCGCGGGCGGCCTTCCGTGACCTGGCCGACAAGCCCTCGCTGCTGGGTCTCGCCGACGGCTGACGAGCGCGGTCCGCGCCGCCGCCCCGGTTTCCGTCCCGCGGGACCGGGCGCGGCCGGCCGACCCGAAGGGGTGAATCCGTTCATCCATTGCGATGCCTGGAGGTCGCAGCGCGCACGAGGCTGATCCACGTTTGAGCCGTCGGGGGGCACCAGACCCGCCCAGTGAAAGGCTCCTCGATGGACACGCAGATCGTGCAGGTCAAAATCCACCCCGCCATCGGCATAGCCCGGGTCGGCAACAGTGACAAACCGCCCTTCATAGGCCCGGAGTCACCGGACCAGCCGCCGCTGCCGCCCGGCTCGTACAAGGACAGCTCGGGGAAGGTCATCCGGCAGGCCGCCCGGTTCCGGGTCTACGGCTACAACCAGGCCGGGGAAGCCGTCCGGGAACTCAAACTGGGCGAAGACGGCGTCACCGAGATCAAGTGGTCGGTGCACCTGGCCAACAAGAAGTCCGCCTGGTACCAGTTCCACGTCCCGCTCGACATCCGCGAGGCCCAGAGCCTGCCCGACACCCAGCTGCGCCGGCGGAACTTCGACGTCCGGGGAGCCGACCGGAAGAAGCTCGTCATCGACGCCGGCCGCAAGCAGATCCGCGCCTCCCAGCACGAGACCGCCGCCCTCTCCGGGAAGATCATGAACCGGGCGGTCCCGCTGGGATCGATCGCCGTCCAGAGCGACGGCCGTCTGCTGGTCGTCGGCGGTGTCGGCAAGTCGGCCTCCTACGCCACTCCCGAGAAGCCGATCTCCGGCGTCGCCAACAATGACACCTGGTACGACGACGTCTCCGACGGTCCGGTCACGGCGGAGGTCACCATCGGGGGCGTCACGAAGGCCGCGAGCCCGGCCTGGGCCGTGGTGGCCCCGCCGCACTACGCGCCCGGTGTGAAGACCGTCCGCACCCTCTACGACCTGCTCTACGACGTGTTCGTCACCGAGCACACCCTGCCCGCCGAGCAGCAGGTCTCCTACCCCGAACACATCGAACCGCTGCTGAGCCGGTTCTGCGATCTGCAGTGGGTCAACCATGGCTTCGCCACCCAGTTCGGCTGGGAAGGCCCGCACCACTTCCTCCACCCGGCCATGCGCAAGCGGCTCGCCGACCCGGGCGAGGCCAGCCGGGAACTCCGCCGCCAGGTCTATGTCCAGATGCGTGACTACGAGCGGGACGGGACGTCACCCCTGCCCTGGCCCTGGCTCTACGGCGACGCCATGTCCAGCGGTAAACCCACCTCCGTCCGCCAGCACATCAGGATCTCCAGCGAGCAGGACCGGATGCTGGCCCTCTGGGCCGACGGCCACTTCACCTCCGGCCCGCCCCGGAAGGGCCAGCCGGACGTGGACGCGGCGCCCGTCGCCGCACAGCCGGGTCTGCTGGACCGGGCCGCGCTGGACAACTGCGCCGCCGACGCGTTCCACCCGGGCTGCGAGGTCACCTGGCCGATGCGGCACAAGACCATGTATTCCGAGCCCTTCCGCATCCTGCTCCGCACGCCGGAGAACCCGGAACCCGACTACGGAGACGTGCTCAGCGTCCAGGACGCCCTGGGCAAGAACGGCCCGCTGCACGCGCAGGGGCCGGGCGACCTCACCCGCTGGATGGCCGCCCCCTGGCAGTGCGACACCGCGAGCTGCCGCTCCGGCTACCAGGTACGGTCCGGGCTCGGCCCCCGCTACAGCCCCTACCTGCCCACCTTCTGGCCCGCCCAGATGCCCAACCATGTGCTCAAACAGTCCGACTTCGCGACCGTCAACACCCCGCCGAGCGGCTCCGACGACAGCGCCAGGGAGAAGGCCTTCGAGAACCGGGCGGTATGGCTGCGCGGCCTGAAGGGCACCGACTTCAACAAGCAGCGCCGGCAGATGATCGACGACTGGTACAAGTTCGGCATTGTCGAGCCGCACGAATACACCGTGGGTGACGCGAAGTTCCCCAAGTACATCCAGGTGGAGTCCGAGCCCGGCTATCCGCCGGCCCCTGACCACGCCAACCTCGTCAACATCCATGTGCCCGAGGCGGGTGCGCCCCAGCTGGCGGGCGTGGCCGATGCCTGGACCGGGGAGGTCCCGGCCGAGACCGTCGAGTCCATGCTCGTCCAACAGGCGGTCCAGGAGGTCAAGGAGGCGACCGGCCGGGACGAGACGGAGATCGCCGCCGGATACCTGGAGAAGCTCGACCCCTTCCACGGCACCCAGTGAGCCCCGCACCCGCCTACGACGTCGTGGTCGCGGGCGGTGGCCCGGCCGGCTGTGCCGCCGCGCTCTCCCTCGTACACGCCGGGCGGACGGTCCTGCTGGCCGACGCCGGCACCGGCCCGCCCAAGGCCGGTGAGGCGCTGGTGTCCATGGGCCGGCTGCTGCTCGCCGACCTCGGCGTCGCCGAGCCGGTCCTGGGCAGCGGCCATCTGCCCTGCCACGGCAACCTGTCCGCCTGGGGCTCGGCCGAACTGCACGCCGTGGACTTCCTCCACGACCCGTACGGCCACGGCTGGCACCTCGACCGTCCGCTCTTCGACCGGCGGCTGCGCGCCGCCGCCCGCGCGGCGGGCGCCGAGGTCGCCGAGCACACCGCCGTACGGAGCCCCTCCCGGCAGGCGGACGGCACCTGGCGGCTCGCCCTGCGCGACCGGGCCGGCGGGGCAGACGGGGCAGGCGGGGCCGGGGAGCGTACGGTGCGCTGCCGCTGGGTGGTGGACGCCACCGGCCGGGGCGCCGCGATCGCCGTCCGCTCCGGCGCCCGGCGGCGCACCGGAGACCGGCTGACCGCGCTCCACCTCACCCTGGACCCGGCCCCGCAGACCCCCACCGACGGCCGTTCGCTGGTCGAGTCCGACCAGGACGGCTGGTGGTACACCGCCCTGCTGCCCTCCCGGCACCGTCTGGTCGCCTACTTCACCGACCCCGACCTGCCCGTCGCCGCCGCCCGCGGCGCCGAGCGGTTCCGCCAGCGGCTGCTGGCCACCCGGCACATCTCCCGCCGGGCCCGCCCGCACGGGCTCACCACCCTGCGCCCACCCCGCCGCGCCCCCGCGCACAGCGCACATCTGGACCGGGTGCACGGCGACGGCTGGACGGCCGCCGGGGACGCGGCTGCCGCCTTCGACCCGCTCAGCTCCCAGGGCATCCTCACCGCCCTCTACACCGGGCTGAGCGCGGGCCAGGCGGTCGACGCCCGGCTGCGCGGCGACCGGGCGGCCCTGGCCGACTACGCGGCCAAGGTCAGCACGGCCCGTACCGCCTACCAGCACGGCCACCGTGCCGTGCACGCCCAGGAAACCCGCTGGACCGACCGGCCCTTCTGGGCCCGGCGGCAGCGGTCCTTCCACCACAACCCCCCACCCATGAAAGGCGAGACCTCATCATGAGCCCCACCCCCGAATCCGGCCCCATGGACGGACACGAGCACATCCACCGCTTCCTGCTGCTGGGCAAGAAGAAGCTGTTCTTCTACCACCTGGCGCTGTACAACCCCCAGTCCGGGCACAACTACCAGGCGGTCTTCAGCTTCTCCATCAAGGACAACGGTGAGCTGCGGGACATGTACCTGAAGGATCTGGCGCAGCACGAGAACCAGCGGGTCTTCTACTCCCTGCGCTGTCCGCACCACTTCGAACTCCCGGAGCTGCAGCAGGGCAAGGAGTTCCGGGTCCATCTGGAGCGGGTCGTCGTGAAGCCGGACGGCAGCCGCGACTTCCAGCAGATGACGACGGCCGAGACCACGGTGGACTGCAAGAGGGAGGACGTCCTCTCCTTCCGCAAGCTCGGAGAACTGCCGTACCCCGAATACCTCACCTACCTGGTGTTCGGCGAAGGCGACGAGATCCACCTCGCCCACCAGCTCGCGGAGCGCCCGAACTGGGACGAGGCCGTCACCATCGCCCCCGCGCAGGCCATCGACCCGGCGCTGCTGAAGAAGGTCCCGACCCTGGTCATCGACTCGATCAGGGACGCCCACGACAGGCTGGTCGAGAGCCCGCTGAAGAAGGGGCAGCAGTACCAGGGCAAGCTCAACGGGAACGGCCCGACGGTCGACTTCACCGTCGGCCGCCAGGGCTGGTGGAACCACACCAGCCTCAACAACTGATCCACCGCAGCCTGATTCCGTCTGACCCGGCCCGGCCCGCGAGATCTCGCGGACCGGGCCGGCCGGGCCGAAGGACAAGCCCTGGTTCTCGCTGGCGGCGCGGCCCCTATCGCTCGAACCGGCCTGTCACGACGGCGCTCCGGAAGGCGGTCCAGGTGTCCGGGCCCAGCTGGAGTAGGGGGCCTGCGGGGTTTTTGGAGTCGCGTATGGCGACCGTGCCCGGGATGTTGGTGGCCACCTCCACGCATTCCTCCTTGTGATCGCTGTAGCTGGACTTGCGGTAGCTGTAATCGGTCATGGCTCACAGTTCTCTGCTGAGGCTGCTGATGAACGCTCGCGAATCACCCTCCCCGAGGGCATGCTGTGCGATTCTCTCGAACAGTTCATCATGTTGAGCAGCCCCTTCTCCGCCTTCGAGCCACAGCGGATGAAGCGGGACGTCCTTGTAGAGCACGTCCATTGCCCCGGGTTCGGCAAATGAGATGACGCTGAAGCCGCAACCCATGCCGAGTTGGGCTCCTGCACTGAAGGGGAGTACCCGGACACTGACATTCGGGCGTTGGGACATGGCAGTCAGGTGTTCCAGCTGCCCGCGCATCACGTTCGTGCCGCCGACGACATTCCGGAGCGCGCCCTCGTGGAGGACCGCCTGAAGGTGGAGTGGAGGGGTGTCAACGAGGCGGCGCTGTCGTGCCAATCGTGCGGTTACGAAGTGATCGTTCGAGTTCAGCGCGCTTACGTAATCGGAGGTTTGCAGCAGCCCCGGGACGAAGGCGAGCTGCCACGTCCTGATGGCCGTCGCCGCGCTCTCCAAGATTGCGTACTCCTTCATCGAGGGGGAGAAGGGGGCGTCGTTCCACCAGCCCTTGCTCTTCCGTCGTTCGCGATCGACACGCGCCACCTCAAGAAGCCCGCCCACGGTAGCTGGTTCGTCCACGCCGTACAGCGCACACAAGGCGCGGATGTCCGGGTCGCGCATGGGGACCCAGCCGCCCTCCATCTTTGCGACCTTGTTGGTGGAAGCGCTAAGCGTCTTGGCGGCCTGCGTCTGCGTCAGACCTGCTGCTGTCCTCAGGCGAGTGAGCTCCCCACCCAGCCTGCGTCCCAGGACAGTTGACGTGCTGTTTCCCTGCATTGGCTGACTCGCTTTCACGCGAGCAGTCTGGTGCCGACCGTACGGAGCTCGCAACTCGTGCGGGTTAATTACCCCAAGGTGAATTGAAACGATCTCGCTCGAATGCCTACCTTGCGTAGTGAACCGCTCGCGCAGCGAGGCCAGCCGGTGACGGCTGCCTGCTGCCCTGAACCGGAGGTGGCCGAAGGTGATCGCCCCACATCCCAACCCGGCAGAAGTGGTCCTCCATGAGGACGTACTCGACTACACCCCACGCCCCAAAAGCATCGCCCTGGCACGTAACCGCGCCGCCCGCCTCATCGCCGAATGGGGTCACGACCAACTGGCCGACGATGCAAAGGTGCTGGTCTCCGAACTGGCCACCAACGCTCTGCGCCACGCCCACGTCCGCGGCCGGCTCTTTCGCGTACGCCTCACCCACACCGACTCCGTACTCCGCATCGCTGTAACCGACACCCGCGGCGAATGCCTCCCTTGCGTCGGCGAGCCCCCGTCGCATGCGTCGCACGGCCGCGGCTTACTGCTTGTCCGTGCGCTCTCGGCCCGCTGGGGCGTCCACGTACTCGGCGTCGGCAAGACGGTCTGGTGCGAGCTGGAGCTCAAGTAAAAATTCCAGGTCGATTGAGGCGCCAGGGCCGGTTTTCGGTCGCCGGAGCAGCTGCAGATCGGCCCGGAAACGCCGGGAGGTGGGCGGTCTGGGGGAGAGGAGCGCAGGTCGGAGCGGGGGTGACGGACTGAGGGGCCGGTCCGGGTGCCGTCTTCGTGACCTTGGCGCAATCAACTACCACCTGTTGCACGTGCGTTGACAGTGCACGGGGGTGGCCGCACGATGCAACGCGGCATCAGCGGGATACCGCTGGTTACCGCAGGTGGCAGTGGTCAGCGTGTTGCAGTGGTCAGCGTGTTCGCCCCCCCCGGCAGAAGGAGCGCCCGTGGTCCCCCGGCCCCCGTTCCCCGGCACCCCCCTCTCCCGGTCCACCGGCCCCGGCTCCGTGCCCGACGGCCCGCGCCACAGCGGGCCTTCGGGCCCCGGACCCGCTGCTTCCGGACCGGCCCCCGGGCCCGCGAGCCCTGCCCCTGCACGTGGCGCGCCCGCCCACCCGGAGGCCACCGGCCGCGATCTCGTCGTGGCGCTCTCACCGTTCGAGGAACCGGGCGAGCGGATCGTCCTCGCGGCCGCCCGCGCGGGCGCGCTCGGCCTGCTGGATCTCGGCCGGGACCCCGGCCCGGCGCGCGCCGCGCTCGACCGGCTCGGGGGGATCTCCCACGGCGTGCGGATACCGGTGGGGTGCCCGCTGACGCCCGCCGAGCTGCCCGACTCGGTCGACACCGTGCTGCTCGCCGACCCACGGGCCTGGGCCGACGTACGGGCCTGCGCCGCCCCCGAGCCGCCTGCCGCCCCCGAGCCGCACACCGCTCCCGCTCCCGCCCCCGCCCCCGCCCGCGGCCCGGCCCCCGGGCGGCCGGAGGACTGGGCCGGCGGCGGGCGGCGCCGTGTCTGGGCCGAGGTCACCACCCCCGAGGAGGCCGCGGCGGCCTGTGCCGCCGGGGTCACCGCGCTCGTCGCCCGGGGTCATGAGTCGGGCGGCCGGGTGGGCGAACTCACCACCTGCGTCCTGCTGCAGCGCCTCCTGGCCGACCCGTCCGTGACCGTCCCCGTCCTCGCCGCCGGGGGCATCGGCCCGCACACTGCCGCCGCGGCCGTCGCCGGCGGGGCGGCCGGGGTGCTGCTCGACGCCCAGCTCGCGCTCACCACCGAGGGCGCGGACCGGCTGCCCCGGGCGGTCGCCGCCGCGATCCGCGCCATGGACGGCAGCGAGACCACCCTCGTCGCGGGCCACCGGGTCCTCACCCGCCCGGACCTCCGCCCGCCCACGGCCGACGGCGAAGCCGGGGGAGCGGACGACGGGGCCACCGGTCATGACACCGATCCCGCCCGCGTCGCCGCCCTGCTCGGCGCCCGGGACCTGCGGTCCCAGCTGCTCCCCATCGGCCAGGACGGTGCGTTCGCCGCCCGGCTCGCCGCGCGCCACCGCACCACCGGCGGCATCGTGCAGGCCGTACGGGCCGCCATCACCGGCCATCTCGACGCCGCGGTACGCAGCCGCCCGCTCGCCCCCCGCCCCGGCGCCCGCCATCTCCCCGTGGCCCAGGGACCGATGACCCGCGTCAGCGACGAGGCCGGGTTCGCCGCCGCCGTGGCCGCCGAGGGCGGGCTGCCCTTTCTCGCCCTCGCCGTTATGGACGGCGCGCAGGTACGCCGCCTGCTGGCCGAGACCGCCGAGCGGCTGGGCGAACGGCCCTGGGGCGTCGGCCTGCTCGGCTTCGCCCCGCCCGAACTCCGGCACGAACAGCTCGCCGCGGTCGCGGAGTTCGCCCCCGAGTACGCCCTGATCGCCGGCGGCCGGCCCGCCCAGGCCGCGCCCCTCGAAGCGGCCGGGACCCGGACCTATCTCCATGTCCCGGCGCCCGGACTGCTGGAGCGCTACCTCGCCGAAGGCACCCGGCGGTTCGTCTTCGAAGGGCAGGAGTGCGGGGGACACATCGGCCCCCGGGCCAGCTTCCCGCTGTGGGAGGAGCAGATCGAGCGGCTGACCGCCCACGCCCGGACGCATGGCGGGACGGCCGAGGGACTGGACGTGCTGCTCGCGGGCGGCATCCACGACGCCCGCTCGGCCGCCATGGCCGCGGCCGCCGCCGCCCCGCTAGCCGAACTCGGCGCCCGCGTCGGCGTCCTGATGGGCACCGCCTACCTCTTCACCGAGGAGGCCGTGGCCACCGGCGCCGTCCTCCCGGGCTTCCAGGACACCGCCCTGGCCTGCGACCGGACCGTACTGCTGCGGACCGCACCGGGCCACGCCACGCGCTGCGCCGACACCGCCTACACCGAGGACTTCGCGGCGGCCGAACGGCGCCTGGCCGCCCGCGGCGCGGACCCCCGGGCCCGGTGGGAGGAGCTGGAGCGGCGCAACCTCGGACGGCTGCGGATCGCGAGCAAGGGACTGCGGCACACCGACGGCGGGCCGCCCGCGCCCGTGGGGGAGCGCGAACAGCGGCGGGAGGGCCTGTACATGCTGGGGCAGGCCGCCACCGCCCGCAGCGCCACCACCACCCTCGCCGCACTGCACACCGCCGTGACCGACGGGGCCACCGCACAACTCGACGCGCGGGCACAGCAGTTCAGGACGCCCGCTGAGCCCCGGGACCGGGACGCGGCGCCGCTGGACATCGCCATCGTCGGCATGGCCTGCTGCTATCCCGGCGCGGCCGACTCGGCCCGCTACTGGTCCAATGTCGTCACCGGCGTCGACTCCGTCACCGAGGTACCCGCCGAGCGCTGGGACGCCGGTGTCTACCACGACCCGGACCCCGCGCGGGCGGGCGAGCGCACCCCGTCCCGCTGGGGCGGCTTCCTGCCCGCCCTCCCCTTCGACGCCCTCGCCCACGGCATCCCCCCGGCCTCCCTCACCGGCATCGAACCGGTGCAGCTGCTCGCCCTCGACGCCGCCGCCAAAGCCCTGGCGGACGCCGGATACGCCGGCCGCGACTTCGACCGCGCCCGCACCAGCGTGGTCTTCGGCGCCGAGGCGGGCACCGAACTGGCCGGCGCCTACGGGCTGCGCGCCCTGCACCCGGCCTATCTCGGCGACCTGCCGCCCGCCCTCGACGCCGAACTGCCCCGACTGACCGAGGACTCCTTCCCCGGCGTGCTCGCCAATGTCATCGCCGGACGCATCGCGAGCCGACTCGACCTGGGCGGCGCCAACTGCACCGTGGACGCCGCCTGCGCCTCCTCGCTCGCCGCACTCGACCTGGCCTGCCGCCAACTGCGCGACCACGACAGCGATATGGCGCTGTGCGGCGGCGCCGATGTGCACAACGGCATCAACGACTACCTGATGTTCGCTTCAGTGCAGGCGCTGTCCCCCACCGGCCGCTGCCGCCCCTTCGACGCGGCGGCCGACGGTATCGCGCTCGGCGAGGGCGTCGGCTGTCTGGTCCTCAAACGCCTCGCGGACGCCGAACGGGACGGCGACCGGGTCTACGCCGTCGTCAAAGCGGTCGGCACCTCCAGTGACGGGCGGTCCCTCGGGCTGACCGCACCACGGCCCGAGGGCCAGCGGCGGGCCCTGGAACGCGCCTACCACCGCGCCGGGATCAGCCCGGCGCAGGTCGGACTCCTCGAAGCCCACGGCACCGGAACCGTCGTCGGCGACACCACCGAACTCGCCGTCCTCACCGAGCTGTTCGAGGCCGCGGGAGCGGCACCGGGCAGCTGCACACTCGGCTCGGTCAAGTCGCAGATCGGGCACACCAAATGCGCCGCCGGCCTGGCCGGGCTGATCAAGGCAGCGCGTGCCGTGCACACCGGGGTCCGGCCGCCGACCCTGCATCTGACCCGCCCGGCCGCGGCCGGCGCGGCGGACACCGGCGGCCCGTTCCGCTTCGACACCGGAAGCGCCCGGCCCTGGCCGGTCCCCGTGGCCCGGCGCATCGCGGGAGTGAGCGCCTTCGGCTTCGGCGGCACCAACTACCACGCGGTGCTCGCCGGTTACGACGGCGCCCCCGAACCCGCCCACGCCCTGACAGACTGGCCCGCCGAGCTCTTCTGCTTCCGCGGCGCCGACCGGCCCGCCGCCGTCCGGGCCATGGAGCGGCTCACCGCGCGCCTGGCGGAGAACGACCAGGCCGGGCGCCCGTGGCCGCTGCGCGACCTGGCCGCCGAGACCGCGGCGGCGGACGGGCCGATCCAGGTCTGTGTGGTGGCCGAGGACCTCGACGACCTCGCCGCCAAGCTGACCGAAGCCCGCCGGTTCGCCGACGCCGAGGGCGTGTACCTGCGCAAACGGGACACCGACCCCGGGCTGCTCGCCTTCCTCTTCCCCGGACAGGGGAGCCAGCGCACCGGAATGCTGGGCGAGTTGTTCCTCGCCTTCCCGGCGCTGCGCGGCCTCCTGGACGACGCCGATCCGGACTGGGGCGCGGCCATGTTCCCGCCCGCCGCCTTCACCGCCGAGGACCGGGCCGCCCAGCAGGCCGCCCTCACCGACACCCGCGTCGCCCAGCCGGCGCTCGGCCTCGCCTCCGCCGCCGCCCACCGGCTGCTCACCACGCTCGGTGTGCGCCCCGACTGCACGGCGGGGCACTCCTACGGCGAGCTGACCGCACTGTGGGCGGCAGGCGCCTACGACACCGAGGCGCTGCTCCGGCTCAGTACCCGCCGCGCCGAGGCGATCCTCTCGGCCGCCGGCGACGACCCCGGCGCAATGGCCGCCGTCGTGGCCCCTGTGACCCGCGTACGGGAGCTGACCCGCGACACCGGCGTCGTCGTCGCCAATCACAACGCGCCCGAACAGAGCGTGATCTCGGGTTCCACGGACGCTGTGGAAGCGGCCGTGGCGGCGCTGCGCACGGCAGGTGCCGAGGCGCGCCGCCTGCCGGTCGCCTGTGCGTTCCACAGCCCGCAACTCGCCGCCGCCCGCGAGACGCTCGCCGCGGAACTGTCCGCGACCGAGGTGACCACGCCCACCCTCCCGGTCTGGTCCGGCACCACCGCGCGCCCCTACGCCCCGGAGGCGTCCGCGGTGCGGGACACCCTGGCCGGTCAGGTCGCCGCGCCGGTGCGCTTCGTGGAGCAGATCGAGGACATGTACGCCGCCGGGGTGCGCACCTTCGTGGAGGCCGGGCCCGGCCGGGTGCTCACCGGTCTGGTCGGGCAGATCCTGGGCGGACGTCCGCACACCGCGGTGGCGCTGGACGTACCGGGCGAGTCCGGACTGGCCCGGCTGCCGCACGTCCTGGCCCGGCTTGCCGCGGCCGGCGTCCCGGTCGACCCGGAGGCGCTGTTCCGCGGCCGTGCGGAACCCCTGCCCGCCGTGGCACCGCGCCGCCCGGGGTGGCTGGTGAACGGCCACACGGTGCGCACCGCCGACGGTTCCTGTCTGCCGGGCGGACTGCGCCCGGCACAGCGGGTGGACACCCGGCGGAGCGAGACGGGCGCGGCACATACGGAGGCCGGGGAGAGCGCGGCGCCTGACGGCGGTGCGGTGCCCGGGGAGAGCGCGGCGCTTAACGGCGGTGCGGTGCCCGGGGAATCCGCCCGGCACGCCGCCGTGCTGGAGTATCTGCGCACCACGCGCGAGCTCGTGACGGCCCAACGGGACGTCGTACTGCGGTACTTGGGCGAGGCGGCCGTGCCCGACCGGCCCGCCGAACCCGCTCCCGTCCCGGAGTGGACCGTCCCGCCGTACACCGAACCTGTCGGAGCCGGAGCCGGAGCCGGAGCCGGAGCCGGAGTCGGAGCCGGAGCCGGAGTCGGGCCCGCCGTCGCTGCCGAGGTCGTGGTTGCGCAGGCGCCCGCCACCGGGCCACGGCTCCTGAGCCCCGCCGAACTCCTCGATGCCGTCCGGGAGATCATCCACCAGCGGACCGGATACCCCCACGAGATGCTCGACGCCGGGCTCGACCTGGAGGCGGATCTCTCGGTGGACTCCATCAAGCGCGTGGAGATCATCGGCGCGCTGGCCGACCGGATCGGACTACCGCAGGACGCGGACGGGGCCACGGAGTCGGCCGTGGAGCAGCTCGCCCGCGTCAAGACCATCAGCGGCATCGTCGACTGGATCGCCGCCGCCCGCGCCGAGCCCGCACCGGCTCCCGCCGCACCCGTGCCCGCCGCACCCGTGCCCGCTCTCGTGCCCGCACCGGTCGCACCGGCCGCGGCGGTGCCGCCCGCGCGGTCCGTTCCCGCGCCCACCCCGGGGGGCCCGGCCGCCCCGGAGGCCCCCGACCGCGGCCCGCTGGCGCTGCGCCCCACCCGCTCCCTGGTCCGGGTCACCCCGCTCGGCCCGCCCGCGGCCCGGCCGCCCGCCGAGGTGGTGGCGGGCGGCGACTTCGCCGTGGTGGAGGACGGCCAGGGCGTGGCGCTGGCCCTCACCGCCCTGCTGGAGAGCCATGGCGCACGGGTACGCACCGTCCCCGCCGAGCGGTTGGCCCGGTGCGTCGCCGACGGGGCCGGCGGAGTGGTGGACCTCAGCGCCCTGCGGGCGGGCCGCGGCGCCGTACTGCCCGGACAGTTCGAAGCGTGGCGCACCGCTCTGACCGGCGGGGTCCGCCGCCTGCTGCTGGCCACCGCGGCCGGCGGCACGTTCGGCCAGGACGCCACCGCGGACGCTCCCGACCCGCTGCCCGGTGCCGGACTGCGCGGCTTCGCCCGTACGGCCGCCCTCGAATACCCCGACGTGCTGATCCGCGCCGTGGACATCGACCCCAAGGACCGCCCCGAACGCATCGCCGCCCACCTCCTCGCCGAACTGTGCGCCCCCGGCGAACCGGTCGTCGTGGGCCGCACCAACGGCACCCGCACCACCCTGAGCACCGTCCCCACGCCCCTGCCGGACGACCGGACCGTCCTCGGCCGGCCCTCGCTCGGCGCCGGGTCCGTGGTGCTGCTGACCGGCGGGGCCCGTGGGATCACCGCCCGTACGGCCCTTGCCCTGGCCCGCACCCACGGCTGCCACATCGAACTCCTCGGCCGGACGCCCCTGACGGAGACTCCCGAGGACCCGGCCCTCGCCCACGCCCACGACCGCATCGCGCTGCGCGCCGCCCTCCTCGCCCAAGGGCTGCGCAGACCCGCCGAGATCGAGGCGGCGGCCGGCGCTGTCCTGGCCCGCCGCGAGATCACCGCCACCCTCGCCGCCCTGGCACCGCTCGCCGCCTCGGTGCGCTACCACGCGGCCGATGTCACCGACGCGGCCGCCGTCCACGCCGTGGCACAGGACATCCGGGCCCGGCACGGCCGCCTCGACGGGATCGTGCACGGCGCCGGCACCCTGGCGGACAAGCTCCTGCGGGACAAGGACCCGGCCTCGTTCGCCCGGGTCTTCGCCACCAAGGTCGACGGCGCCCGCCATCTGCTGTCCGCCGCCGGTGACGACACCGGCTTCCTCGTCCTCTTCGGCAGCGTCGCCGGGGTCTTCGGCAACCGGGGCCAGGTCGACTACGCCGCCGCCAACGACGCCCTGGACACCCTCGCGACGGCTTGGTCGGCCCGTACGTCCCGGCGCGTCCTCGCCGTCGACTGGGGCCCGTGGGCGGCCGAGGGCGGCGGCATGGTCACCCCCGAACTGGCGCGCGCCTACGCCCGCCGGGGCATTCCGCTCCTGGACCCCGATGCCGCGGCCGCCGCCCTCCTGGACGAACTGGCCCACGGCACGGCGGCCCAGGTCGTGCTGGCGGCGGAGGCCGGCGACGAGGTGACGGGCGATGAGTGAGCACCGTGCCCGGCGGGCCGGCCCCCGGTCCACGGACGCCGCGATCGTCGGCATGGGCGCGCTGTTCCCCGGCGCCGGGGACCTCGCCGCGTACTGGCGCAACCTGGTGGCCGGTACGGACTGCATCACCGACGTGCCGCCCGGCCGCTGGGACCCGGAGATCTACTACGACCCGCAGGGTGCCCAAGGCCCCGCCCGCAGCGACCGCTTCTACTGCCGGCGCGGCGGCTTCCTGGACGATCCGGCTGCCTTCGACCCCACCCGCTTCGGCATCATGCCCGCCGCCGTGCAGGGCGCCGAGCCCGATCAGCTGCTCGCCCTGCGCACCATCGCCGACGCCATCGCCGACGCGGGCGGCCAGGAGCGGCTGCCCGCCGACCGCTCCCGTATCGGCGTCATCCTCGGCCGCGGCGGCTTCATGGGCGTCGCCACCGCCCGGCTCGACCAGCGGGTCCGTACGGCCCATCAGCTCGCCGTCACCCTGCGCGAACTCGCCCCGGAATTAGGCGAGTCCAGAATCCAGGCGGTGCGGGAGGCCTTCCAGGCGGGCCTCGGCCCGGAACAGCCGGAGGCCTCCATCGGCCTGGTTCCCAGCTTCACCGCCGCCCGCACCGCCAACCGGCTGGACTTCCGCGGCCCCGCCTACACCCTCGACGCGGCCTGCGCCTCCTCCCTGCTGGCCGTGGCGCAGGCCGTCGACCTGCTCGCCGCCGGCCGCTGCGACCTCATGGTTGCCGGAGCCGTGCACCACTGCCATATCGCCACCCTGTGGAGCGTCTTCACCCAGCTGCGCGCGCTCAGCCCCAGCCAGCACATCCGCCCCTTCGACCGCCGGGCCGACGGCACCCTGCTGTCCGAAGGCACCGGTGTCGTCCTCCTCAAGCGCCTGGCCGACGCCGAGCGCGACGGCGACCGGGTGTACGCGGTCATCCGGGGAACGGGAGTGGCGGGGGACGGCCGCGCCGCCGGCCTGATGAGCCCGCGGGCGGACGGCCAGATCCGGGCGCTGGAGCAGGCCTGGGCCGGTGCCGGGCTGGACCCGGCACACCCCGCGGCGCTCGGCCTGCTGGAGGCCCACGGCACCGGGACCCCGGTCGGCGACGGCGTCGAACTCACCACCCTAGCCCGGGTGTTCGGCCCGCCCGGTGCCGGCCTTCCGCCGGTCGGCCTGGGCTCGGTGAAGTCGATGCTCGGCCACACCATGCAGGCCGCCGGTATCGCCGGACTGATCAAGGCGGCGCTCGCCGTCCACCACCGGACGCTGCCGCCCACCCTGCATCTGGACGAGCCGCACGAGGGGCTGGCGCGGACCCGTATGCGCCCGGTCACCGAGGCCGAGCCGTGGGACGCCGGGCAGGCACCGCTGCGGGCCGGCGTCAACGCCTTCGGCTTCGGCGGCATCAACGCCCACGCGGTCCTGGAGGAGGCCCCGGGACGATGGATCCCGGCCGCACCGCCTCCGCACCGGGCGGCCCCGCACCGGACGCCCCCGCACCGGACGACCCCGCTGCGGACGACCCCGCTGCGGACGACCGAGCCGGAGCGCACCGTCCTGCTCGCCGCAAAAACCCCCGGCGAACTGGCCGACGCCTTACGGGAGTTGGGGGAGCCCGGCGCGGCGGCGGACACCCGCACCCCCGTGCCCGACGGCCCCTGCCGGCTCGCCCTGCTCGACCCCACCCCGCAGCGCCGCGCCCTGGCGGCCAAGATCCTCGCCCGTGCCCTGCCCTGGCGGGGCCGCGGCGAGGTGTGGTTCACCCCGAGCCCGTTCTTCGGCCGGTACGCCCGCCCGGAGGGAGCACGGCTCGCCTTCCTCTTCCCGGGGCTGGAGGCGGAGTCGCCGCCCCGTGTGGACGACATCGCCGACCGGATGGCCCTGCCCCGCCCCACGGTCTCCGGCGGCAGCGCTCTGGTCGAACGCGCCGTGGACAACCTCGCCGTCGGCCGCCTGCTCGCCCGTGCCCTGGACGAACTGGGCCTCGCCCCCGACCTGTTGACCGGTCACAGCCTCGGCGAATGGACCGCCATGGTGGTCGCCGGAATGTATCCGCCCCAGGCCGTGGACGCCTTCCTCGACGCGCTGCGGCCCGGCTCCCTCGCCGTACCCGACCTGGTCTACGCGGCCCTGGGCTGCGGCGCCCCGCAGGCGGCCGCCGCGCTCGCGGGCCTGGAGCAGGTCACGGTCAGCCATGACAACTGCCCGCACCAGTCGGTGATCTGCGGAGCGGCGCAGCCGCTGGCCGAGGCCGTCCGCAGGCTCGCCGGGCAGGGCGTACGGGCCCAGGAGATGCCCTTCCGCTCCGGGTTCCACACCCCGATGTGGGCGCCCTACCTCCATCAGGCCGGCACCGCCTTCGACGCCCTGCCGTTACGGGACCGGCGCCTCCCCGTATGGTCGGCGACGACAGCCGCCCCCTTCCCGGAAGGCCCCTCCGCGATCCGCCGGCTGGTGCTGCGGCACCTCCTGGAACCGGTCCGCTTCCAGGAGCTGACCAGGCAGCTGTACGAGACGGGTGTCCGCGCCTTCGTCCAGGTGGGCGCCGGCAGTCTCACCGGGTTCGTGTCCGACACCCTCCACGGGCAGGACCATCTCGCCGTCGCGGCCGCCGACTCCCGCCGCGACGGGCCCGCACAACTCCGCCGCCTGGCCGCCGCGTTGTGGACCGAGGGACTTGCCCCACGCTGGGACCGACTGGCCCCGGCGCGCGTCTCCGGCTCGCCGCCTGTTTCCGCACCGGCGCGCGGGTCCGACTCGGCGCGCGGCTCGGCCCCGGCGCGCGGGTCCGGCCCGGTCGTGGATAGCGCTGCGGGCTGCGCCGCGGACGATGCCACGGAGTGCGCCTCGGACTGCTCCGCGGGCCACGCCACGCCCCGCGCCACGGACCACACGCCCCGCGCCACGGACGACGCCACGACCCCCGAGGCGGCGCCGAAAAAAGCCGGTGCAGAGATACGGCTCGACCTCGGCTCGCCGCTGGTCCACCTTGGCGAGGGGGCGCTGCCACACCCCCGCCCGGCCGCCGCGGAACCGGTCCGCCAGGCCCTGGACGCGGTCCTCGCGGAAGCCCGGGTCGCCACCCGCACCGTCGCAGCCGCTGTCGCCGCAGCAGCCGTCCGCAGCGCCGCCGCCCCAGCCGCACCCCTCAATGCCACCGCCCCAGCCGCCCCTCGCACCGCAACAACGGCCCCGAACACCGCCACTGCCCCAGCCGCCCCCCACCCCGCAGCCGCCGCCCCAGCCCCAACCCCACCCCCAACCCCACCCCCAACTCCACCCCCAACCTCCGCCCCTCCGGCTCCGCTCCCCACCCCCCGTCACACCGTCCGTCGCCTCTCCCTGGAGACGCTCCCGTACGTTCGTGACCACTGCGTCTATCTCCAGCCCGATGACTGGCCCGAGCCCGCCGACCGCTTTCCCGTCGTCCCCATGACCACGCTGCTCGAACTGGCGGCGGAGACCGCCCGGGAGGCGCACCCCGGGCAGCTCGTCACCGGCTACTCCGACGTACGGGCCCTGCGCTGGCTGGCCGTCGCCCCGCCCGTCGACCTGGCCGTCACCGCCACCCCCGAGGGGGACGGCCGGGTGCGGGTGAGTCTCGGTGACTACGCCGCCGTGACCGTCCACCTGGCGGCACGTCACCCGGCTCCGCCGCCCCCCGATCCCGCGGGTCTGGCGTCCGGCGGGCCGGCGCCGGTCAGCGCGGAGGCCCTCTACCGGGACCGGTGGATGTTCCACGGGCCCGCGTTCGCCGGGGTCCACGAGGTCAGCACGCTCGGCGCCGACGGCATCCGCGGGACGCTGCGGGTACTGCCCGCGCCCGGTGCCCTCCTGGACGCCGCGGGGCAGCTCCTCGGCCACTGGATGCAGCTGAAACTGAGCGGTGACCGACTGGTCTTCCCCGCGACCCTGGACCGCGTACGGCTCTACGGGCCGCCGCCCCGCGCGGGCGCGCTGCTGGCGGCCACCGCCCGGATCCGCGAGGTCAGGACCGGCTCGGTGCGCGGCGAGGTGGAGCTGTGCGGCGCCGACGGCGGCGTATGGGCGCGGCTGGAGGGCTGGACGTACCGGCGCTTCGGTGCCGATGAGCGGGTGTGGCCGATGAAGTTCACCCCGGAGGTGTGCGGCATCGGTGAACCCCGGCCGGGCGGCTGGTGCCTGGCCCGGCGCCGCTGGTCGGACCCGGCCTCGCAGGAGCTGGTCATGCGCCGCTATCTGGGCGCGGCCGAGCGTGCCCGCTACGAACGGTGCGCGCCCCGGGCCCGTGCGGCCTGGCTGCTGGGCCGGATCGCGGCCAAGGACGCGGTGCGGGAACTGCTGTGGGAGTCGGGCGCCGGGCCCGTCTTCCCGGCCGAGATCCAGGTCGGCACCGACCCCCAGGGCCGCCCCTGCCTCCGGGGTCCGCTCGCCGATGGCCTCTATCTCTCGCTCGCGCACCAGGACCGGATCGCCGTCGCCCTCGCCCACCGGTCGGGCCCCGTGGGGATCGGCATCGAGCGCGTCACCGACGATCCGCAGGCCCTCGAACGGTTCGCCCTCACCCCGGCCGAACGCCGCCTGGCGGACGACCTGCACGCACGCCAGGCGTCCGGGAGCACCGGCCGCGCCTACTGGCTCACCGCACTGTGGTGCGCCAAGGAGGCCGCGGCGAAGGCGGCGGGCAGCGGCCTCGGCGGCCGGCCGCTGGAGTGGGCCGTGACACCCGCCCCGGGCGGCGCGCTCCGGGTGGTCTCCCCGGACGGCCGGCCCCACCTCGTCCACCTCGACTCCGTCGACGATCTGTCCGGGCGCCATGTCGTCGCCCGGACCGGGCCGCGGCCCGCGGACCGTACGGGCACCGACACCCTCACTCCCACGGAGGCCACCCATGGCAGCTGACCCGCTCCCCGCGCGCACCCGGACGATCCTGGCGGAGATCACCGACATGCTGGTGAGCGTCGTCGGCGACGAACTTCTCGTCGTGGGCGAGATCACCTGCGCCACCACCTTCAATGACGATCTGGCCCTGGAGAGCATCGAGTTCGTCGCGCTGGCCGAACTTCTGCAGCAGCGCTACGGCGCTTCGGTGGACTTCCTCGGCCTGCTCGCGGAGAAGGACATCGACCAGATCCTGGCCATGACGGTCGGCGAACTCGCCGTCCATATCGACCGGGTCACCACCGCCGACCCGGCCTGCGCGGGCTGACCGCGCCATGGCCCTCACACCCGCGGGCGGGCTGCGCCTGCACACCCAGCGGCTGCCGGGCCAGGGCGGCGGCCCCCGGCCCGGCGGCCCCACCGTCGTCTTCCTCCACGGGCTGGTGATGGACAACCTGTCGAGCTTCTACTGCACCCTCGCCGGCCCGGTCTCGCGCGCCGGGCACGATGTGCTCCTCTACGACCAGCGCGGGCACGGCCGCAGCGAACGCCCGCCCAGCGGCTACGACCGGGACACCTCGCTGGCCGATCTCGTCGCCCTGCTCGGCTCCCTGGGCCTCGACGACCGCCCGGTCCACCTGGTCGGCAACAGCTACGGCGGCGCCCTGGCGCTGCACACCGCCCTCGTCCGGCCCGATCTCGTCGCCTCCGTCGTCCTGATCGACGCCCATCTGACCGGCGACTGGATCGAGGACATGACCGACACCCTCTCCGTCGCAGCCCTCGGCCTCGAACACGGACGGCTGGCGGAGCAGTTGGCCGGGCTCGGGCGGCGCAAGGAGGCCCGGCTGACCGCCACCGCCGACGCCCTGCTCAACCACACCACCCTCATCGAGGACATCGCGGCGGGCACGCCCTTCACCTCCCGCGACTTCGCCCGGCTGCGCTGCCCGGTCCTCGCCGTCTACGGAGAGCACTCCGAACTCCTTCCCGGAGCAAGAGAGTTGGTGCTGGGTGCGCCGGACTGCGAACTCTGCGTGCTGCCCGATGTGGGGCACACCGTGCTCAACGAAGCCACTGAGGGGCTGTGCGAGGCGCTGCTGGCCCGGCTCGGCGCACCGGCCGGGGTGGTGGCCCGATGAGAGTGCTGTTCGTCGTCCCGCCGCTGGCCGGGCATGTCAATCCCACCCTCGCCGTCGCCGCCGAGCTCGCCGCGCGCGGCCATCAGGTCGCCTGGACCGGCCCGGCCGCGGCCCTGGCGCCGCTGCTGCCCACGGGCTCCCTGCTGTACCCGGCGGGCGACCGGGACGCGGCCGACGGCCATGACCTGGGCGGTGCGCGATGGCGCGATCTGCGGGGCATCGCCGCCCTCCGCTTCCTGTGGGCGGAGGCCCTCATCCCGCTCGCCCGCGCGATGCTGCCCGGAGTGCACACCGCCGTCGAAGCCTTCCGGCCCGATGTCCTGGTGGCCGACCAACAGGCCCTCGCCGGGCCCCTGGTGGCGCGCCGGCACGGTCTGCCCTGGGCGACCTCGGCGACCACCTCGGCCGAGATCATCCGGCCGTTCGACGACTTCCCGAAGGTGGGGGAGTGGGTGGCGCAGCGCATCGCGGCACTGCTCGCCGAGTGCGGTGCGCCCGGCGGCTGGGACCCCCGCTTCTCCCCGCACCTCGTCCTGGTCTTCTCCACCCCCGCGCTCATCGGCGACGGCGGGCCCGAGCGGGCCGCGGCGAGTGCGCAGGACGCGGCCGACGGCGGGCCGGGCGGCGTTGCGGGAAGGTACCCGCCGCACTACGCGTTCGTCGGCCCCGCCTTCGGTGCCCGTCCGCCCGCCGGTGACTTCCCGTGGCGCCGGCTCGACCCCGGGCGCGCACGGGTGCTCGTCTCGCTGGGCACCCTCAACCGCGCGGCGGGCGCCCGCTTCTACCCCGCGGTACTGCGCGCCGCGGACGCCCTCGCGGACCGGGCGCAGCTGATCCTGGCCGCCCCGGGCGATCTCGCCGGGGACATTCCGCCGCACATGCTGCACCAGGAGTACGTCCCTCAGCTCCACCTGCTGCCGCACCTCGACGCGGTGCTGTGCCACGGCGGCCACAACACCGTGTGCGAGGCGCTCGCGTATGGGCTGCCGCTGGTGGTGGCACCCGTACGCGACGACCAGCCGATTGTCGCCCGCCAGGTGGCCGAGGCCGGGGCGGGGGTACGGGTGCGCTTCGGCCGGGCCCGTACGGACGAACTGCACCAGGCCCTGACCGCCGTGCTGGACGCCCCGGCCCACCGCCGCGCGGCCCGCCGCATCCAGGCGTCCTTCGCCGCGGCGGGCGGCGCCGCAGCAGCGGCCGACCGCCTGGAGAAACTGCCGGCCGGACCGCGCCCCGGCCCGTCCGTGCCCGGCACCGCCCCGACCGAGAACGAGAAGGGACCGTGAGCCATATGACGCGAGCGCACCGTTCGGGACACCGCACGCGATGGGCGGCGGCCGTCGCCGTGACGGCCCTGGGCGCGGGCACCGTACGCGCCCGCCGCAGGCTCGCCGCACTGCCGGTGCTCGACCCCGCCGGGCCGCACGACACCGCGCGGCCCCCGCTGACCGGCTGGCAGCTGATCACCGCGCCCGGTGTCGTCGCCGACGAGGCGACCCTGCGTGCCGCGGTCACCCACGCCACGCGCGAAGGACTGCGCGTCGTGGACCTGATCCCGGCCCACCTGGACGCCGAGAGCGCCCTCGGCCTGCTCCGGCTGCTCGACCCCGCGGCCCACCGCACGGACCGGTGCGCTCCGGGCCACGGCGCGGGCCACGCCCTGCTGGTGGCCGACGACATCCACCGGCGGGCCGGGCTCGACGCCGAGGCCCCGCCGCACTCGGTGGCCGGCCTGATCCGGCTGCTCCGCACCCTCAAGGAGTACGCCCCGGACGCCACCGGCTGGGCCATCGCCCCCGGCCTGCGGTCCCCGCACCCCGACCCCGCCCGGCGTGCCGAGGAGCTCCGCGCCCGGGGTCTCCCGCCCGCCCTGCTGTCCGCCGCCCAGTTGGCAGGTCTGGCCCTGCTGGCCAAGTGCCTGTTCTCGGCGCCGCGTTGGGGCGCGGCGGCGGCCGCCCTGTACTGGCTGCAGCCCGCCGCCGTACTGAGCCCGGCCCGGGGCCTGCGCCCCGCCGGCCTGGCCCGCGCCACCGCGTCCCGTCCGCTGCGCTCCCTGTCCGCCGCGCTGCGGACCCTGGCCACCCCGCCCGCCGAGCCGCCCCGGGTCACCGGCACCGCGGCACGCCATGCCGCCTACACCGCCGACCTCGCGGCCGGCACCGACCGGTTCTTCGAACCCCGCCGCGCCGACTGCCCCTGGTGCTCGGCACCCGACCCCGTCGTACGGGTCCGGATGCCCGACCTGCTCCAGGGCAAGCCCGGCCGCTTCACCCTGGAAGAGTGCCGCCACTGCGGCCACATCTTCCAGAACCCCCGGCTCACCCTGGAGGGGCTCGACTTCTACTACCGCGACTTCTACGAAGGCCTCGGCGGCGAGGGCGCCGCCCTGGTCCTCGGCCGGATGAGCGCCACCTACCGCGACCGCGCCGAGCTGCTCCGCCCCTTCACCACCCCCCGCAACTGGCTCGATGTCGGCACCGCCGCGGGGCACTTCTGCAACGCCGCCCGCGGGGTATGGCCCGACACCCGCTTCGACGGGCTGGACATGGGCGAAGGGGCCCACGAGGCCGAACGGCGGGGCTGGATCGCCACCGGCTACCAGGGCCAGTTCCCCGATCTCGCCGACCGGCTCGCCGGCCGCTACGACACCGTGAGCATGCACCACTACCTCGAACACACCCGGGACCCCCTCGCCGAACTCGACGCGGCCGTCAAGGTCCTGGCCCCCGGCGGCCATCTGCTGATCGAACTCCCCGACCCCGAGTCCCGGATCGCCCGTCTGCTCGGCCCCCACTGGCTGCCCTGGTTCCAGCCCCAGCACCAGCACCTGATGCCGGCCGGCAACCTCAAACAGGCCCTGGTGTCCCGGGGCTTCACCGTCCTCGCCGAGCAGCACGGCCCCGCCCACCAGAACAACGGGGACTTCCTCGGCGCCGTCGCCCTCACCGCGAACCGGCTCGCCCCCGACCCGCTCGCGCCCTGGGCCACCGTCCCCGCCACCCGCGCCCGCCGCACCGCCCGAAGTGCCGTACAGGCCATGGCGGTTCCCTGCTACGCCGCCGCCCTCGCCCTCGACACCCTGCGTACCGTGGTCGCGCGGGCCACCGACGGCGGCAACGCCTACCGGCTGCTCGCCCGCAAAGAGCTGGGATGAACGCGGTGGACCTGGCCCACCGCGCGACGGCGGACCCCCTGCTGCGGCTGCTCGCCCATGGCTTCGCGACGGGGTACCACCGCCTGCCCGACGCGGTGTGGCGGGCGCCGTACGCCTTCCGGCTCACCGCGCCCGTCGCCCCGCCCCGCACCGGTGCGGCGCCCCGGACCGGCCGGGTCGCGGCGGCCAACTGGCATGTCGCCGCGGCCGTCGCCCCGCGCGACGACGGAATGCTGCGCTGCGGCTCGCTCCAGCACCCGGCCGAAACCGCCGAACTCCCGCTCACCGGACCGGCCGCCCGCGCCCCCGGCTGGGCGGCCCGCCCCTACGCCGCGCTGCGCACGCTCGCCGCCGCCGGAATCGGCCGGGGCGGCGCCGATCTGCAGCTGAACGCCACCTTGCCGGATGCGGTGGGGCTGTCCGCCGCCGAACCGCTGGAGTGCGCGGCCGCACTGGCGGTCGCGTCCGTGCACGCCGACCGGGGCGGCTGCCCGCCGAACCGCGCGCAGTTGGCACGTCTGCTGGCCACCGCCGTACCCGGCGACGACGCGCTCCGCCGGGCCGTGCTCTTCGCCCGGACCGGTCGCTTGCTCGCGCCCGACGGCAGCCACCAGCCGCTGCACGCCCCGGACGGCGGCCCGGCGCCGAGCCTGCTGCTGGTGACGGCCCGCCGCTCCGCCGGCGATCCCACGGCCACCGCCACCGGTCTGGCCACCGCGGTCCACGACGCGCTGCGCGCCGGTGCCTGGTCCGCCTCCTGGCCCGGACGGCGGCCGGGCCGCAGTGTGCTGCTGCTGATGCCGCCCGACCGGCGCGCGGCGGTCCGGGCCGCGGTGGCCGATGCCTGCCGCCGCTGCGATCTGCCCGTACCGCGCTTTCTGCGGATCGCCGTCGCGGACGCGGCCCGACGCGAGGACTGACACCCCCCCCCACCGGCCCACCCCCCCCTCACCGGCCCCCCCGGACAAGGAGCTGAGACCTGATGAAACGCAGAGCGATCCGCCTGCGCAGGGCGGTCGTGGCGACACTCGGCACGCTCGGCCTGCTCGCCGTCGCCTCCGCGGCGGACGCGCGGACCGTCCGGTCCGCGCTGCCGTCCTACGACCACGTCGTGATCGTGGTCTTCGAGAACAAGCAGTACGGCGAGATCATCGGCAACTCCCAGGCGCCCTACCTCAACCAACTCGCCCAGGGCGGCGCCGGACTCACCGGGATGCAGGCCCTGACCCACCCCAGCCAGCCGAACTACTTCAACCTCTTCTCCGGCGCCACCCAGGGCATCACCGGCGACGGCTGCTACACCGCGCAGTCACTGTCCGAACCCAATCTCGCCCAGGAACTGATCGCGGCCGGCAAGACCTTCGCCAGCTACAACGAGGGCCTGCCGAACGAGGGCTCCACGACCTGCTCCAGCGGCCGGTACGCGCAGAAGCACAACCCCTGGTTCGCCTTCAAGAACGTCCCGGTGGCCACCGGCAAGACCTTCGCCCAGTTCCCCAAGGACGACTTCACCAAGCTGCCGACGCTGTCCTTCGTCATCCCGGACATGTGCAACGACATGCACGACTGTGCCGTCGGCAGCGGCGATACCTGGCTCAGGAACAATCTCGACTCCTACGCCCGGTGGGCCAAGGACCACAACAGCCTGCTGATGGTGACCTGGGACGAGGACAACTACCTCGGCTCCAACCGGATCGCGACCGTCTTCCACGGGGCCCACGTCAAGCAGGGTGCGGTGAGCGGCGCCTACAACCACTTCAGCCTGCTGCGGACCTTCGAGGACATGTACGGCACCGGCCACGCGGGCAACGCCGCCACCGCCACCCCCGTCACCGGGGTGTTCGACACCGGCACCGAGCCGCCCGGCGACGAGCTCAAGCTCACCACCCCCGGCCCGCAGACCTGCCGCTTCGGCCAGACCTGCACCGTCCAGCTGACCGCCACCGGCGGCCGACCCCCGCTCACCTACCAGGCCACCGGCCTGCCGCTGGGCCTGACCCTCGACGCCGCCGGCGGCCGGATCGGCGGCAAACCCTGGCAGACCGGCACCCTCCCGGTCACCGTCACCGCCACCGACTCCACGGGCGCCACCGCCACCGCCGCCTTCCCGCTCACCGTCAACTGGTTCTGACCGACCGACCTGGGGGGAGGCACCCGCAAACGGCTCAGGCCACCCCCTTCAAGGTGGTGGCCTGAGCCGTACCGCCCGTCGTGACCGGGCGCTGGTTGCTGTGCGTGGGCGACTGCCGTCAGCTGCCGTCAGCGGCGCCGCACCAGCGGGAACGGCAGGGTCTCGCGGATCGACAGACCCGTCAGGAACATCACCAGGCGGTCGACGCCGATGCCCAGACCACCGGTCGGCGGCATCGCGTACTCAAGCGCCTGCAGGAAGTCCTCGTCCAGCTCCATCGCCTCCGGGTCACCGCCGGCCGCCAGCAGCGACTGCGCGGTGAGCCGCCGGCGCTGCTCGACCGGGTCGGTCAGCTCCGAGTAGGCGGTGCCCAGCTCGGTGCCGAACGCGACCAGGTCCCAGCGCTCGGCGAGCCGCGGGTCCTTGCGGTGCTGCCGGGTCAGCGGCGACACATCGGTCGGGAAGTCCTTGTAGAACGTGGGGAGCTGGGTCTTCTCCTCCACCAGGCGCTCATACATCTCCAGGACGATGTCGCCGCGGCCCATCTCCGGCTTCACCGGCACCGACGAGGCATGGCACAGCCGGCGCAGCCGGTCCGGGCCGGTGTCCGCGTCCACCTCCTCGCCGAGTGCCTCGGAGATCGCGCCGTAGACGGTCTTGACCGGCCAGTTACCCGAGATGTCGTGCTCCACCAGGCGGCCGTTCGCATCCGCCTTACGCGCGGTGGCGCTGCCGAACGCGGCGATCGCCGCGCCCTGGATCAGCTCCCGGGTCAGGTCGAGCATCACGTCGTAGTCGGCGAACGCCTGGTACGCCTCCAGCATCGTGAACTCGGGGTTGTGCTTGTAGGAGATGCCCTCGTTACGGAACGTCCGCCCCATCTCGAAGACCTTCTCCATACCGCCCACACACAGCCGCTTGAGATACAGCTCCGGCGCGATCCGCAGGTACAGATCGAGGTCGTAGGCGTTGATATGGGTGTGGAACGGACGGGCGTTGGCGCCGCCGTGGATCTGCTGCAGCATCGGCGTCTCGACTTCGAGATAGCCGCGCTCGATCAGTCCCTGGCGCAGCGCCTGCACGGCCGTGCTGCGCGCCCGTACGTTCTCCCGTGCGTCCGTCGAGACGACCAGGTCCACATACCGCTGGCGGACCTTGGCCTCCGGGTCGGACAGCCCGCGCCGCTTGTCGGGCAGCGGCCGCAGACACTTGGCCGTCAGCCGCCACCGGGTGACGAACACGGTCAGCTCACCGCGGTCACTGGTGCCGACCTCGCCCTCCGCCTCGACATGGTCACCGAGGTCGATGTCCGTGCCGAACCGGTCCAGCAGCTCCTTGCCGCTGCCGTCCCGGGTCAGCGCGAGCTGCAGATCGCCCGACCAGTCGCGCAGCACCGCGAAGAGCACTCCACCGTGGTCCCGGGTGAGCAGCACCCGCCCGGCGACGCTGACGGACTTGCCGGTACGTGTCCCGGGTGTCAGGTCCGGGTACTCGTCGTGGACCTGGCCCAGGGTGTGCGTACGCTGCACGCCCACGGGATACGGGTCGGTGCCGGCCTCCCGCAGCCGCTCCAGCTTGCGGTGGCGCACCCGCACCTGCTCGGGCAGCGCGGCCAGTTCCTGCTCGTGGAGCTCCTCCTCGGTCGCCGGACCCGTCTGCACCAGACCGAGTTCGTCCAGCGACGGCAGACCGGCCGTGCTCGCGGGGGCCAGCATCCGCTTCTTGTGGCCCTTGCCCCACAGCGTGACCAGGCTCGGTACGTCCACGAAGCCCTCGGCGATACCGGAGCCCAGGGCGATCCGGGCCAGCGCGCCGGCGTCCGCGTAGCACAGGAACCGCGGGTACCACTCGGGGTTGTACTTCGCGTTGGAGCGGTAGAGCGCCTCCAGCTGCCACCACTTGGAGAAGAACAGCAGCAGCCGGCGCCACACCTTCAGCACCGGACCGGCGCCGATCCGCGCGCCCTCCTCGAAGGCGGAGCGGAACACCGCGAAGTTCAGCGAGATCCGGCGCACTCCCATCGCCCCGGCCTGGGCGCACAGCCGGGCGACCATGAACTCCATGACGCCGTTGGGGGCGCTGCGGTCCCGGCGCATCACGTCCAGCGAGATGCCGTCCTTGCCCCACGGCACGAAGGACAGCAGCGCGATCATGTTGCCGTCGCCGTCGAACGCCTCGGCCAGCAGGCACTCCCCGTCCTCCGGGTCGCCCAGCCGGTCCAGCGCCATCGAGAAGCCGCGTTCGGTCTCGGTGTCCCGCCAGGCGTCCGCCCGGTGGATGACTTCCTGCATCTCCTCGTCGGTCAGCGCGGAGTGGCGCCGTACGCGGAAGGTCGCACCGGTCCGCTCGACACGGTTGACGGCCTGGCGGGTGACCCGCATCTCCCGGCCGTCCAGGTCGAAGTCCTTCACATGCAGGATCGCCTCGTCGCCGAGCTGCAGCGCACCGAGGCCGCAGCGGGCGAACGCCTTGGCGCCGCTCTCGCTCGCGCCCATGACGGCGGGCTGCCAGCCGTACCGCCCGGCGACCTCCAGCCAGGCCTCGATGGCCTGCGTCCACGCCTCACGGTCACCGACCGGGTCACCACTGGCCAGACAGACACCGGCCTCGACGCGGTAGGTGACGGCGGCCTTGCCGCTGGGGGAGAAGACCACGGCCTTGTCGCGGCGGCTGGCGAAGTAGCCGAGCGAGTCCTGGCTGCCGTAGCGCTCCAGCAGCGCCCGGATCCGGGCCTCCTCGTCGCCGTGCAGCGCGGCCTCCATCCGCTGCGAACGGAACAGCGTGGCCGCGGCGTTCAGCAGTGCCAGCGCACCGAGCAGTCCGAGGACGGCGCTGATCCAGTGCGGCGGATGGCCCTCGACGAGATGGCCGCCGACCAGCCCGCCACAGACGCGGTTGGTGGTCCACAGCAGCCGGTTGGCGGCGCCGGCCTCCAGGGAGCCGGGGGCCAGCGACACCAGCCCCCAGCCGATCAGCACCGCGGCCACGAGCCCGCCGACCAGCACCAGGATGGCGCGCAGGAACGCACCGCGCCGGGTGATCGCGTAGAACTCGCGGTGCGAGACGAGCAGCAGCACCAGTGCCCCGGCGCACAGCACCAGGGAGAAGGCGAACTCCCAGTACCCCTTGGCCAGGAACAGGGCGTCGGCCAGGGTGACCAGCACCATGTAGGCCACCACGAACCACAGCGCCACCCGCTTCCGGGCGGTCATCGCCGCGCCCAGGAGGAAGAGGAACGCCGCATAGGCGAAGTTCGGCGCCACCGGGATGGTGAGGGTGTCCAGCCAGTAGATCACCGGATGGAGTCCGCGCCGGAGGGGCCCGATCAGCGCTGTCAGGGCACAAAAGAGCCCCAATACGCTGAAGATGATGGCGAAGCCATTGGGGACGCGGCGCCGGAAGCGCCGCCACCCCGTGAGTTGATCCTGGTCCTGCACGGTGCTCATTCCGTCACATTAGGCTCTGAAAGGGGTCAGCTGCTCGACACGAGGGCGCTGTTTCTCTGCCACGGGGATCAGCCGTCATTCCAGTCTCCGATCCCGGTGGTGTGGTCGTCTTTCCCTCGTACGGGGGACGTGATGACCCCGGCGGGGTCACCCACGTGGACCTTGCCACAAACCCGCCCCATGTCCGAGTCGGTGCAACTCCGGCTGATGGTGAAGTTCAGGTCATAGTCGCCGGCGAAGTAGCGGCCGCCGCCGGAATCCACCCCGTCGAGCGCCGCCCGCACCGTGACCTGGGTGCCCGGTTTCCAGCGCTGTGCGGCCCGCCAGGCCACCTGGTCGTTGCCGCTGCGGTCCGTCGTCCAGTCCCAAGAGCCGGTCGTCCGGCCGTCGGTGGTGACACTCAGGCGGCGCTCCACCGCGGCCCGGTCGGTCACCGGGTGGTCGAAGGTGAGCGTGAGCAGCCGGTCGACGGCGACCACGGTGTCCTGTACGCCGGGGTCGAGCACCAGTGTGTTGAGCTTGGCCGCCTGCGCGGTGGTGAGGGACTCCTTGGCCGCACCGACGCCGCCCTCGGGGCTCTTGGTCCTGGCGACGACGGAGTACTTGGTGGCCGGGGCGATCTTGGCGCTGGAGGTCCAGACGGTGCCGTCGCCCTTGAGTCCGCCGGGCAGCCGCCGGCCCCTGGGGTCGGTGACCGTCACCTCGGTCAGGACGCCGCCCTCCGCGGTTACCTTGAGCTTGTCGCCGGCCTGCACGGTCCTGGTGCCGCCGGCCGCCGCCAGCGCCACCTTCACCGGGTCGGCCACGGGCGCCGGTGCCGCGAAGCCCGCGCACGCGCTGAGCGTGCTCGCGCCGACCGCCGTGACGAGGGCGAGCGCGATGCGCGGTGGCCGGGACGGCCTGCGGCGGGGGGAGTGGGACTGGCGCATCTAGGGGCTTTCCGTCTGCTGGGGGAGGGTGACGATGTCGGCGGCTAAGACGGCGGATCGCCACACTTCGTTGCAGGGAGTGACGTGATCCACGCCACAGTGGCCGGGTGTGTCGTCCGGCCCGCGCCCGCGCTGTGCCTCCGGTGCCCCGCCAGGCCCGTGACCCGCAGTGATCACCCGATCGGAGCACCCGGCCGGGAACCGGATATGCTGTGAAATACGCCAAACTGGCCACCCCTTGCCGCCCGTTCGGGCGGCGGTTGAGGAGGTGTGCGTCCCATGGCGATTTCCATCTCGGTCGTACTGCTGCTGGTGGTCCTGACCGTGATCTTCCTGCGCAGCGGCAAGCTCAAGTTCTCGCACGCCCTGGTGTGCGCCCTGCTCGGTTTCTATCTGGCGAGCAGCAGCCTCGCCCCGGACATCCACCAAGGCCTGTCCGGCGCCGCAGATGTGGTGAGCAGCCTGCGTCCGTGACGGTGGCGGCCGGTGGTGTCCTCGCCCGGCCCGGAGGTGCACCGTGGGTGCCGTGCCCACCGGCGGGTCCTGGCCGGCGGCAGCCCCGGGGCGCTCACCCGGCGGAGAACACCCCGAGCGCATTGGGCACCGGCCGCTCCGCGCCACCCGACGGATGGTTGCGGACCGTGGCTCCGTACGCGTCGCCGGTGACCAGGGTCGACGACCCGCCACCGTCCAGATCCATCGCGTCCCGCGCGCCCAACTGGGCCATGACATCGGCGAGTTCGCGCACCGTCAGACCGGTTTGGCCCGGCGCCCCGTCCAGCGCCATCAGATACAGCACCCGGCCGCCGGCCCCGATCCCCGCGGATGTGCGCACCGCCACGGCGGCCGGGTCCAGACCGGCCACCGGCGCGCCGTCCCGCACGATCGGGAAGCCGCCCACCGCGCAGCGCAGCCGGCCGCTTCCCTGGCCGTCCAGGTACGAGCTGACGCTCACCGGCTCACCGATATGCAGCATGCGCAGCTGCCGCGCCCCTTCCTCCCGGCCCACCAGCACCACGCTGCCCACGGCCACCCCGCCGGCGCCCGGTACCTCCCCGACCGCCGTCACCCGGCCGTGCCGGACCGTCACCTCCGTGGTCTCCGCACTGCACGGCGCCGCCCGGTCGGTGTCCGTACCGCAGGTGGCACGCACCCGGGACGCCGGACCCCACTGCGCGGTGTACGCGCCGATCCCGCCGACCGGCAGCGCGTACTGGTTCAGTCCGCGCAGCGGCAGCGCCCCCGCGCCGGTCAGCACCGCACCGTGCAGCGTGAGCCGGTCGAGCCGGGCGCGGCGGTCGTAGCCGACGCCGATGACGTCCTCGGTGGTCGCGCCGGGCGGCATGACCGGCCCGAACCGCTGCCCGTCGGGCACCGCGCCCTTCAGCTGCCGCCCCGAGGCCACGGCCGGGCCGACCGAGGCACCGGTCGCCTGCACACCCGGGTGCTGGGTCTCGGTGATATTGAAGAAGTCGCCGTTGACGGCACCCACCGCCCGGCGCTCCGCGGCCAGTTGGGAGACCGGCGAGCGCGCGCCGACCGCCCCCGGGTACAGCAGATCCACCGAGACCCGCGGATCGGCCAGATCGACGGTCAGCAGATGCCCGTGCACGGTGCCGCGCGGCACCGTCATCCGGAATTCGCCGTACGCCACACCGGGTGCCACCGATACGGCGGCGGAGCGGCGGAGGGTTGCGCCCGCGGCGGCGGCCGGCACCCCGCCCGCCACCCCTCCGCCGGCCAGCACACCCCAGGCCATGAGCACCGTCAGCACCGCGCGCACTCGACCGAATCGCCGCTTCACGATCCCCCCTGACGTCACGTCAACTGTCCCAGGTGCCGGAGACGCTCACTATGGCCCGGAGGTGTCATGAATCGGTACACCCGCAGAACGGCCGTCGTGTCGCTGGGCGCCGTCCTCGGGGTGTCCCCCCGGTCTCCGTGGGCCGCACCGCGCGGTAGCCGCAGACCTTCGGACCTCCCGGCGGCGTGGGACGGCGGGCCGGTTCAGCCGGCGTGCTGCCAGGAGACCGTGTTGACCAGCTGCAGATAGCGGGCCCAGTCCCAGAACTCACCGGGGTCGGTGTGGTCGGTGCCGGGGACCTCGACATGGCCGATGATGTGCTCCCGGTCCTTGGGGATCCGGTACCGGTCACAGATGGCGGCGGTGAGCAGGGCGGACTGCTCGTAGAGCGGGTCGGTGAACCATGCCGGGTCGCCGATCCAGCCCTCGTGCTCGATGCCGATGCTGCGGGTGTTGTAGTCCCAGTTCCCGGCGTGCCAGGCGACGTCCCGCTCGCGTACGCACCGGGCGATGTAGCCGTCGGCGGACCGTACGACATAGTGGGCGGCCGCCTTGTGCGCCGGGTCCTGGAACAGCTTGAGGGTGTCCGGGTAGGTCTCCTGGGTCACATGCACCACGACCGTCTCGATCGGATACTGCGCCGGGCGGTCGGCGGTGGTGAAGTTGGCCTTGTTCGCCGGAACCCATTCGACCGGGGGGTAGGCGCCGCCGGGCGGCGTCCGCCGGGGCGGAGCGGCACCGGCGGTGGCCGTCGTGAGGGGGGTGAGCGCGGCGGACGCGGCGAGCGCGGCCGCACCGGTCAGCAGACGCCGGCGGGCCGGGCGGTGGGGGGCGGGCTCCATGTGAACTCCTGACAAGGACCGAGGGGGGAGTGGTCGCGTACATGTCACGCACATGCGGTGCGTTCATGATGCGCAACAGGGCACGCCCTGCCAAGGGAATGGCCGTTCTGCCAATGGCTTGACCAAAGGCAGAACGGCGCAGGTCAGGAGTGTCGGGATACCTGATCGGACGTCACTCGGGTGCCACGCCGACGGCTCTGACGGCCGCTCGTGGACGTGGCGCCCGGGACCCGTGGACCCGCCGGTCAGTGGCCGATCTCGACGTCCTCCAGAATGCCCAGCGCGTCCGGCACCAGCACCGCCGCCGAATAGTAGGCGCTGACCAGGTAATTGATGACGGCCTGGTCATTGATGCCCATGAAGCGCACCGAGAGGCCGGGGCGGTACTCGTCCGGGATGCCGGTCTGGTGCAGCCCGACCACGCCCTGGTTCTCCTCGCCGACCCGCAGCGCCAGGATCGAGCTGGTCTGGTCCGGGGTGATCGGGATCTTGTTGCAGGGCAGCAGCGGAATGCCCCGCCAGGCGCGGACCGCGGTGCCCTCGCACTCCGCGGTGGTGGGGTAGATGCCCCGGGCGTTCCACTCCCGCCCGATGGCCGCGATCGTCCGGGGATGCGCCAGCAGGAACTGGGTTTTACGGCGCCGGGAAATCAGCTCGTCGAGGTCGTCGGGGGTGGGCGGACCGCTGCGGGTGTGGAGGCGCTGCTTGAGGTCGGCGTTGTGCAGCAGCCCGAACCCGGGATTGTTGATCATCTCGTGCTCCTGGCGCTCCCGCAGCGCCTCCACGGTCAGCCGCAGCTGCTGGTCCAGCTGGTTCATCGGGTCGTTGTAGAGATCGGCGACCCGCGAATGCACCTTCAACACCGTCTGTGCCACGCTGAGTTCGTACTCCCGCGGCGCCAGTTCGTAGTCGGCGAAGGTGCCCGGCAGGGCCGGTTCGCCGACATGGCCCGCGGCCAGCTCGATGGCCGCCTCACCGTGCTTGTTCTGCGCCGGCACCAGCGCCGCACCGACCTCCGCGAGATGGGTGCGCAGCGACTCCGACCGGCCCAGTACCTCCTCCAGGTCGCTGCGGTACAGGGTCAGCGCGGTCACCCGGGTCACCGCCCGGACGGAGTGCTCCCACTCCGCGTCCGCGGTCAGCAGCGCCGCCGCACCGATCGCGTCGCCGTCGGCCAGCACCCCCAGCACGGTCTCGTCGCCGTACTTGCCGGCGCCGATCCGGTCGAGCTTGCCGTGGGCGATCAGCACGATCCGGTCCGTCGGTCCGCCCGCCCGGGCCAGCACATCGCCGGGCGCGAACTCCCGCTGGACGAAGCGGTCCGCCAGCGCCTCCAGCGTCGCGGTGTCGGCGTAGCCGCGCAGCGGCGCCAGCTCGCGCAACTCCGCCGGAATCACCCGGACTTCGGAGCCGGTCGAGACAAACTCCACCCGTCCGTCACCGAGGGTGTGGGTAAGCCGGCGGTTGACGCGGTACGTACCGCCCGAGACCTGCGTCCAGGGCAGGATGCGCAGCAGCCAGCGGGAGGAGATCCCCTGCATCTGCGGCACGGTCTTGGTCGTGGTCGCCAGCTTGCGCGCGGCCGCGGTGTCCAGGCTGGAACGGGTCTGCTCGATCGCGGACGCCTGCGCGCCGGACGTCGGGTCCACCGATGTGGTCATGAGGAAGGCTCACCTGTTCTTGTCTGTGCTGTGCGTAGACCGGTGCGGTGCGGTGCAGTGCGGAGTGGAGTGGAGAAATGGCCGCGCGTCAGGGCGGGGAGAACTGCCGCTCCCTATGGACGCGCCGGTTTTCTGCCGGGTTTCGTTCAGTGGCCGATCTGTACGTCGTCGAGAACACCCAGCGCATCCGGCACCAAAATGGCCGCCGAATAATAGGCGCTGACCAGATATTTGATGACCGCCCGGTCGTCCAGGCCCATATAACGCACCGAGAGACCCGGCTCGTATTCATCGGGAATTCCGGTCTGGTGCAGGCCGACGACGCCCTGCTGCTCCTCGCCGGTGCGCAGCAGCAGAATGGAACTCGTCCGCTCCTTCGTCACCGGAATCTTGTTGCACGGGAAAATCGGCACCCCGCGCCAGGAGGGCAGCGAATGCCCCATGAAATCAACTGTGGCCGGATACAGTCCGCGGGCGCTGCACTCCCGTCCGATGGCGGCGATCGTCAGGGGATGGGCGAGCAGGAAGCCCGGGTCCTTCCAGACCGTCGCGAGCAGATCGTCGAGGTCGTCGGGGGTGGGCGGGCCGGTGCGGGTGTGGAGGCGCTGCTTGAGGTCGGCGTGGTGCAGCAGCCCGAACCCGGGGTTGTTGATCATCTCGTGTTCCTGGCGCTCCCGCAGCGCCTGGACGGTCAGTTTGAGCTGCTCCTCGACCTGGTTCATCGGGTCGCTGTAGAGGTCGCCGACCCGGCTGTGGGTGCGCAGCACCGTCTGCGCGACGCTGAGTTCGTACTCCCGGGGCGCCAGGTCGTAGTCGACGAAGGTACCGGGGAGGGGCGGCTCGCCATGGTGCCCGGAGGCGACGGCGACTGCCGATTCCCCACTCGCGTTCGTCGGCTGCGCGGAGCCCTGAGAGGCCGTCGCCAGATGCTCGCGCAGCACGGGGGAGCGGTCGGCGATCTCCTGTGCGGCCTGCCGGGACAGCGTCATGACGGTCACCCGGGTCACCGCGCGATAGCTGAACCGCCAGGTCGCCCCGGGGTCGGTGAGCGGCTCGTCGCCGAGGTGATCGCCGCCGGCCAGCGCTTCGAGCACCGTCTCCTCGCCGTATTTGCCGGTGCCGATACGGTCCACCCGGCCGTGCACGATCAGCACCAGCCGGTCGCCCGGCCCGCCGGCCTCGGTGATCAGTTCACCGGGCCGGTATTCCTGCTGGGTGAAGCGGTCGCCCAGGGCCGCCAGTACCTCGGTATCGGTGAACTCCCGCAGGGCGGGCAGCTCGCGCAGCTCGTCGGGGATGATCGCCACATCGCTGCCGCTGGTGTCGAAATCGATGCGCCCGTCGCCGAGAGTGTGGCTCAGCCGGCGGTTCACACGATAGGTGCCACCGGACACCTGCACCCAGGGCAGCAGCCGCAGCAGCCACCGGGAAGTGATGCCCTGCATCTGCGGTGCGGTTTTGGTGGTGGTCGCCAAATTCCGTGCCGCGGTGGTACTCAGGCTGGAATTCTGGGCGTCTTCCGCACTGCCGTGCAGCGACTCGTCGGCAATCGTCACAATGCCACCTATCCTCGGAGGGTGCGATGCGGCCCGCCCCGAAACCCCGGTCAAGGCAGTTCCGCGGCAACCCGCCGAACCGAAGGTAGTGGTGCTGTTTTTATCGGCACAATCGCTCGATGGGGTGGCATGGAATTCCCGCTCCATGGAAAGGTTTAGCGGGCTCAATTCCGGGGAGGGTGTGCCGGGGCGCAGGAACGGAGAGGATCGTCCAGGACGGCCCGGAGCGCGGCGTGCGCCGCCCCGAACAGCGGTCCGTCGGCGCCCAGCCGGGACACCGTCACCCATGGCCCGCCGGCCCGCCCGGCATCCGCCGTGACGGCCGTCCGCAGCGCCAACTCCCGCTCCAGGGACGGCAGTACCCAGGGCGCCAGCCCGGCCAGCGCACCCCCGAGGACCACCGCCTGCGGATCGAGCAGATTCACCGCCCCGGCGAGCGCGATGCCCAGCGCCGTCCCCGCCTCGTGCAGGGCGTGGACGACGGCGGCGTCCCCGTCGGCGGCACGGCGCGCCAGCAGACCGATACGGGCACCCGGCCCCGGATGTGCCGCCGCCCGCTCGGGGGTGAGCCCGCCCGCCCGCAGCACGGCCTGTTCCCCCGCGTACTGCTCCAGACAGCCACGGCCGCCGCAGTCGCACGGCGGGCCGTCCGGATACACCGGCACATGTCCCAGCTCCCCGGCGAAACCCCGGGCGCCCCGCAGGAGTTGACCGTCCACGACGACCGCGGCGCCGATTCCGATCTCCGCCGACACATGCACGAAGTCCGGCGGCGGGGCCGGTCGGCCGGGTTCGCCGCCCAGCTGGAGTTCGGCCAGCGCGCCGAGGTTGGCCTCGTTCTCGACGGTGAGCGGGACGGCGTGCGAGCCGCCCTCCGGGGTCGTTGCCCCGGCGAGCCCCGGTGCGAGATCGGCCGCCCGCCAGCCGAGGTTGGGGGCGTGCACCACGGTCGTCGCGTCACGGGCCACCAGACCGGGCACCGCGACCGTCAGCCCGGCCGGCCGCAGTCCCTCGGCAGCGATCTCCGCGGTCACCTCGGCGAGCAGGGCGGACAGGTGCCGCAGCACGGGCCCGGGTGCGCTGTGCCGGTTCGCCGCGTCGGCGGCCACCCGGGCCCGGACCCGGCCGCGCAGATCGACCGCGCAGACCGCCAGGTGGTCGACGCCTATCTCGGCCCCTATCCCGGCCGGGCCACGGTCGCTGACCGCCAGTTCGCTGCCCGGCCTGCCCCGGCCGCCGGTCGCCGCCCGCCCCGTCTCGACCAGCAGCCCGGCCCGCAGCAGCTCGTCGACCAGCGGGGCCACCCCCGCCCGGGTCAGCCCGATCCGGGCCGCGACCGCCGCCCGGGAGAGCGGCCCCTGTGCGGCCACGGTCCGCAGCGCCCGGGCCAGATTGCGCCGCCGGATGCCGTGCTGGGTGTCGCCGCCGGACGCGGTCACGGGGGTCTCCTCCGGGTGAGGGCGGGTGCCGGTGTCCCTGCTGGTCCACGGCTTCGGGGGTGCGGTCACCGTCGCAGCAGCGGCTCGCCGTCGGCGAGCGTCGCCGTCAGCCGCTCCCAGGCGGCCTCGTCCCGCGGCCGCGCCTCGTACTCCGCGCCGCGCGCCGTCCCCCAACGACGGGCCACCGCCGCCGGATCCTCCTCCAGCAGCAGCCCCGCCGCCTGTGCCGCCGCCCCGAGCGCCACCAGCTCCCGCGCCTCGGGCACCACCACGGGGCGGCCCGACAGCCGGCGCACGGTCTCCCGCCAGGCCTGCCCCCGCGCTCCGCCACCGATCAGCAGCAGCGGCGCATCGGGCGCGGCGTCCGCGTCCAGCACCCGGTCCAGGGCCTGCAGCAGAGTGAACACCGCGCCGTCGTAGGCCGCCTGGAGCAACTGACCGGCCGTGGTGTCGTGCCGCAACCCGTGCACCAGACCCGAGGCGCCGGGCAGATTCGGGGTGCGCTCACCGTCGAGGAACGGCAGCATCACCACCTTGCCCCCTTCCTCCACGGCCTCCCGGTCGCGGCCCAGCAGCGCCGCCACCCGGTCCACGGCGAGCGTGCAGTTCAGGGTGCAGGCCAACGGCAGCCAGTCGCCGCGGGCATCGGCGTAGCCCGCCACGGTGCCGGTCGGATCGGCGGGCCGGTGGGTGGAGACCGCATAGACCGTCCCCGAGGTGCCCAGGCTCAGCACCGGCCGACCGGGGCGCAGGCCCAGACCGAGCGCGGCCGCCATGTTGTCCCCCGTCCCGGCGGCCACCAACGCGCCCTTGGGCAGCGGCAGATGGCCGGCGTGGACGGTCCCGGCGGCCTCGCCCGGCAGCGCCACCCGCGGGAGCAGCTCGGGGTCCAGCCCGACGTGTGCCAGGATCTCCGCGTCATAGGACTCGGTGGACGATGCCCACCAGCCGGTCCCGGACGCATCGCCGCGATCGGTGACGGCCTCGCCGGTGAGCCGCTCGGTGAGGTAGTCGTGCGGCAGCCGTACCGCGGCGGTGGCGGCGGCCGCGGCCGGTTCGTTCTCGCGCAGCCAGGCCCACTTGGCCACGGTGAATGCCGGCCCCGGCACGCTCCCGAACCGGTCCGCCCAGGCCGCTGCGCCGCCCCGCTCTTCGATCAGCCGCTCGCTCTGGGGCGCCGGCCGGACGTCGTTCCACAGCATGGCGGGACGCACCGGCGCACCGGCCGCGTCCAGGGTGACCAGCCCGTGCTGCTGGCCGCCTACGGACACCGCGGAGGCCTGCCGCGCCGCATCGCCGCACTGTGCCAGCGCCTCGCCCAGCGCCTGCCACCACTGCCGTGGGTCGCTCTCCTTGCCGGCGCCGCCACTGACCGTGTGCGGCGCCTGGCCCCGGGCGACGACCGCTCCGGTCACCGCGTCCACGACCAGCGTCTTCGTGGACTGCGTGGAGCTGTCCACCCCGACGACCAGCGGTCCGGCTGACTGTGCGCCCATCGTGCACTCTCCCTCGGCGGCCCGTCGTCCATGCTCTCGGTACAGGGGGTTCCCCGGTGTGCTGTCGCATATTAGTTTGGCCGCGGGATAATTTGTAAAGCGCCTTGACGAAATGATCGAGGGAGTCGCGATGAGCCTTCAGCCCGTGCCCGGGGACAAGTTCAGCTTCGGCCTGTGGACCGTCGGCTGGCAGGGCCGTGACCCCTTCGGGGACGCCACCCGCCGCGCCCTGGACCCCGTCGAATCGGTGCACCGGCTCGCCGACCTCGGCGCGTACGGCGTCACCTTCCACGACGACGATCTGATCCCGTTCGGCGCCGGCGACATCGAGCGCGGGGCGGCCGTCAAACGCTTCCGGCAGGCGCTGGACGCCACCGGCCTGATCGTCCCGATGGCCACCACCAACCTCTTCACCCACCCCGTCTTCAAGGACGGCGCCTTCACCGCCAACGACCGCGGCGTCCGCCGCTACGCCCTGCGCAAGACGCTCCGCAACATCGACCTCGCCGCCGAGCTGGGTGCCCGCATCTATGTCGCGTGGGGCGGCCGGGAAGGCGCGGAGTCCGGCGCGGCCAAGGATGTACGGGCCGCCCTGGACCGGATGAAGGAGGCGTTCGACCTCCTCGGCCAGTACGTCCTGGAGCAGGGCTACGACCTGAGGTTCGCCCTCGAACCCAAGCCCAACGAGCCGCGCGGCGACATCCTCCTCCCCACCGTCGGCCACGCCCTCGCCTTCATCGAACGGCTGGAGCACCCCGAGCTCTACGGCGTCAACCCCGAGGTCGGGCACGAGCAGATGGCCGGGCTGAACTTCCCGCACGGCATCGCCCAGGCGCTGTGGGCGGACAAGCTCTTCCACCTCGACCTCAACGGCCAGAGCGGAATCAAGTTCGACCAGGACCTCCGCTTCGGCGCGGGTGATCTGCGCTCCGCCTTCTGGCTGGTCGACCTGCTGGAAACGGCCGGCTACGACGGGCCGCGGCACTTCGACTTCAAACCGCCGCGCACCGAGGACCTGGACGGCGTCTGGACCTCGGCGGCCGGCTGTATGCGCAACTATCTGATCCTCAGGGAGCGCGCGGCGGCCTTCCGGGCCGACCCGGCGGTCCAGGACGCGCTGCGGGCCGCGCGACTGGACCAGCTGGACCGCCCCACCGCCGAGGACGGCCTGGCCGGTCTGCTCGCCGACGGCACTGCCTACGAGACCTTCGATGTCGAGGCGGCGGCGGCCCGCGGGATGGCCTTCGAGCATCTGGACCAGCTGGCGCTGGAGCATCTGCTGGGGGTGGTGTGAGGGCTGCCCCCGGTCCGCTCACCCGAGCAGTCCGCGCAGGAACGCGATCTCGGCGGCCCGCTGCTCACCGCCGCCGCTCTCATGGGCGTTGAACCGCCATACCTTCAATTCCTTCTCGCCCGCGTAGTGATGGAACGCGGCAAAACCGGTGGACGGCGGCACCACTTCGTCGCGCAGTGCCGTGCCGAAGAGCGCCGGGGCAGAGGCGCGGGCGGCGAAGTTCAGGCCGTCGAAGTGGTCCAGGGTGTGCAGCGCGGTGTCGATCCGGCCGCGGGCACCCGCGAAGTAGCGGGTGAGTTCACCGTACGGGCCGACATCCGTGATCTCGACCGCGCGGCGGATATGCGTCAGGAACGGCGCATCGATCAGCGCACCGGCCAGACCGGGGACCAGGCCCGTCATCGCCAGCGCCGCGGCGCCGCCCTGGCTGTGGCCGGCGACCACGATCCGCTTGGCGTCCACCGCGTGATGCCCCCGCGCCGCCTCCACGGCCCGTACGGCGTCGGTGAACAGCCGCCGGTAGTAGTAGCCGTCGGGATCGAGCAGCCCCTGGGTCAGCTTGCCGGGTACGCCCGGATTGTCGGAGCCGACCGGATCCGGGGTGTCCCCGGGCCGGTTGGGGCCGCTCTGGCCCCGGGTGTCCATGACCAGCGTGGCGTACCCCGCGGAGGGCCACAGCAGCCAGTCGTGCGGCAGCAGCCGCCCACCGCCGTACCCGAGGTACTGCACGACGCACGGCAGTTGCCCGGCGGCCGCGCGCGGGAGCAGGAACCAGCCGCGGATGGGGTGCCCGCCGAAGCCGGCGAACGTCACGTCATAGGTGCGGAGCAGGGCGAGCCCCGCATCGACCTCGGTGAAGCGCGCGTCGAGGTCATGGGTACGCGCCTCGACGAGGGTGCGCCGCCAGAACGCCTCAAAACCGGCCGGCTCGGGACGCGGTGGGCAATAGGTGCGCAGCGTGTCCAGGGGAAGGTCGGTGAACACGGAAAACCTCCGAGCCGTAGGCTGGCTTGCTATCTGTCGCCAACGGTGCCCAGTGTCCGGACATTTCAGACGTGAATTGTTCCAGGTTGGTCACCGGGCCCCGTAAAACCGAGCAAAGAAGCGATCCTTTCCGTCATGAGCTTTCCTCCGCCTCCGCCGCCGAACCAGCCGAACCAGCCGCCGCACGCCACCCCGGGCGGCTTCGGCCCGCCGGCCGGTGGCTATGGGCCGAGCGGTCAGGGACAGGGACAAGGCGGGTACGGCCCGGGTGGCTACGGTCCGCCCCCGGGCGGCAACCAGGCCCCCGGTGGTTACGGCCCGTCCGGGGGCGGCTACGGCCCGCCCGGCCCCGGCGGCCCCGGCGGCTGGCAGCAGCCGCCCGGCCCGCCCGGCGGTGGCGGCAACGGCAAGACCATTGCGGCGATCATCGGCGGCGGGGTGCTCGTGCTGGCCGCCGTCATCACCGTCATCGTGGTGAACAACAGCGACGACGGCGGCAACAACCGTGCCCGGCCGTCCGGTTCGAGCACCAGCGCCACCCCGTCCGAGAGCGCGTCCCCGACGCCCTACGACGACCCCACGCCCAGCGCAACGCCCACCGAAACCGACTTCGAGAGCATCATGCCGACGCCCTCCAACGGCAAGGTCCCCTTCTACCTGCTGAAGCCCGGCGACTGCTACGACCGCCCGGTGGACGGCGGCGGCTACAACGAAGACGCCTCCTGCAGCCGCCCGCACGACGCCGAGGTCGTCTCCATCCACCGTCTGGAGCCCGGACTCACCACCGAATCGGGCATCAAGTCCAAGGCCGCGTCGCTGTGCCGCAACGAGCTGGAGCGCAAGGCGGCCCGGCAGCCCCCCGGCACCGCCGAGGGCACCCACATCCAGTTCCCCACGCTCAATGGCTACAAGCTCGGCATCAAGACCGTCAGCTGCAGCCTGGCGGGCAACAGCACCGCCACCAGGAAGCTCACCAAGCCGCTGTCCTGAACCACGGCGGAGGGCGGCGGCTCTCCACGGGGCGAGGGCGGAACACCTTTCCGGCGTTCCGCCCTCGTCCCGTCGGCGCACCTACCGCGGCAGTCCGGCGCACGAGGCGCCAGGCGCTCAGCGATCGACCCGCTTGCCCGCCGCACCGGTGTCCGCGACCTCGCCGACCTCGGCGGCCGCCGGATCCAGCACCCGCGCCAGAAACGTCCTGGTCCGCTCGTGCTGTGGGGCACCCACCACCTGCTCCGGGGTGCCCTGCTCGACGATCACCCCGCCGTCCATGAACACCACCCGGTCGGCGACCTCCCGTGCGAAGCTCATCTCGTGGGTGACGACGAGCATCGTCATCCCTTCCTGCGCCAGCGCCCGCATCACCGCCAGCACATCACCGACCAGCTCCGGGTCCAGTGCCGAGGTCGGCTCGTCGAAGAGCATCAGCTCCGGGTCCATCGACAGCGCACGGGCGATGGCCACCCGCTGCTGCTGTCCGCCCGACAACTGGGCCGGATAGGCGCCCGACTTGTCGCTCAGTCCGACCCGTTCGAGGTTGGCACGGGCGATCCGCTCCG
The DNA here is from genome assembly GCF_040650675.1 of Streptomyces sp. NPDC048637. Classification (NCBI taxonomy): domain Bacteria; kingdom Bacillati; phylum Actinomycetota; class Actinomycetes; order Kitasatosporales; family Streptomycetaceae; genus Streptomyces; species Streptomyces sp. NPDC048637. The sequence goes on from NZ_JBEZHQ010000032.1 coordinate 52,210, forward strand.
CCTCGGTGCGGTCGCGGCGCAGCACCCGCCGCTGGGCGATCGTGAGATTCTCCAGCGCGGTCAGATGCGGGAAGAGGTTGAAGGACTGGAAGACCATCCCGATCCGGCGGCGGACCCGGTCGATGTCCACGTCCGGGTCGGTGACCTCGGTACCGGCCACCACGACCCGGCCCGCGCTCGGTTCCTCCAGCAGATTCACACAGCGCAACAGGGTCGACTTCCCGGACCCCGAGGGCCCGATGACACACACCACCTCACCGCGCGCCACCGAGAAGTCGATCCCGCGCAGCACCTCCAGCTCCCCGAAGGCCTTGCGCAGGCCCTGTACGTCGATGGCCTTCGCGTCCACCGTCTCCGGTGCCGCCTGGTCGGTCGTCACGCCGCTCACCTGGCCTTCGCCGTACGGGCCTCCAGCCGACGGACCAGCTGGCCGAGGGGGAGGGTGATCACGAGATAGAGCAGCCCGGCGATCAGGATCGGGGTCAGACTCTTGTGCTCATTGAGCGCGTCCCGGCCGAAGTTGGCCAGTTCGAACTGGGTGAGGGACAGACCCAGCAGATACACCAGCGAGGAGTCCTTGGTCAGCAGAATCAGTTCATTGGTCAGCGGCGGCAGCACGATACGGAACGCCTGCGGAATGACGATGGAGGCCATCGCCCGCCCCTGCGACATCCCCAGCGAACGCGCCGCCTCCGTCTGCCCCTTGGGCACGGCCTGAATACCGGCCCGGATGGTCTCCGCCATATAGGCCGCGCCCACCAGCCCGAGCGACAGCATCACGGTGATGTTCATATCGAGCGCGACCTCGAAGGCCAGCGGCACACCGAAGCCGAGCGCGATGAACACCAGCAGACAGGGGATGCCGCGGAAGAACTCGATATAGGTGACCGCGAGCCACCGGTAGGGCGGCACCGACGAGAGCCGCATCAGCGCGAGCACCAGCCCCAGCGCCAGACCGAAACCGAATCCGAGCAGGGTGTAGAGGACGGTGTTCACCAGCGCCGTGGTGATGATCTCGGGGAAGAGCGCCTTCGCGACCTCGACGTCGAAGAACGCCATCCGCAGCTGGTGCCAGTCGGCGATCAGCGCGAAGACCACCACGGCGGCGACCAGGACGCCGTACTGCACGCCGCGGACCGCCCGCGCGCGCTGTCTTTTGGACAGTGACATGACGGCCGGCCTCAGCTCTGCGGGGTGGTGCCGAACCACTTCTTGTAGATCCGGTCGTAACTCCCGTCGGATTTCGCCTTCTTGATCACCGCGTTGATCTTCTTGCGCAGTGCGTCATTGCCGGTGCGTACGCCGATGCCGTAGTGCTCACCGGTGTTGAATTCCGCGGTGACCTTGGTGTCCGGGTTCTGCTTCACATAGTCGAAGAGCACACCGTTGTCATTGATGCCCGCAGCGACCTGCCCGGACTTCACGGCGGTCAGCAGCAGCCCCAGATCCTCGAACTCCACCAGCTCGACGCCCTTGCCGTGCTTCTTGGCAAAGATCCCGCCGGTGGTGGCCTTCTGGTATCCGAGCTTCTTGCCCTTGAGGTCCTCGACCTTCTTGACGGGCTTGCCCTGCTTCGTCAGCAGCGCCTGAGTGGCATTGAAATACGGATCGGAGAAATCCATGACCTTGTCCCGCGCCGACGTGATCGTCATGCCGGCAGCCGCCAGATCGCATTTGCGGATGGTGAAGTCCTGGCCGGTCTCGATGCCTTCAAAGGGGGTGTTGACGATCTCCTGTTTGACGCCGAGATCCTTGGCGACCAGGTCCACCAGATCCACATCGAACCCGACGACCTTGCCGTCCTTCTTCACCTGGAACGGTGCGTACGGAAGGTGGGTGCAGGTCTTCAAGGTCCCGGACGAGACCAGTTCCAGACCGCCGGAACCCTTCTTCCCGTCGGACTTGGTGCTGCTGCACCCCGCCAGAACGACGACGGCCGTGGCAACGGCTATGACAGGCAACGCGGAGCGAGCGGACACAGGCCCTCCAGGGGCAGGATGAACATCAACCAAGCCATGCGTGCTGCGATGTGGCTGCATCCTGCCATCGGCCCGGGGCTCTGTCGCCGCTGCGTCGGTTGCGTCTGTGTAACGCCTTCGGCCCGCGTCCCGGTCCGCGGCGCCGCTGGTCCCGCGCCCGGGGGCACCCGTCAGCGGCCGAGCCCGGCCGCCAGCTCGGCGATGGCGCCCGGGCCCACCCGGCAGCAGCCCCCGATGAGCCGGGCGCCGTCCGCGGCCCAGGCGCCGACCCGGTCCGGGCTGAACGCCGGGCTGCCGCACCAGGCCCGTGCGGCGGCGTCCCAGCTCTCCCCGCTGTTGGGATAGACCACCACCGGCTTGCCGGTGACCCGCGCCGCCAGCCGCACCGCCCGGTCCGCGTCGTCCGGCGCGCAGCAGTTCACCCCCACCGCGATCACCTCGTCGGCCTCCGCCGCCACCGCGAACGCCTCCGCCAGCGGCTGCCCGGCCCGGGTACGGTCCCCCGCGACGCTGTACGACAGATAGGCCGGGACACCCAGCCCGCGCACCGCCCGCAGCAGCGCACGGGCCTCCTCCGCGTCCGGCACCGTCTCCAGCGCCAGCACATCGGGCCGCGCCGCGGCCAGCACCTCCAGACGCGGCCGGTGGAACCGCTCCAGCGCCGCCACCGACAGGCCGTAGCGGCCGCGGTATTCGGAGCCGTCCGCCAGCATCGCGCCGTACGGGCCCGCCGAGGCGGCCACATACAGCGGCCCGGCGACCCCGCCGGCCCGCGCCCGCCCGGCCGCCTCACGGGCCAGCTCCACACTCCGGGCGAGCAGCACAGCGGCCTGCTCCGCACCGGTGCCACGCCGCGCGAACCCCTCGAATGTCGCCTGATAGCTGGCGGTGATCGCGACCTGCGCCCCGGCCTCGTAGTACGCCAGATGCGCCTGCACGACGGCCTCCGGGTCCTCGGCCAGCAGCCGCGCCGACCACAGTGCGTCGCTGAGGTCGTGCCCGGCGGCCTCCAGCTGGTTCGACAGCCCGCCGTCGAGGACGACCGGCCCCGCGGCGAGGGCATCGGCGAGCGGCGGGGAGGTGCTGACCATGGTGCGAAGCCTCTCAGTGCTGCGGGACGCGCGGGTGCCCACGCCTCACCCAAGATCGTAGTCCCGGCCGGTGCGAACGCTCCTGGTCAGCCGTGGGGACCGCACCGTGCGCCGGCCGGGACCGCGGGCCGGCGCACGGTGCGGCGCGGGGATCAGCGCAGCGACGAGAACACGAACGAGAAGCGCGCCGGCGCCACCTCCAGCCGGTGCTGCGGCAACACCCCCGGCCCGCACGACTGGCTGCCGATGCCGTGCTGGGCATGGTCGAGATGGACCCACAGGTCCTCGCCGGGCCGCAGATCCGTGGTGTGGCGGGCCGCGGTCAGCTCCTCGGCCGGCCACCGGCGGGCGGCGAAGAAGAAGTCCGGGTCCCCCTCGATCCGCAGGCCCGAGCCGTCCGTACGGGTCAGCTCCGCCCAGCGCACACCGGGCCGCGCACCGTTCTCCTGCGGCCGGACGTACGGCGTCTGGAGCGCGTCCACCGGCATCGACCAGTGGCCGACCCGGGCGGCGGCCCGGGTGTCCGGATAGCCCTCGCCGGGCCCGCCGCCGAACCACTGGGCAAGGCCCAGGCTCCCGCACACCCGCATCCGCACCCCCAGCCGCGGCAGCGGAACCGGCCAGTCGCCCTCCGGTTCGACGCTCAACTCCAGCCGCAGCAGGTCGTGTTGTGCCGTCCAGCGGTAGACCGTGCGCAGCGCCGGCGGCGCCCCGTCCGGGGCGACCCGGGTGCGTACCACCAAGGAGTGCGGGCCGGTCTCGACGGCGTCGACGCGGTGCCGCATCCGGTGGAGGCCGAGCCGTCGCCACTCGGTGGCCGGCCGTGGCTCCGGCTGCCAGGGCGCGGCCTCGTCGTTGTCGGTCGGCGCCCGCCACACGTCCAGCCGGGGCCCGCCGAGGCGTACGCCGTCCAGATAGCCGAGCGTTCCCGTGGCGGCGTCGAAGGTCCCCGGACCGAGGACGATCACATTGCCCTCGCCGCGGCGCGGGGTGGCGGTGGCGGCCGGGGGAGTGGTGGCGGGGCGCGGCGCGGCCGGCAGCTGACCCCAGGCGACCTCGTGCCCGGCGGGCGCCCATGCGGTGTCCCTGGTCAGTACCGCCTGGACCGTCCAGATCGCCTCCCCGTCGTCGCCCGGTGCGAAAGGCGGCGTCGACACCTCCACCACGGCCGACCCACCCGGCGCCAGCGGCGGCACCTCCAGCCAGCCGGAGCCGCGCAGCGCGCCGCCCACCTCGTAGACATAACGGAATTCGAGGTGGTCGAGGCCGGCGAAGTCGTACAGATTGGTGATCCGCGCGGCGCGCGCCGCGCCGTCATCGTCGGTCACCGCCTCGATCCGCACCGGTTCGATGACCTTCTTGAACTCCAGCAGGCCGGGGGAGGGCACCCGGTCGGGAAATACCAGCCCGTCGCAGACGAAGTTCCCGTCGTGCAGCTCCTCGCCGAAGTCGCCGCCATAGGCGTGGAACTCCTCCCCGGCGGGTGTCTGCTGCCGCAGCCCGTGGTCGATCCACTCCCACACGAAACCGCCCTGGCAGCGCTCATGGCGCTCGAACAACCGCTGGTACTCGCTCAGTCCGCCGGGACCGTTGCCCATGGCATGCGCGTACTCACACAGAAGGAAGGGGAGCGCACGTCGCCGGGCGTCCAGCGCCGGGTCGGACAGCGGCGCCTCCGCGCGCCGACCGATGCGCTCCACCTCGGCGTGGTCGGCGTACATCCGGGAGTAGACATCGGTGTCGGCGCAGCTGCGGTCGCCCTCGTAGTGCAGCGGGCGGGACGGATCACGCTCGCGCATCCAGGCGGCCATCGCGGACAGCCCGCGCCCCGTGCCGCACTCGTTGCCCAGCGACCACAGCACGATGCTGGGGTGGTTCTTGTCCCGCTCGACCATCCGCCGGGCCCGGTCGAGCAGCGCCGGCTCCCAGCGTGCGTCGTCGACCGGATTGTCCCGCCAGCCCTGCTGGGCGAACCCGTGCGTCTCCAGATCGCACTCGTCGACCACCCACAGGCCCAGCTCATCGCACAGATCGAGGAAGGCGGGGTGCGGCGGATAGTGGCTGGTGCGCACCGCGTTGATGTTGTGCCGCTTCATCAGCAGCAGATCGCGGCGCATCGTCTCGGGGCCGAGGGTACGTCCGGAGCGCGGATGGAACTCATGGCGGTTGACGCCGCGCAGCAGGATCCGCCGGCCGTTGACCTTCAGCAGCCCGTCCTCGACGCGGACCGTACGGAAGCCGATCCGCAGCGGGATCCGCTCGCCGGGGGTGACCAGTTCCCCGTCGTAGAGGTGCGGTTCCTCGGCCGTCCAGGGACGGACCGGCACCGTGGCACTCTCCCCGGTCGCCAGATCGAGGCCGAGTGCAGGGACGGTCACCCGGCCGGCCGGTGTGCACTCCACCCGCAGGGTGCCGTGGCCTGTGACGTGGTCGAATCCGGCGTGGACGAAGTGGTCGGCGACGGAGCCCTCGGGACGGCGGTGGAGCGAGACGTTCCGGAAGATGCCGGGCAGCCACCACTGGTCCTGGTCCTCCAGGTAACTGCCCGACGACCACTGGTGGACCCGCACCGCCAGCACATTGCGGCGCGGCCGCAGCAGCGGCCCGACCTCGAACTCATGCGGCAGCCGGCTGCCCTTGAAGTGGCCCAGCTCCACCCCGTTGAGCCAGACCCGGGCACAGGACTCCACCCCGCCGAAGTGCAGCACCGCGGGCCCATCCCCCCACCCCTCGGGAAGATCGAAAAGGCGCCGGTGATCGCCCGTCGGGTTCTCGTCCGGCACCCGCGGCGGATCGACCGGGAAGGGGTAGGCGGTGTTGGTGTAGGCGGGCGCCCCGCCGAGCTGCGGCCGGTCACCTCCCCGGTAGGAGCCCTCGGCGGCGAAGCGTCCCATGAGCGGCCAGTGGCCGGGCACCCGCAGCTCCTGCCACTGGGTGTCGTCGAAGTCCGGCCGGGCGAACGCGTCGTCCTCGGCGGTGGCGGATGCCGAGAGCCGGAACCGCCAGGTGCCGTGCAGCGAGATCCGGGCGGCATCGGAGCGCGCGTACCAGGCGCGGGGCGGCAGTGCCCCGCTTCCCGGCGAGCGGTCCTCGTAGTACGGGAGGTGCTGGGGGTGGTGCGGTGCGCTGTCCGTCTCGTCGGGGGTCCGCGGGGGCGGTGCGGACGGCATGGGATGCGGCGCGTGCGGCGAGGTGCCGGTCACTGGTCCTCCTGCTGCGGGCGACGTGCCTGGCGGTGGGGGATCGGTTCAGCGAATCACGAGCGAGGGCACGGCGCAGCCGGATGAGGAGGATGGGGCCACACCGGCGGCCGGCCGGGGAGCCGCCCGCCGGCCCCGGGTGCGTCCCGGGTCCGGCCCCGGGTCAGTGGCTCACCCCGGCGGCGAACGGGATCCCGGCGGCAGCGGCGCCACCGGGGGCAACGGCGGCCTCCTCGGCCGCGTGGCCGGATGCCGCCACAGCCCGGCGTCCCACAGCACCCCTGGCGCGGGAACGGGCGGGAGCCGCCCCGCCCCACCCCCGCCCTCACCCCCACCCCGTTCCTCCTCACCCCTCCGCCGACAACCCCGCCAGCGCACCCGCCGGATCGTCCGTGGCCGGCCCCGCGGGCACCCACCGCCCGCCCTCCCGGCGATACGGCCACCAGCGGCCGTCCCGCCCGTAGCGCAACTGGGCCGCGCCGCCCACCACCGTCCAGCGGTTACGGGTGACCCGCAGCCGCGGCCGGATCTCGTCGTCCTCCCACGCGGCCGCCAGCCGGCCGGTGGCCCGTGCCAGGGCCTCGGGCTCCGGTGTCCACTCCTCCTCCAGGACCGCGAGCCCCGCCGCACCGCCCAGCTCCCAGGCCCGTACGGCCGACGCCAGACTCCGCGCATCACGCCCCGAACCGGCCGCCAGCCGCGCCGATATGGCCGTCCCGGGGCCGGCCGCCGCCAGCCGCACCGCGTCCTGGGCGGGCGTCAGTACGCGCGGCGGCGGACTGTCCGGATGCCAGGTGGACAGCGCATCCGCCAGCATCCGCTGGGCGCGCGCCGCCGCGTCCCCGATCAGGAACTCCAGCGCGGCCACGTCCACCCCGGGCGCGGGCGGGGTGCCGCCACCGAGCACCGGCGGGGCACCCGGTGCGCCGACCGGCGGCGGCACCGCGGGCAGCGGCGGCAGAATGTCGCGCGCCGCATACGCCTCGGCCGCCGGCACCCCCGCGCCGGGCCGCTCCGCCGCCGCGGCCCCGCCCGCCGGCCGCTCCGCCCGCGACGCACTGCGCGCCTGCAACTCGTCCAGCAGCTCCCGCTCACCCCGGCCCCGCATCAGCAGCAGGACGAACGGGTCCTGGTCCAGCAGCCGCGCCAACTGGTAGCACAGCGCGGTCGAATGCGCGCAGTGGTCCCACGCCCCACAGCTGCACTCCGACTCCAGGTCACCGATGCCCGGCAGCAGTTCGATGCCGGCCGCGGCGGCGTCCTCGACGAGGACCGGCGGCATGTCACGGTCCAGCAGCGCCGCGATATGCCCGGCCCGGTCCGCGACCATGTCCAGGAGACGGTCCCAGTCCGCCGCGCTCAACTGCTGCAGCAGGACATCGGACCGGTGCCGCGTATGGTCCCGGTCCTGCACCACCGCGGTGATCCGGCCGGGACGCACCGACACCGCGCCGACCGCACCGGCCCGTGCGTGCTGCCGGCCCAGCTTCACCTGCGCGCCGTCCAGCGCGGTGTCCTCCAGCGCCTTGAGCCACGCCTGCCCCCACCAGCTCCTGGCAAAGGCCCGTCCACGGGCCGCGGGCAATGCCTCGAACGTCCGCTCAGCGGCGGGGGGAGCCCCCTCGTCCAGGTACATCGGTCCCTCATCTCCAGGCGTGTTCATCGCTCGCTCCCCCGCAGTGCGACCAGATCCGCCAGCTCGGCGTCGGTGAGTTCGGTCAGCGCGGCCTCGCCGGACCCCAGCACCGCATCGGCCAACTGCTGCTTACGGGAGAGCATTTCGGCGATCCGGTCCTCGATCGTGCCCTCCGTGATGATCCGGTGGACCTGCACCGGCTGGGTCTGCCCGATGCGGTAGGCGCGGTCGGTGGCCTGTGCCTCGACGGCCGGATTCCACCAGCGGTCGAAGTGCACGACATGCGCCGCCCTGGTGAGGTTCAGACCGGTACCCGCCGCCTTCAACGACAGCAGGAACACCGGCGCCGCCCCGTCCTGGAAACGCCGCACCATCTCCTCACGGCGGGCCACCGGCGTCCCGCCGTGCAAGAACTGTGTGGGCACCCCGCGCGCCGCCAGATGCCCCTCCAACAGCCGCGCCATCTGCACATACTGCGTGAACACCAGCACGCTCGCGCCCTCGGCGAGGAGGGTGTCCAGCAGCTCGTCCAACAGCTCGACCTTGCCCGAACGCCCCGCGATCCGTACCGCTCCCGCCGCGCGGCCGTCCTGGGCCGGGCCGCTCTCCTTCAAGTACTGCGCGGGGTGGTTGCAGATCTGCTTGAGCGAGGTGAGCAGCTTGACCACCAGCCCGCGGCGGGCGAACCCGTCCGTCCCGGCGATCTCGTCGAGCCCCTCGCGCACCACGGCCTCGTACAGCCCGGCCTGCTCCCTGGTCAGCGCCACCGCACGGTCGGTCTCCGTCTTGGGCGGCAGCTCCGGCGCGATCCCCGGATCGGACTTACGGCGGCGCAACAGGAACGGCCGCACCAGCCGGGCCAGCCGCTCGGCCGCCGCGCCCGCCTCCGGGGACGCCGCCGCACCGCCCTCGATGGCCTGCGCATAGCGCGTACGGAACCTGCCCAGTGGCCCCAGCAGTACCGGTGTCGTCCAGTCCAGGATCGCCCACAGCTCCGACAGATTGTTCTCCACCGGGGTACCCGTCAGTGCCACCCGGGCCTTGGCCGGAAGGGTCCGCAGCGCCCCGGCGGTCGCGGAGAAAGGATTCTTGATGTGCTGGGCCTCGTCGGCGACGACCAGCCCCCAGCCCGCCTCCGCCAGCTTCCCGGCGTCGAGCCGCATCGTCCCGTACGTGGTGAGCACGAACTCGCCGTCCGCCAGCTCCGCCAGACTGCGCCGCCCCGCGTGGAAGCGGCGGACCGGTGTGCCCGGCGCGAACTTCTCGATCTCCCGCTGCCAGTTGCCCATCAGAGAGGTGGGACAGACGACGAGGGTGGGGCCGGCCGGCCCGGGACCGGCCTGGCGGTGCAGATGCAGGGAGATGAGCGTGATCGTCTTTCCCAGCCCCATGTCGTCGGCGAGACAGGCACCCAGCCCCAGCGAGGTCATCCGGTGCAGCCAGCCGAGTCCGCGCAACTGGTAGTCGCGCAGCGTCGCGGTGAGCGCCGCCGGCTGCCGGACCGGCGTGGTGTCGCCGCCCTCCGGGTCGGCGAGCCGGTCGCGCAGCCGGGCCAGCCAGCCGGAGGCCGCCACCTCTACCCGGCCGCCGTTACCGTCCTCGGCGCTGCCGGTGAGCGCGGCGCCGAGCGCATCGAGCGGCGTGATCCTTCGTTCCTGCCGGTTCCGGGCGGCCCGTACCGCCGCCGGATCGATCAGCACCCACTGACCGTGCAGCCGCACCAGCGGCCGCCCCGCCTCGGCCAGCCGGTCCAGCTCCGCCCTGTCGACCTCCTGGTCCCCCACGGCGAACCGCCAGCTGAAGGAGAGCAGGGCATCCGCCGACAACAGTGAGGGCAGCCCCGCCCCCTTCCCCCCAGACCCGTCACCGTTACCCTCCCTGTCACCTTCGCCGGCGTCCGGCGGCCCCACCACCGCCCGCGCCGTCAGCGTGCGCGTCAGCTCCTTCGGCCAGTGCACCTGCACCCCCGCGGCGGCCAGCGCACCGGCGGCCGGCCCGAGCAGCTCCGCGATCTCCTCGTCGGCGAGATCCAGCGCATCGGGCACCGCTGCCGACAACAACGGGGTGAGCGGCGCCCAGGCATCCGCCCCCCGGCGCAACGTCAGCAGCGTGTCCATCCGCGCCCGCGGCCCGAACGCCTGCCCCGCCGTCGAAGCCCCCGCCCACACCTCGGCGGCATCCGCGACCAGCGTCGGATCGGTGAGGCTGTGCAACTGCAGAACGGCCTTGAACGCGAAGGGAGAGCGGCCGGGCATCGCGTCGACCTCACCGACCTCACCGACCTCACCGGCCTGACTGGTTTCACCGACCTCACCGACCTGACTGGCCTCACCGGTCTGACTGGCCTCACTGGCCTCACCGGCCGCATCGCCGCCCAGCCGGCTTCCGGACGCACCCGCCTCGGCGCCCTGCTCCCCGTCCTGCCCACCGGGGCCCATCGGCCCGTCCCGGCCACTCAGCTCCGCCGCCTGCGCGCCGTGCACCTCCACCCGCAGCGAGATCCGTACGCCCGCGTCATGCCCCGCGGCGACATCCGCGGCCCAGGCGCGCTGTTCGGGGATGTGCTGCGGGGCGGTCACCGCGAAGGCCGGCGCTCCGGTGGCCAGCGCGGCGCCGGGGGAGCGCGGCAGCCCGTCCGCCACCGCGTCGAGGAAGGCCCGGACGTGCCGTTCGGGATCCGGCAGCTCCAACGGATCGGTGTCCGGGAGCGGGGTGGCGTGTGCGTACGGCGGCATCGCGGCGGCGAGATCGCGCAGCCGCGCGAGGTCCTCCGGGTCGAGCGGCCCGAGCCGCCAGGCGTCGTATCCGGCCGGACTGACCCCGGGCAGCATCCGGCCACGGGCGGCGAGCTGCAGCGCCAGTACGGACGCGGCCCCCCAGAAGGCGGCAGCCGGATGGGCGCCCCGGCCGGCCCGCGCACGGGTGAGCACCGGCACCGCGTCGGCCACCGTCAGCACCAGGGCCGGAACCTCGCACAAGGAGATCCCGCCGTCGTCATCCGGCAGGGCAACGCCCAGCGACGCGTCCCCCACGGGGTCACCATCAGGCCGCCAGAAGGCGATCTGCCCGGCCCGTGGCGGATCCGCCGGCAGGAAAACCGCTGCGCACTGCGCGAGCGCGGAGAGCTGTGCGGGGGTGACCGCGGGGAGGGATGTCACTGGGTCCCGAACTCCTCAAGTTTGACTACTGGCGCTGGAGCGCCCGAGAGTACAGGACGGCGCGCCCCCGGAAGGAACCTGCGGCGCGGAAACGGCGTTCAATGGAGTACACAGAGCGCGGCATGCGCCGCGGAAGGGGCGTGAAGGATGTCCACACAGGCGAAGGTCGCGGTTGGCGGCGTCGCGGTGGGAGTGATCCTGCTGTGGCTGCTGCCGTTCTGGGCGGCCCTCTTGGTCATGGTCGGAGTCCCGGCCGTCGCGTATCTGACACTCGACTCCTCCCAACGACGCCGCCTGCGCCGCGTCAGCGGCAAACAGATCGGCCGCTGAGCGAACGCGCCCCACGAGCCGACGCGGACCCGTCGCGGGCCCGGCCCTATCCGTGGGTGGGGTCGCGGCCTGCCTGCTTGGGCGGTGTCGCGGTGCGGGTTTGCCGTGGGCTGGGGCCGGTGCGCCTACGGGCGGTGGGTGGCGGGTCGGAGGGGACGTCCGGTAACCCGTCCTCGGCGCGGGCGACGCGGGTCCCAGAGGTTCCTCGCCCCGTTGTTCGCTCCGGGTCCTGCGGGCGGCTCACCGGGTATCCCCTCCGACCTCCGTTCGTGGGCGACTGTCCCGCCGTACCGATCACCGTCATGACCCCCGTGCGGCACCTCTTGGCAGGGACCTGGCCGGGCCACCCGATCTTTGGGCGCGGCCACGTCTGGGCGGTGACGGGCGGTGTCACCGGGCGGCAGTCGGCAACGCTGGACGGTTGGAGGGGAGGTGCCGGTGCCCGCCCGCAGGACTGGAGCGAACGCCGGGGTGCTCAATTGCACGTAGCCGCGTCGCCCGCGCCGTGGGGGCACCTCCCGGCCGAAGGCTGGGGGAGGGTACCGGTGCGTCCCCTCCAACCCCCGCGGCAACCACCCAACCCGCAACACCCCAACCCCCACCGACCCGAGCGGAACGCACGAAACCCGCAAAACCCCAACCCCGACGATTTCCGGCCGAGGGAGACGCTCTGTGGCCAGTGACCTGGGATTGAACGTAGCGGACATGTACGTCAGCGCTCCTGGTCGGGCGCTGTACCACTCGATCGAGTGCCGTGGACGGACCGTTGCCGGTGCGCCACGCGCGCCGTCGCCGGCCTGAAAGGTAGATCCCCCGTGCATTCCTTTTCCTGATGCCTAAGTTGCCGTCTTCACGCCAACGCGGCATACAGCGCACCATGCTCGCGTCTGATCGACCAGGGCCTTCACCGGTCCACTCGTGCGGAACATCGCGTCGGTGAGCTCGAAGAGCGCATCCGCACGAGAGTGCAGGTAGTCATAGAACTCGACCCGAAAGCGGGACAACGGGTACCTCGACGGGCAGACTCACACGCAGCGACCGTTCAGGCCGACTGAAGGGGAGGAACACTGTCCTGTGAAGCCCTGTCGGGTCCCGAGTTTTCCTGCCACGATCTAACTTTCCTAATGGGCGTGGGAGTTGAGGCATGGTGGAAGCGGAAAATCTGTCGGCGGTTGCTATGCAGTTTCTGACGGCCGCTGCCACTGGGACCGGAACAGGTCTCGGGGATGGCGTGGCAAACTTGATTCGGGAGCGACTCGGGGAGTCGCCGACCGGCGTTGGAGCCTTGGAACGCTTCGAGCGGAGCCCGCAAGATCCACAAGCAGCTGATGAGGTAAGCGAGTTGGTGGGCGAGGCCATCACGGCAGACCCGGCCTTCGCTGAGCGCCTGGAGCATGCTTCGATCACGGTCCGTGCGACCGCGCAGGGCACAGGAAACACCGTGCACGGAAACCTCAGTAATGTATCGATTTCCGGAAGAATGAAAGGCAATATCACGATCGGTCCAGTCACCATGTCGGACACGCCCAAAGTGCGTGCCGCACTGGTAGGGGCTGGCCTCGTGATGGTCGCACTACTCGCGCTGGGAGCCTATGGCGGTGTGCGAATGCTCGAAGACTCCTCGCCCGACAAGAACAGTCAGGGCTCGACATCTGGTGGACCTGAAAGCAGCCAAGGCGTGGACCCCGCCGTGTCTGGTGGACCTGAAGGCGACCAGGGGGTGGACTCCGGCAGCGGTCAGCCGCTGGGGCAGTTAGCGGTAACGACGCCGGACTTGTCCGCGAGCCCCTTCGGTTGGATAGTAAGCCCCGTCACGAACGCGGATGGACCGGTCGTTGCCAACACAGTCGGTGCGGTCGCCGATGACCCAGCGTGCCAGCCCGTGGTGGATCTTACCGACGGCGAACCAAAGGGAGCGGAACCTGTGCTGCTGGGACCGATGTCGTCACTCACTTCAACCGGCAAGGGGTGGCAAGTCAAATTGCTCTTGCGGGAGTACAGCAACGAGCGCGACGCTAAAGACACCATCGATCATTCCATCGCCGCTATCCGAGATTGTCCATCATTCACTGTTGATCTATCTCCGGACTTGGTTAATGACTCCGTGGAAACACGAGTAATAGCCGCTGGCGACAACAACTTGGCTGGCGAACGAGTTGAATTCACCCTTCGCCAGAGCAGTGAAACGGGAAAAGTCCAGGAAGGCGAGGAGTACTTGCGCATGACTGCGACCCGCAAGGGAAACCGCCTGGCAATGTTCTATCAGGGTGCAAGCTCCGTCAGTGAACTCGCCCCCTCTGCGGCGTTGCCCATCGAGGAGCAGAGCAAAAAGCTCGGCTGACTGTTAGCACCCGGTGCGGCTTCGCCTACACTCGCGCTGCCGACCAGCTTGTGAAGCGTCTGCCAGGAGGCGCCGAACAGCGGAGGCAAGGAGACGTCCGCCAACGCACGAGCCCCACAAGCCCCCGCCCCCACTGCGCCACGCCCCCCACGAACCAACGCCTCAGACCGGCCGCGCCGCCAGTTCGTCGAGTGACGACAGCAGGCCGGGCAGTTCGGGGCCCCGGCCCACCGGATGCACCTCGCCCGGTTCCTCGTCCAGCAGCACGAACGCAATGTCATCGGTCCGGGCGACCATGCTCCAACCCGGCCCGTCAACCCGCAGCGTGCGGGCCTCGCCGGCCGCGAACGACGACCGCACCCGCCCGGGCGGCGGCGGATCGTTCACATAGCCGCGTGCCTCCTCCAGCACCCGCCGCACACCCTTGTGCGCCTCATCGCCCGGCTCGGCAAAGCTGATCTCGCCCTCCACCTGCTCCCGCCACGCCGCCCATTGCATGGCGATCTCGTCCGCACCGAGCCGCCGTTGCGCCGGCCCCCACTCCTCGGCGTCCGGAGGGGTGAGCGGTGTCGGGTCGCCTTCCTGCGGCTCAGGGTCGTGCGGCTGCGGCACACCGGGTGCCGCTACGGCGAGCGCGAGCGGCCAGCCGGGAAGCGCCCCGACGATGCTGTTCTCGCCGGGCGAGAGATCGTACTCCATGCCGCAGTCCCAGGCCGCGATCGCGCAGGCGACCAGTGACACATCCTCCGTCACCACGGTCCAGCGCGCACCGTCACCGTCCTGACCGAGGACCAGCCCGTAGCCTTCCGCGTACGGTTCGAGGCCAAGGCCCGCGCACACCTCGGGGTAGTCGTCGCCGAGCACGCTCGGGAACTGCGCGGGCGTCAGCAGCACCGCCGTCAGCACGAACAACTGGTCGTTGTCGGCGCTCTCGGTCGTGGGCACGCGGGCCTCCCCATCCGGTCCATTGCGAAGTATGTCGGCGCACCCTAATTGGCTTGGTACGGGCTTGTCACCAGCCGTACGCTGCGCAGATGTGTTTTTACAGCCGCCGGATGCACTTCGTGTGCCTGGCCTGCCGGGCCGCGTGGAAGAAGACGCCGACCTCGCAGGAGCCCGGCCGCTGCCCGCAGTGCCGTGGTGAGCTGATCAACGCGGGCGCGGACCTGGCGGTGCCCAAGCGGCGCGATGTGGCCGGCTGGCGTGCGCTGGAGGCCGTGTTGCGCGCCGGGCTGACCTTCCATGGCGGGTGCTGCGGTACGGGGCCGGGCTACCGTCCGCGCACTCCACGCGAGGTCCAGGAGCGGCTGGCGCTCGCGGGCCGCACCGGCATGCCGGTGCGGACGGCACTGGCCGTAGTGGATCCCACGCTCACCGACCGCTATGGTGCCGACGCGCGTACCCCGGGCGCGGCACCCGTAGCGGTCGGCGGCCGGCCGGTGTGCCGAAGCGCTCACGGGAGAGCGCCCGGCGCGCCTGATTCCGGCCACCGCGCGGCGCGATCTGATGCCCCGTAGCACCCTTCAAGTGCCGCCCCCGCCCGTAAAATTGGCGGTTCGGCAAGCGAAGGGACGGTTGTCAGGTGCGGCGCTACGACTGGTTGAGGGAGATCCGGCGGCTCGACCCGGAGCGCGACTACCTGCGGATCTACCGCATCATCGCGACCCATGAATTTCCCTGGGACCTCACCCGGGCCCTGGAGCTGGCGCTCTACCGCACCTATGCCGTGCCGAGCATCGGCCGGCTGCTCGCCGAGACGGCGGAGCTGACGGACCGTACACAAAAGCGCTATGACGACACCGCCCTTCTCCTGGATGCCGTCGTCGAGCACGGCTTCGACAGCGACGACGGCCGGACGGCGATCCGCCGCATCAACCAGATGCACCGCAGCTACGACATCAGCAATGAGGAAATGCGCTATGTCCTGTGCACCTTCGTGGTGGTGCCCAAGCACTGGCTGGACGAGTACGGCTGGCGGCGGCTGACCGCACATGAGCAGCATGCCGTCGCCACCTACTACCGCACCCTCGGCCGCCATATGGGCATCACCGAACTCCCGCAGACCTACGAGGACTTCGAGCGGTGCCTCGATGCCTACGAGGAGGCGCATTTCGCCTGGGACGAGGGCGGGCGAAGGGTCTCGGACGCGACCCTGGACCTGATGGCAGGGTGGTACGGCCCGCTCGCCCCGGTGGTGCGCGGTGCCAGCATGGCTCTCCTGGACGACTCGCTGCTGGACGCCTTCCGGTACGAGCGCCCCAAGCCGGCGGTCCAGAAGGCGGTACGCACCGCTCTGAAGCTGCGCGCCAAGGCCGTACGGCTGCTGCCGCCCCGCCGCACCCCGCACTACGCCCGCCAGAACCCCGAGATCAAGGGCTACCCGAACGGCTTCCGGGTGGCCGAGCTCGGTACCTTCCCCGCCTCCCGCCGCACCGGCAGCTGCCCGGTTCCGCACGGGGAGGGCCCGGCGGCCTCCTGAGGCACCGGTGCCGTCCGCGCGGCGTCATCCCCGGCGGACCGCCAGCGCCAGGTAGCGGGAGTCCTCGTCCTCGTACCGGACGAGGTCCCAGCCACAGCCGGCGAGAAGGGGCCGCAGATTCGGCTCCGCCCGCAGATCGTCGGGTGTGATCGGGCGGCCCTTGCGCGCGGCGAGGGCGGCCCGTCCGATGGGGTGGAAGAGGGCCAGCCGGCCTCCGGGGCGGACGGTTCTGGCGAGTTCGGTGAGGCCGCCCGCCGAGTCCGGCAGATGGGAGAGGAGCCCCGCGGCGAAGACGGCGTCCAGTGCGGCATCGGGCAGCGGCAGCCGGGCCACGTCCGCGAGCAGCAGCGCCGCGTCACGGTCACGCCCGGCCTGTACGGCGGCCTGCAGCATCTCGGGCGTGAGATCGGCGCCCAGCACCGTTCCGCGCGGTCCCACGGCCGCCCGCAGCGCGGGCAGCGCGCGCCCCGTACCGCAGCCGGCGTCCAGGACTCTTTCGCCTGCCTGGAGGCCCAGTTCGGCGACGCCCGCCGCATAGGCGGGGCCGTCGTCGGGGAACTTCGTGTCCCAGGTGGCGGCGCGTGACGCGAAGAACGCACGGACCTCGTGCGGACGGTCGGCGTGGTGGTCGGTCATCGGGATCCTCCGGGAGTGGGACGGTCGGCGGGGGAGGCGGTGCGGGCCTACAGGGCGCCCTCGACGGTCAGGGCCATCCGTTGCGCTCGACGGCACCGGCCGGGGCGGTCGCCGCGGGCGGTGATCCGTGCCGCCCCGGTGATTGCTGCTGCGCCATGAGCTCATGATCCCGCACAAGCCCGGCCGGTCAGCGGGCGAACGACCGCCCAGCACGGACCGGACTCCGGGCGGAGGAGGCCTCGCCACGGTCCAACTATCACGAATCCGGAGGTTGATGAGCTTCTTGATCGAAAGACGTGACGGCTTTGGCAATTTCGAGAAAATCCCGGTCAGCGGGCGGTACGGTCCTCGCCATGGATTCGGACGGCCCTCTGCCGCCGAAGGCTCCCCCCGTCGAGCCATGGATCCGCATACCCCGTTACGCGCAGGACCCTGCATCCTGGAGGAGACGGCCGATGAACGCCGCACAAGGGGCCCCGGAGGGCGCAGCCCCGGGCCTCGACGCCGAGTTGACCCTGAAGATCTTAGTCGCGGGTGGCTTCGGCGTGGGCAAGACAACCCTGGTGGGCTCGGTGAGCGAGATCCACCCGCTGCGTACGGAGGAACGGCTCAGCGAGGCGGGCGAGACGGTCGACGACACCGGGGGAGTGGACCGCAAGGGCAGCACCACCGTGGCGATGGACTTCGGCCGTATCACCATCCGGCAGGGCCTGTCCCTCTACCTCTTCGGCACCCCGGGGCAGGACCGCTTCTGGTTCCTGTGGGACGACCTGTCGGAGGGCGCGCTGGGCGCCGTCGTACTGGCCGACACCCGGCGCCTGCAGGACTGCTTCCCGGCGGTCGACTACTTCGAGCGCCGCGCGATCCCGTTCCTGGTGGCCGTCAACTGCTTTGCGGAGTCCCGCTCCTACGGCGCCGATGAGGTGGCCCGCGCGCTGGACCTGGACCGTAGCACTCCCGTTGTGCTGTGTGACGCCAGGGACCGCGACTCCGGCAAGGAAGTGCTGGTGCGGCTGGTCGAGCACGCGGGGCGGCGGCACTCCGACAGAGTGCTGGATTCGGTGGGATGACCGGCGGCGGCACGTGGCGCGGCGCCGGACGGCCCGCGCCACGTGTGCCTCAGCTCGCCACGTCCGCCAGGGCGATGGCCTTGTCGATCTTGACCCGGACCACCACCTCGCCCGGAACGCCGTTGCGGGCGCCGAACTCCTCCGCCTGCTCCTCGCCCATGTAGCGGGCCGCGATCTTGGTCGCCCAGTGACGGACGTCCGCCAGATCGTTGCTGATCTCCGCCGACCCCTGTACCACCACGAAGGAAAACGGTGGACGGTCGTCATCGACGCACAGTGCCACCCTGCCGTCGCGGGCGAGGTTACGGCCCTTGACCGTCTCCTCCCCGGTGTTGAACACCAGCTCATCACCGTCCATGAGGAACCACACCGGTGCGACGTGCGGGCCGCCGTCGTCCCGGACGGTCGCCAGCTTGCCGGTACGGGTGCCCTCGGAAAGGAACCTCTGCCACTCGTCCTTCGTCATCTTGTGTGCCATGCCGACATCCTCGGCCATGCGGCGCGAACCGGAACCGCGTGGCACGCCGGACCGCGGGGCCGCTTGCCGAGACGGCGGAGGTGGGACAGGCTGGCACGACAGCCTTCGAACGGACCACGGGCTGCGGTCCGGCAAAGAGTGCGGGCTAAGACACGGGGAGGAAGCAGCAATGGCATTGAGCAGCGGACTCGACTGGCTGCTGGACGACCTGACCAAACGGGTGGAGAAGGTACGGCACGCGCTGGTGCTCTCCAACGATGGCCTGGTGACCGGGGCGAGCGAAAGACTGCCGCGGGAGGACGCCGAGCATCTCGCGGCGGTCGCCTCGGGACTGCACAGCCTCGCCAAAGGTTCGGCGCTCCACTTCGGTATCGGGCGGGTGCGCCAGACCATGGTCGAGTTCGACGACGGGGTGTTGTTCGTGACGGCGGCGGGGGACGGCAGCTGCCTGTGCGTGCTGGCCGGCGCCGACGCCGACCTGGGCCAGATCGCCTACGAAATGACGCTGCTGGTCAACCGTGTCGGCGAGCATCTGGGCGTCGCGGTCCGCCAGCCGGAAAGTTATCCACAGGTCTGAGGCGGGGGTTGACCCACTGTCATCGCCTGCGGCTACAGTCGTCACTGTCAGTGATCGACCGAGTTGCGGGGGAACCGACATGACAGTGATGTGCGACGGGCCGCAGACGCTCACGATGGGGCGAGCGGCCCGTGAACTGGAGCTGAGGACCGGCGAGTTCGAGCTCGCCGCCCAGCTCGGAAAGGTGCGGACGGTCCCGGCCGGGACCGGCGCCCGCCCGGGAGCCGCCGGATCGCTCGGCCGACGCCGGGTCCCGGCGGAGGAGATCACCCGCCTGCAGGCCGAGCCGGGCTTCCCCGACGCGCTCCGCGAACGGATCCGCACGGTCAGCACGACCGAGGCAGCCGAGCTGATGGGCGTCGGCCCCGGCCGGGCCGTGCGCCTGACCCGGGCCGGCTGCTTGGGCCCCGTCAGGTTCTATGTGAACCGCTTCGGCGCGGTGGTTTGGCTCTATCTCGCGGCCGAGGTCACCGACTTCGCCGACCGCGAACCCGACCTGATGCGGGGCCACACCCCCGCAGCGATGCGGGTGATGCTCGACAGCGGACAGGACTGGCGGGCCCGCCAGTGGCGCAGCCGACGGGTCGCCCAGCTCATGGGACAGACCGACGACCCCTGGGAAGCGGCAGCGGTGATCGCCGCCGTGCTGCCCCCGGAGGAACTGGCCTCGGTGGCCGAGGACCCGCGGGAGCGGTCCCTGCTGCGCCGGCTCAGGCCTGCTCTGGCATCCGTGATCACGGTGACCCCGGCCGCCCGGGAATCCTTCGAACGCGTGCTGACGGCGGACGAGTTCGACGAGGTGATGTGGTACCGCGTCAACCTCTCCCGCGAACTCGAAACGGCCCGCAGGGAAGACCCGGGACGGCTGCGGACATCCACCGCGGCGACCTCCGCCACCCGCCCCGGTCAGCCGCCGAGCTTCCTGAACAGCCCCTCCTGGGGTGGTCGGACACTTCCCACGGTGCCCTGAAGAATCCTTCTGGGATGGTCTTGCACGTCCACGTTCCTACAGAGGACGAAAGAGTCCCTCCTGGACGACCGACACCAGCAGCCTGCCCTCCCGGTCGTAGATCCGCCCGCGGGCCAGCCCGCGGCCGCCCGTGGCGATCGGCGACTCCTGGTCATAGAGGAACCACTCGTCCGCGCGGAACGGACGGTGAAACCACATCGCGTGGTCGAGCGAGGCCATGTCGAACCCGCGTGGTCCCCAAAGCGGTTCGATGGGGATGCGGACGGCGTCCAGCAGCGTCATATCGCTGGCGTAGGTCAGCGCGCAGGTGTGGACGAGCGGATCGTCCCCGAGCGGACCGACCGCGCGCATCCACACCGCGCTGCGCGGCTCCCCACCCTCGATCTCGTCCGGGGTCCAGCGCAGCCGGTCGACATACCGGATCTCGAACGGCATCCTGCGCGCCATTCGCTCCAGCCCCTCGGGCAGATCGCGCAGGTGCTCGCGGACCTCGTCCGCAACCGTCGGCAGATCCTCCGGGTCGGGCACCGCCCGGCGCATCGGCAACTGATGATCGAAGCCGGGTTCCGGCTTGTGAAAGGAGGCGGTCAGATTGAAGATCGTGCGTCCCTGCTGGACGGCGACGACCCGGCGCGTGGTGAAGGACCGCCCGTCGCGGACCCGCTCGACCTGGTACACGATCGGCACCCCCGGCCGGCCGGGCCGCAGAAAGTACGCATGGAGCGAATGGACCGGGCGGTCCCCTTCCGTGGTCCGCCCGGCCGCCACCAACGCCTGGCCCGCGACCTGCCCGCCGAAGACCCGCTGCAGCGATTCCTGGGGACTGCGGCCCCGGAAGATGTTCACCTCGATCTGCTCGAGATCCAGCAGATCGACTAGCTTCTCGGCAGGATTGGTCATGACCGGTGGCCCTCCGTCATATGCCTCGGCGGCTTCGGCCGAAGCCGCCGCCTCACAACTGACCCACGTCCGTGACCCGCACGACCGCGCGCCCCTCCTCGTCGGAGGCGGCCAGATCCACCTCCGCGGAGATGCCCCAGTCGTGATCACCGTTCGGGTCGGCGAAAGTCTGCCGGACCTTCCACAGTCCGTGCTCGGCATCCTCCTGAATCTGCAGCAGCTTCGGACCACGCGCATCCGGACCCGTGCCCAGCTCGTCGTATTCGTCCCAGTAGGAGTCCATCGCCTCGCCCCAGGCGTCCACGTCCCAGCCGGAATCGGCATCCATCTCGCCGAGCTCCTCGACCTTGTCCAGCGCCGCCAGCTCCACCCGCCGGAACATCGCATTGCGCACCAGCACACGGAACGCCCGCGCGTTGGACGTGACCGGCCGGACCTGATCCGCCCGCTCCGCGGCCTGCTCCACAGTCTCCACCTCCGGATTGGCGAGCTGTTCCCACTCGTCCAGCAGGCTGGAGTCGACCTGCCGCACCATCTCGCCCAGCCAGGCGATGATGTCCTGGAAGTCCTCGGACTTCAGATCGTCCGGCACGGTGTGGTCCAGCGCCTTGAACGCACTCGCCAAGTAGCGCAGCACGATCCCCTCGGTGCGCGCCAGCTCGTAGAAGGACGTGAACTCCGTGAAGGTCATGGCGCGTTCGTACATATCGCGGATGACCGACTTCGGCGACAGCGGGTGGTCGCCGACCCACGGGTGGCTCTTGCGGTAGAGGCCGTAGGCGTGGAAGAGCAGCTCTTCCAGCGGCTTGGGGTACTCGACGTCCATGAGCCGTTCCATGCGCTCTTCGTACTCGACGCCGTCGGCCTTCATCTGGGCGACCGCCTCGCCCCGGGCCTTGTTCTGCTGCGCGGCCAGGATCTGCCGCGGATCGTCCAGCGTGGACTCCACCACCGAGACCATGTCCAGCGCGTAGGACGGCGACTCGGGGTCGAGCAGGTCGAACGCGGCCAGGGCGAACGTCGACAGCGGCTGGTTGAGTGCGAAGTCCTGCTGAAGGTCCACGGTCAGCCGGACGATCCGGCCCTCCGCGTCCGGCTCCGCCAGCCGCTCCACGATCCCGCCGTCCACCAGCGAGCGGTAGATCGCGATGGCCCGGCGGATGTGCCTGATCTGGTTCTTGCGCGGCTCATGGTTGTCCTCGAGGAGCTTGCGCATCGCCTCGAAGGCATTGCCCGGCCGGGCGATCACGGACAGCAGCATCGCGTGCGTCACCCGGAAACGGGAGTTCAGCGGCTCGGGATCGGACGCGATCAACTTCTCGAAGGTGTTCTCACCCCAGTTGACGAAGCCCTCCGGCGCCTTCTTGCGCACCACCTTCCGGCGCTTCTTGGGGTCGTCGCCCGCCTTGGCCAGCGCCTTCTCGTTCTCCACGACATGCTCGGGAGCCTGCGCGACCACAAAGCCCGCGGTGTCGAAACCCGCCCGGCCGGCGCGTCCGGCGATCTGATGGAACTCCCGCGCCCGCAGCGTCCGCACCCGCGTGCCGTCGTACTTGGTCAGCGCGGTGAACAACACCGTACGGATAGGGACATTGACACCCACGCCGAGCGTGTCCGTACCACAGATGACCTTCAGCAGACCCGCCTGCGCCAGCTTCTCGACGAGCCGGCGGTACTTCGGCAGCATGCCGGCGTGGTGCACGCCGATGCCATGGCGGACATACCGCGACAGGTTGCGGCCGAACTTCGTGGTGAACCGGAAGTTCCCGATGAGCTGAGCGATCTCATCCTTCTCGGCACGCGTACACATATTGATGCTCATCAGGGCCTGCGCCCGCTCCACGGCGGCGGCCTGAGTGAAGTGCACGATGTAGACGGGAGACTGGCGGGTCTCCAGCAACTCGGTGAGCGTCTCCGTGAGCGCCGTCGTGCGGTACTCGTACGACAGCGGCACCGGCCGGGTGGCCGAGCGCACGACCGACGTCGGCTTCCCCGTGCGCCGGGTCAGATCCCCCTCGAAGCGCGACATGTCGCCGAGCGTCGCCGACATCAGAATGAACTGCGCCTGCGGCAGTTCGAGCAGTGGAATCTGCCAGGCCCAGCCGCGGTCCGGCTCGGCATAGAAGTGGAACTCGTCCATCACGACCTGGCCGATGTCGGCGTCCTTGCCGTCCCGCAGAGCTATCGAGGCGAGCACCTCGGCGGTGCAGCAGATGACCGGTGCGTCGGCGTTGACCGATGCGTCACCGGTGAGCATCCCGACGTTCTCGGTGCCGAACATCTTGCACAGATCGAAGAACTTCTCCGAGACCAGCGCCTTGATGGGCGCGGTGTAGAAGGTGACCTGATCATTGGCGAGAGCGGTGAAGTGCGCGCCGGCCGCCACCAGGCTCTTACCGGAGCCGGTGGGGGTGGACAGGATGACGTTCGCTCCGGAGACCACCTCGATCAGCGCCTCCTCCTGGGCAGGGTAGAGCGAGATGCCCTGCTGCTCGGCCCAGCCCGAAAAGGCTTCGAAGAGGGCATCGGGGTCGGCGTCGTTCGGCAGATGATCGATGAGGGTCACGCCCCCATACTGCCTGTCTTCGGCCCAGATCAGGGAACCGGCGGCCCGGAGGAACACCCGTCGAAGATCGACAGCACCGCAAACAGCTCGCCCTGCGCCCCGGCCCTCCCCGCAAAGCCCCCCGCCGCAGCCCTGCGATCCACCAACATATCCGCCCTGAACTGCAAAAACGTGGACCACCGGATCCGGGCGGCCGGCTGCCCCACACCGGGGTGAGTGGACCGACGGCGCCGACGAAAGCGAGGCGGTGGCCGCCCCTGGTGGCTCTCAACAGCCCCGGCATCCAGGGAGGCTTCCGTGCAAGGTCTTTACAACCCGTACACGACTACGAACGCACCGTCGCCATCGGTGATCCCGCTTCGTGTGGCGGCGCGCTCGTTGCGTGGTGGAGATCACCCGAGGTGGTAGACCGCTGAGCCGCGAGAGGGGCGCCCGTTCCGCACCGGGAGGTCGCGGGGGTGGGGCGCTGCGTAATGGGGGGGCGCCTGGTCGGGAGATGGGGCTGAGGCGGGGTGGAGGTGGTGAGGGGAGGGGAGGGGCCCCGGGTGTCCGCCCGTCACACCCCGCCCCGCCCTGCCCCGGCCGTCCCCCGCCCTGCCCGCCCCTCGACTCTGCCTTGCCCCCACACCCCGCCCCACCCGCGCTCGTCCCCCGCCCTCTCGTCCCCTCGCCCCCTCGACCCTGCCCTGCCCCACACCCCGCCCCACCCGCGCTCGTCCTCCGCCCTCCCGTCCCCGACTCCGCCCTCCCGGCCCTGCCCGGCCCGCCCTGCGACGCGCTGTAGCCGCCCCTATGGCGGCGCCTGACGGAGCGTCAGAACTGCGCGACCGGCAAGGAAGCAGCGCCCCCAGTGCTGCATTCCTTCTCCCCCCAGCACTGCATTTCTCCGCGCAGCTGGCGTGGGGTGTCCCGGCCGGGCGGGAAGGAGTTGGCTCCCCCCTCCCCGTGCGGAGATCATCTGGCGCTACGCTGAGTCGCCGACCGGGCGTCAGCGGCGCGGTTCAGCAGCCTGTGAGCCACACACCGCGCAGGTGAACACGCGCAAGAGAACAAGGGGTGGGAAGAACCATGATGGGACCGGCGCACTCGCTGTCCGGGGCCGCGGCCTGGCTGGGGGTGGGCGCGGCGACGGCTGCCGCCGGACATCCGATGCCCTGGCCGGTGCTCGTCTGTGGGGCTCTGATCTGCGCCGGAGCGGCGCTTGCCCCGGACCTTGACCACAAGTCCGCGACCATCTCGCGGGCTTTCGGCCCACTGTCACGGACGTTGTGCGAGGTGGTCGACGCCATCTCGCACGCTGTCTACAAAGCGACCAAGATGCGCGGTGACTCGAACCGCAATGGAGGTCACCGCACGCTCACGCACACTTGGGTGTGGGCCGTGCTGGTCGGCGGCGGGATGTCGCTGCTGGCGATGCAGGGTGGCCGCTGGGCGGTACTCGGCATCCTCTTTGTCCATATGGTGCTCGCCATCGAGGGGTTGCTGTGGCGAGCGGCACGGGTCTCCAGCGATGTGCTGGTGTGGTTGCTGGGTGCAGCCTCGGCCTGGATCCTGGCCGGTGTCCTCGACCAGCCGGGCAACGGTGCGAGCTGGCTGTTCACCGAGCCGGGGCAGCAGTACCTCTGGCTGGGCCTGCCGGTCGTCCTGGGCGCGCTGGTCCATGACATCGGCGATGCCCTGACGGTCTCGGGCTGCCCCGTCCTGTGGCCCATCCCGATAGGCCGTAAGCGCTGGTACCCCGTCGGTCCGCCCAAGGGCATGCGTTTCAAGGCCGGCAGCTGGGTGGAACTGAAGGTGCTGATGCCGCTGTTCATGGTGCTGGGTGGCCTCGGCGGTCTGGGCGCGCTCGGCTACATCTGACATCTGATTGATGTGCACCAGATGCCGGGGGTGCGCTTCTCTCTCCCCCCCCCCCCGGGCGTGCACCGCGCAGAAGCAGGGCACCGATGTGGTGGTGTCGTCCATGAGGCCCTGAAACCACGAGGCCATGACGCCCTGACGCCATGAGGCCATGAATCCATGAGGTGCGCCTGGGGTGGATGGTCGTATCCGGGCTGTGTGCGCGGTGTCGGCCTGTCCGGGGGAAGGCAACTGTGGAGGTGGAGGGTGTCGGATGATGAACGGTGCGAGCTGGTCAGTCCGTTGTTGCCGGGCAAGGAGTGCCAGTTCTGGTACCCGGGGCGCAAGCCGCCGCCGGACCGGCAGGTACGGTGCGGGATTCCGTACGTGCTCCACAACGACATCCAGCGGAAACAGCTGCCCAGAGGGCTGGGGTCTGGCCCGGGTATGACTTGCTGCGGTGACTTGCTGCGGTGGGCCCTGCCCGTCAGTTCGTTGAGGATGCGGGCGCCGAGGTTGGTCGGCGGGCCGTTCTTCCCGTGTGAGGAGTAGCCGCCCTCGACCGGATCGAGGTCTGGAGCGTAGGGCGGTAGCTGGACCACCGTGAGCCGGGCGGGCTGCTCGGCAACGTGGTTGGTCGGTCACCGACGCCGTTGCCCGGCTCCGGCGCATCATCCGCCGGATTCGGTCGCTGCCCAGGTTGTCCCCCACCAGCACCCTGCGGTCGGCACGTTCGAGGGATGCGGAAGGATGTCCAGGCTCCTGCCACCGATGAAGTGAGAGAACCGACAACCGTGACTCACCAGCCGCCGCAGATGCCACAGCCCGGATATGGCGCCCCTCAGCCGCCGTATCCCGGCGCACCGGTTCCGCCGCAGAACGGCCCGACGCCGCCGGTCGGACTGCCGGCTCATGGAGGCGCGGGCTTCGCTCCGCAGCCTCCGACTCCTCCTGAGCGCCGCACCGGCCTGATCGTGACCGTCGCCCTGATTGTCGTTGTGCTGCTCGCCGGGGGCGGTTTTCTGGCGTGGTCGCAGCTCGGTGGTGGGGGCGAAACCGAGGCGCGGCAGGGGCAAGGGCAGAGCCAGGAACGGGAACAGGGGCAGAGCCAGGGCCAGGGGCAGAACGTCCCCGAGGTGGTGAAGTCGACGCCGGCCGAACTTCGCTACGACGCGAAGGCCACGGCGCAGATGTACCCGCCGGAGAAGCGGGACCCCTCGTCGTACCCGGAGTTGAAGGGCCTGGCCCAGACCGACTCGGTCTACTACCCGAAGGACAACCGCTCGGTCACCCTGGGGGTCCACACCGGTGCGGGTACGGTGTCCAACCCGGAGCAGCGGGTGGCGGCAGCGTTCGCCCCGAACGCGATGGCCGTCGCGCCGAAGGACTTCGATCTCCAGGAACCCGACGCGGAGGGAGCCGTCCTGCGCTGCGGGATCTCCAAGGGTGATGGCGTCTACATCCCCCTGTGCGTCTGGGCCGACAGCACCTCGGTCGGTGACGTGGTCGGGGTGGGCGACGCGACCTCGCGCTCCCTCAAGAAGGTGGACCTGAAGACGCTTGCGCAGCAGACGAGCGACCTGCGCAAGGCAATGCGCGGCGACTCGGCCGGCTGACCGCTGACCGCTGACCCGTCCCGCATCCGGAAACGGCGGCGCGGACTTCCTGACGTCTGCGACTTCCTGAGTTCTGCGACCTCCTGAGTACTCGACCTCCTGACCTCTGCGACTTCCTGACCTCTGCGCCGCCGTCGCACCACCAGCATCACCGGTCCCCCCGATCCCCCCGAACACCGCCGGAAACACTCCCCGGACCAGCATGCCCGGGCCGGAACTTGTGTCTTGACCAGCGGTCGCTGCGACGGACGCCCAGGCCGGCGGACAGCGAGCGCAGGCGGCCGGACAGCGAGCGCAGGGTCGAGCTGCACACGCCGATGCCGGATAGGCGGACCAGCACACGAGGTCCTGGTGGAGACGGATTTCTTGGTGGAAAGCCGATCTACACCAGGGGTTTCGCTGCGCCCTGTCAGCTCAACTGGCGGACTGCACACGGCAGGTGGCAGGACCGACCGCTCACCGGTGTGTGGAGCGGAGACGCCCATGAACACCCGCGCGGCGCGCCCGTGCCTAACCGGCACTGGTGAAGCGGGCCCGCCACAGGTCGCGGAGCAACGCGATCTCGGCCATGTGGTGGATGAATTCGAGGTTGGAGCCCGCCAGCACGGCGATGAACGGGTCGTCGGGGTCGGAGCCGTAGGGGTACTGCGAGAAGCCGACGGTGTCGAGCTGCTCGTCGGTGACGGTGGCGACGCTGTCGCGCCAGCGGTCGATCAGCGCCCAGAACCGGTCGAGTGCCAAGGCGGCGGAGGGGGTGAAGTCGACCAGCAGCTTCGGCTCCTGCCGCCGTTCGCCGAAGGTCCACTCCCATCGGCCCGCGAATTCGAAGTGCAGGTGATTCAGCCGCCACGCGAGGGTCGTGATCGGTGTGTTGTCGGGCTCCGGGGTACCGGTGTGGGCGAGGATCTGCTCGACCCGCTCGACACTCACGCTCCAGTCATCAGCGATCTTGGTGACGGACATGCCGCCGGCGGCCTGCCGGGCGACCTCGGCGTACTCGTTTGCCGGGATCTCCGGGGCGCCCTTGTCGAGCAGCCACTCGCCCGGTCCGAACGCCCTGGGCGTCGCCGCCTCGTCCCGGCGCCGGATCGACCAGCAACCGGGCACCGGCTCCCACAGGTACTCCTCGTCACCGAGCCCCGTCAGCCGTACCTGGGCCATCTCCCTGGCCTGGTCGAACTGGCCGAGCAGTAGGCCCAGACGGCCGGTCTGCGCGCCCGCGATCTCCATACCTGACTCCCTTCGGTCGCGGCGCGTCACCCGCCGCGCTCAGGTGGAAGGTAGTCGCTCGCCTCCCGGGGTGCGACCGATTTCCTCGCCCACGAGGCGGTGCCGCACCACCCGCATCACCGCAACTCGTGCAGGCCGTCCGCACCCTCCGCTCTCCCAGGCCGTCCCGATAGCGGGCCCATGTTGCTCCCGGCCGGTACCACCGCATCAGCCGTGCCAGGACCGCCAGAGTGCCGCGTAGGCGCCGTCGGCTGCGACCAGTTCGTCGTGGCTGCCCAGTTCGCTGATCCGGCCGTCCTCGACGACCGCGATCACATCGGCGTCATGTGCGGTGTGCAGCCGGTGCGCAATGGCCACGACCGTGCGGCCGTCCAGCACTCTGCCCAGCGAGCGCTCCAGGTGGCGGGCCGCCCGTGGGTCCAGCAGGGAGGTCGCCTCGTCCAGCACCAGGGTGTGCGGATCGGCGAGCACCAGCCGGGCCAGCGCGATCTGTTGGGCCTGGGCGGGAGTCAGGGGGTGCCCGCCCGAGCCGACCTCGGTGTCCAGCCCTTTGCCCAGGGCCCGCGCCCAGTCATCGGCGTCCACCGCGCCGAGTGCGGCCCACAGTTCGGCATCGGCCGCTCCGGTGCGGGCCAGCAGGAGGTTGTCGCGGAGCGAGCCGACGAAGACGTGGTGTTCCTGGTTGACCAGCGCCACCTGTTCGCGGATCCGCTCGGCCGGCATCGTGGAGAGCTCGGCGCCGCCCAGGGTGACGCTGCCCATGCGGGGCCCGTAGATACCGGCCAGCAGCCGGCCCAGCGTCGATTTGCCTGCGCCGGACGGCCCGACCAGTGCCAGCCGGGTGCCCGGCCGGACCCGCAGCGAGACCTCGTGCAGCACATCAGCGCCCGCGCGGTAGCCGAAGCTCACCTCGTCGGCACGGAGGTCCCGGCCGTCCGGGCGCCGGTCCGGGTCGGTGGGCTCCGGCGCGATCTCCCGGACGCCGACGAGTCGCGCGATGGACACCTGGGCCACCTGCAGCTCGTCGTACCAGCGCAGGATCATGCCGACCGGCTCGATCATCATCTGTGCCAGCAGCGCCCCCGTCGTCAGCTGCCCGGGGCTGAGCCAGCCCTGCATGACGAATGCGCCGCCGAGCAGCAACACCGAGCCCAGGAGCAGCACATGCGTCAGATCGATGACGGGGAAGAGCACCGAGCGCAGAAAGAGCGTGTAGCGCTCCCACTGGGTCCAGTCCCGGATGCGGCGCTCCGACAGCGCGATCCGGCGGGCGCCCAGCCGGTGGGCCTCGACCGTATGCCCCGCGTCCACGGACTCGGTGAGCACGGCGGACACCGCGGCGTAACCGGCGGCCTCCGAACGGTAGGCGCTCGGCGCCCGCTTGTAGTACCACCGGCAGCCGACGATCAGCAGGGGCATGGCGACCACCACGGACAGGGCCAGCGGCGGCGCGGTCACCGTCAGTCCGCCGATCAGCAGCGCCACCCACACCACGCCGATGGCCAGCTGCGGTACGGCCTTGCGCATCGCGCTGGAGAGCCGGTCGATGTCCGTGGTGATCCGCGACAGCAGATCGCCGGTGCCGGCCCGCTCCAGTACGCCCGGCGGCAGCGCCACGGACCGTACGAGGAAGTCCTCCCGCAGATCCGCCAGCATCCGTTCGCCGAGCATCGCCCCGCGCAGCCGGACCATGCGCACGAACACCGTCTGGGCGGCCAGCGCGACGGCGAACACCGCGAGGGTGCGCTCCAGCGGGAGGTCGCGGGCGCCCGCGGACAGCTGCTCGACGACTCCGCCGAGCAGATATGGGCCGGCCATGGAGGCGATCACCGCGGCGGTGTTCACGGCGATCAGCACCGCGAACGCCGTGCGGTGACGGCGGAGCAGGCCGCCGACGTAGCTGCGGACGGTTGCCGGTGAGCCGACGGGGAGGGTCGTGAGGGTCTGCGGGGCGTCCGGATCGTGGTCCGGCGGTGCCAGGCCGATCATGCGGTCTCCTCGATCTGGCCGGTCGACAGCGCCGGCGCGGGGTCCGTTTCGCGGGTGACGACCGCGCGGTAGCCGGGGTGGCTGTGCAGCAGTTCGCGGTGGGTGGCCATGGCGACGGCCTTGCCCTCCTGGAGGAACACCACCTGCTCGGCCCGGTCCAGGAGGAGCGGGCTGGAGGTGAGCACGACCGTCGTCCGGCCGGTCCGGACCGTCCGCAGGCCGTCGGCGATCCGGGCCTCGGTGTGTGCGTCGACGGCGCTGGTCGGCTCGTCGAGCACCAGCACCTCCGGGTCGGTGACCAGCGAGCGGGCCAGCGCCAGTCGCTGCCGCTGCCCGCCGGACAACGACCGTCCGCGCTCGGTGATGAAGGTGCGCATCGGGTCTCCCGAGTCGTCGACCGAGGCCTGCGCGAGCGTGGTCAGCACATCGCCGCACTGGGCCGCGGCCAGCGCTTCCGTCGCGCCCACCCGCCCGGAGCCCGGTACGTCGAGCAGTTCGCCGAGCGTGCCGGAGAGCAGCATCGGGTCCTTGTCCTGGACGAGTACGGCCCTGCGGGCGGCGTCCCGTGGCAGGTCGTCCAGTGGGGTGCCGCCGAGGACGGCGGACGGGCCGATGCCGCCGTCACTGCCGTCCTCCTCCTGCGCCGGGTGTCCGCCGAGGCGTTCGGCGAGCCGGCCGGCGGCGTCGGGGTCGCCGCAGACCACCGCGGTCAGCCGGCCGGCCGGGGCGGTCAGCCCGCTGACCGGGTCGTGCAGAGCGCCGGTGGGCGTCGTCCCCCGGTCCTCGGTCCGTCCGCCGGCCGGCCGGTGCTGGGCCAGGACGCGGGCCGTGCGCTGCGCCGAGGGCCTGGCGAAGGAGTAGGCCTGGGCGATCTCTTCGAAGTGCTGCAGCGGGAAGAGCAGGAAGGCGACCGCGCTGTAGATGGTGACGAGATCGCCGACGGCGATGGTGCCGTCGAGGGCGAGCCGGGTCCCGTACCAGACCACCGAGATGAGCAGCAGGCCCGGCAGCAGGACCTGGACGGCCGAGATCAGGGACCACATCCGGGCGCTGCGGACGGCGGCCTTGCGTACCTTTTGGGAGGCGCTGCGGTAGCGGCCGAGGAAGAGTTCCTCGCCGCCGATGCCGCGCAGCACGCGCAGCCCGGCGACGGTGTCGGAGGCCAGCTCGGTGGCCTGGCCGGCCTTCTCGCGCTGGGCGTCGGCGCGCCGGGTGGCGGGCGGCAGCAGCGGCAGGACGGCCAGCGCGAGTACGGGTACGCCGACGGCCACCAGGACGCCCAGTTCCGGCTGGTAGAAGGCCAGGGCGACGGAGACGCCGATCGCGGTCAGCGCCGAGGCACCGAACCGGGAGAGGGCCTCGACGAACCAGCCGATCTTCTCCAGGTCGCCGGTGCTGACGGTGACGATCTCGCCGGCCGCCACCCGTCGGGTTATGGCCGAGCCCAGTTCCGTGGTCTTGCGGGCGAGCAGCTGCTGCATCCGGGCGACGGTGGTGATCCAGTTGGCGACGGTCGCGCGGTGGAGCATGGTGCCGCCGAGCGCGATCAGTACGCCCAGGGCGAGGACCAGGCCGCCGGCCAGGAGGAGCCGGCCGCCGTCGCGGTCCACCACGGCCTGTACGGCGAGACCCACCGGCAGCGGGGAGGCGGCGATGGCACCGACGTTCACCAGCCCCCAGGCGAGGGCCTTGAGCTGTCCGCCGAGCTGCTGTCGGCAGAGCCACCGGAGGAAGGCGCCGCCCGTACGGACGTCCGGGACGCCCGGGTCGGGGTGCGGAAGGTCACGAAGGTGCATGCTGTTCCAGCCGGAGTCGTGGTGAGGGGGCGGCAGCAGGCCGTCCCGGCAGGCGAAATGCCCCTCCCGCACGTCTTGTCGCCGGCGGAGGTTCTGGAAGATTGGCCCGCGGACTGGGCTGATTTCAAACGGGTTTTCCGCTGTGGCCATGTGATTCGGACAATCGTGTGGTGGCCGGGAGACAGTGGATGGGGCTGAACGGCGGTCAGGTCCACGGTGCGACCATGGGGCCATGCGGACAGCGGGCAGTGCGATGCGGACGGCGGCGGTGGCCCTGGCGGGGCTGGTTCTTCTGGCGGGCTGCGGCGGCGGTGCGGGCGGCGGCCGGGACGGTGGCGGCAAGGACGACGGTGCGGCGAAGGGGGAGCGCCCCGGCGGCCCGGCCCGCGGCGGGTCGTCCACCACCCACCTCAAGGACATCCCCGAGGTCGGCCCGGCCCTGCGGTCACGGATCCCGGCCGCTTCCCGGCAGGTCGTGGCGGTCTACGGCGCGGGTGTGAATTCCGCCGACGCCACCGTCGTCCTCTACGACAAGGGCGCCAACGGCTGGGACCGCAAGGCGAGTTGGGCCGCTCACAACGGCCGGCGCGGCTGGACGGTGAATCATCACGAAGGGGACAAGCGCAGCCCCGTCGGGGTGTTCTCGCTGACCGACGCGGGCGGTGTGCTCGCGGACCCCGGCGCCAAGCTCCCCTATACGCACTCCTCGGCGTTCACCCCGCCGTCGTACTGGTCCAAGAACACCCGTCACGACTTCGACCTTGTCGTCGCGATCAACTACAACCGCGTCAAGGGGACCTCCCCGCTGGACCCGACCCGGCCGGAGGGGCAGTCCAAGGGCGGCGGGGTCTGGCTGCATCTGGACCACGGCAGCGGCACGTCCGCCTGCGTCAGCGTCCCGAAGCCCGGGATGCGGGCCTTGCTGCGGGCCCTCGATCCGGCGCGGCACCCCGTCATCGTCATGGGGGACAAGGCGCACCTCGCGGCCTGAGGGTCTCGGCGGGCGTAACGAGGCGTGCGAGGCGTGTGAGGCGGGCCCGCGCCGCGATGGGGACGAAAGCGAAGAGTGCGGCGATGGCTGCTCAAATCGCTACAGGGTGCGCGGGCCACCTTGGACCAAGCTCCAAGATTTCCAGGGAAGTTACCTCGACCTCTTTCGTGGTGAACAACAAGCGGCAATAGTGGCGGATCGCGGAAGTCCACTTCCGCATCCCAGAATCCGTCCATGGAGGAGTGCCCGTGCCGCACGCCACCGGAACTCTCGCCCGCCGCGCCGGCCGTCACCTGCGCACCAGCCTGTTCACACAGGTCCTCATCGCCCTGGTTCTCGGCGTTCTCGTCGGACGCCTGTGGCCGGAGGCGGGTTCGTCGCTCCAGCCGCTCGGTGACGGCTTCGTACGCCTGATCAAGGCGATGATCGCGCCCCTGGTCTTCTGTGTGGTCGTCGCCGGCATCACCAAGGCGGGCGACCTCAAGGCCTTCGGCCGGATCGGGGTCAAGGCCCTGATCTGGTTCGAGGTGGCGACCAGTATCGCGCTCGTCGTCGGCCTGCTGGCCGCCAATGTCTTCACCCCCGGTGCCGGGATGCACATCGACCCGGCTTCCCTGGACAAGGGCGCGGTGGACGCCAAGACGGGTGGCGGACAGCTGCCCTCCGCCGCCCAGTTCGTCCTGGAGTCGCTGCCGAACAGCGCGGTCGGCGCGTTCGCGGAGAATTCGCTGCTGCAGGTCCTGGTGCTGGCCTGCTTGGTGGGTGCCGCGCTGCTGCACCTCGGGCAGACGAAGGTGCCGCAGATCCTGCCGCTGATCGAGCAGGCCCAGGACGTCGTGTTCACCGTCGTCGGCTTCCTCATGAAGCTCGCCCCGCTCGCCGTCCTCGGTGCCACCGCCCACCTGGTGGGGGAGTACGGCCTGGGCGCGATGTCGACGTACGGCAAGCTGATCGCGGTCTGTTACGGCGTCGCGCTGGCCTTCCTGGTGCTGCTCGCGGGTGCCCTCAAGGCCGTCACCGGGCTGAGCCTGTGGAAATTCGTCCGCTACACCCGTGAGGAGCTGCTGCTGGCGCTCGGCACCGGCTCCAGCGAGACCGTGATGCCGCGGATGATGCAGAAGCTGCGGGCCGCGGGCTGCCGGGACGACGCGGTGGGCCTGGTGCTGCCGACCGGCTACTCCTTCAACCTCGACGGCGCCTCTATCTACCTCTCCATCGGCACGCTCTTCATCGCGCAGGCCATCGGTGTCGATCTGTCGCTCGGTCAGCAGATCACCGTGGTGCTGGTACTGATGCTGACCAGCAAGGGCATGGCGGGCGTACCGGGTTCGGCGTTTCTCGCGCTGTCCGCGACGGCCTCCGCGCTGGGCGTCATCCCGGCCTCCGCGGTCGCCCTGCTGCTCGGTGTCGACCGGATCATGGACTCGATGCGGGTGGCGACCAATCTGCTCGGCAACTGTGTCGCGGTCTTCGCGGTCTCCCGCTGGGAGGGCGCACTGGACCGGGTGACGGCGAAGAAGGTCCTGAACGGTGCAGAGCCGGCTGCTGCCCCGGCCGACGGGCCGGCCGCCGCCCCGGCCGACGGGCCGGCGGAGCGGGACCGGCTGCCGCAGCGGGGGGAACCGGCGCCGGACACGCCGCGGGAGGACGCGGCCGAACCGGGCGCCGCAGCCGTCACGACCCGCGACACCTGAGGCGGCGGGCCCGGCCGGCGTGCAGCCGCCTGCCGGGCCCGGGGAGCGCTCCGGGCTCTTACTCCTCGGGCTTCTTCGAATCCATCCCCGGCCGCGCCTTCTTCCACAGTCCGCGGGTGAAGTCGGGAATCTCCTGCGGGGCGCCCTTCGCCTTGATCGACAGATCGCTCAACGGCACCGGCGCGGTCCAGGTCGCCCCGTCATAGACGTCGAAGTCCGGTACGAGGCCCAGCCGCATGCACTGCATCAGCCGGAAGACCAGCATGTAGTCCATGCCACCGTGCCCGCCGGGCGGGTTGGCGTGCTCCTTCCAGAGCCAGTGGTCCCACTCCGCGTACTTGCGGAAGTCGCCCCACTCGTCATTGCTCTGGTCCGGCTCCAGATAGATCCGCTCGGGGTAGTCCTCGAAGACGCCCTTGGTGCCGCCGAGGCTGTTGATCCGGCTGTAGGGGTGCGGGGTGGAGACATCGTGCTCCAGCCGGATCACCCGCCCCTTGGCGGTCTGTACGAGGCTGATCGTCCGGTCGCTCTCGATGTACGACTCCTTCCAGCTGGGGTCGTTCGCGGGCATGTGCTCCTTGCGGTACGCGGCGAGACCGAGCGCCGGGGTGCCGAAGCTGGAGATCCGTACGGCGCGGTCGCCGCGGTTGACGTCCATGTAGTTGGCGACCGGACCGAACCCGTGATTGGGGTAGAGGTCGCCGCGCAGCCGGGTGTGCCACAGCCGGCGCCAGGGCCCCTCGTAGTACTTGGGGTCGAACATCAGGCCGCGCAGATCGTGGTTGTAGGCGCCGGCGCCGTGCAGCAGGTCACCGAACAGGCCCGCATGGGCCATCCGCAGCACCCGCATCTCGTTCTTGCCGTAACAGCAGTTCTCCAGCTGCATACAGTGCTTGCGGGTGCGCTCGGAGAGGTCGACCAGCTCCCACAGCTGGTCCAGGCGCAGCGCGAGGGGGCATTCCACGCCCACGTGCTTGCCGTTGAGCATCGCGGTCTTCGCCATGTCGAAGTGCCAGTCCCAGGGCGTGGCCACGTAGACGAAGTCGATGTCGCCGCGCTTGCAGAGGTTCTCGAAGTCATGGTCGCCCTTGGTGTAGACGGCGGGCGCCGGCTGCCCCGCGTCGGTGACCTTCTTGGCGGCCGTGGCGGTCTTCTCCTTCACCGGGTCGCACAGGGCGACGACACGGGCGCCCGGCACCGCGAGGAAGAGGTCGATCATGCTGCCGCCCCGGTTGCCGAGGCCGACGATGCCGACGCGTACGGTGCCGCGCCGCTCGAACGGCACCCCGATCATCGTCCTGCCCGTGGCGCGGGGGGACGCGGCGGCGGCCGTCGCGGAGCCGGCCGCGCCGGGTGCGGCCGCCGCGGCCGGTCCGGCCGGGAGGCCGCCGAGCCCGAGCCCGGCGCCCGCCGCACCGGCGGTCCACAGGACCGAACGGCGGCTCGGCCCCGCCTCGTTGTGGTCGTCGTGCTGCGATGGTGCCTCGTTCATCGGTCCTCCAGGAGCGGTGGTGTGCCGGGGCCTACGTGAACCTCGGTCAGGACCCTGTCGGCCGGAGGCCTGAGGCACAAGAGGGCCGATTGGACTCTTGTTACGGCACGCTTGGACTCTTTGCCGCATTACCGGATCCATCGCGGCAAGGCAGGATGCGCCGCTGCCAGCATCTTTCGCAAGGCGCTGAAAAGCCTTGCAGAAAGCCTTGACGTGTCCACGAGGCGAACGGCAGGCTCCGATACGGAAATCCCCCCATGGCGGCCCGGCGCGTGGCTGCTCTCGTGGGCGCGGTGCGCGCTGCCGTGCCCCATGACCAAGGAGCCGCAAGATGCAGCAACGTTCCCGTGTGCTGGGCGGGGCGCTGGCCGGAGTGCTGGCCGCGGCCGGCCTCGCCACCTTCGCGCCGTGGTCCTCCCAGGCCGCCCCACCCGGCGAAAAGACCGTCACCGCCACGCTGTTCGAACGGAAGTACGCGGACGTCGCCCAGGCCTGCACCGACCAGCTCGGACCGGCCGGCTATGGCTATGTCGAGGTCTCACCCGCCTCCGAGCACATCCAGGGCGATCAGTGGTGGACCTCCTACCAGCCCGTCAGCTACAAGATCGCCGGACGGCTGGGCGGCCGGTCCGCGTTCGCCGCGATGGTCAGCGCCTGCCATACCGCGGGCGTCAAGGTCATCGCCGATGCCGTCATCAACCACATGGCGGCCGGATCCGGTACGGGCACCGGCGGCACCCAGTACACCAAGTACCACTACCCCGGCACCTACCAGGACCAGGACTTCCACGGCTGCCGCAAGAGCATCTCCGACTACGGCAACCGCGACGACGTCCAGACCTGCGAACTCGTGGGCCTCTCCGACCTCGACACCGGCCGCGACCAGGTCCGCACCACCATCGCCAAGTACCTCGACGACCTGCGGTCCTTGGGCGTCGACGGCTTCCGGGTGGACGCCGCCAAGCACATCTCCGCCGCCGACCTCGCCGCCATCAAGGGCAAGATGAGCGACCCCGGCTACTGGGTGCAGGAGGTCATCCACGGCGCCGGCGAGGCGGTGCAGCCCGAGGAGTACACCGGCAACGGCGACATCGACGAATTCCGATACGGCAGCCACCTCAAGAGTGCCTTCCAGGGCGGCAACCTCGCCCAGCTCAAGTCCGTCGCGGACGGCAAGCTCGGCAGTGACAGGGCCCGCACCTTCGTCGACAACTGGGACACCGAACGCAACGGCTCGACGCTCACCTACAAGGACGGCGCGGCCTACACGCTCGCCCATGTCTTCATGCTCGCCTCGCCCTACGGGTCGCCGAACGTTCACTCCGGCTACGAGTGGTCCGACAAGGACGCCGGACCGCCGAGCGGCAGCGGCGGCTGGACCGACCAGCACGCCAAGCAGGCGATCACCGGGATGGTCGGGTTCCGCAATGCGGTGGGCTCGGCGGAGCTGACCGACTGGTGGGACAACGGCGGCAGCGCCATCGCCTTCGGCCGGGGCGCCAAGGGGTTCGTCGCCCTCAACAACGGGGACGCGGAGCTGAAGCAGACCTTCGCCACCTCGCTGCCCGCCGGCACCTACTGCAATGTCGTGGCGGCCGCACCGTCCGCGTGCGACGGCCACACGGTCACCGTGGGAGACGACGGGAAGGCGCAGCTCTCCGTCCCCGCCAAGGGAGCGGTCGCGCTGCACCGCGCGCGCTGACCCGCACGCTCCCGCACCCGCCGGGCGGACCTGCCCTCCCGGCGGGTGCGGGACACCGGCCGTTCCGCACCGCCGCCGGGCGCCGCGCCGCACTGCACACCCTCAAGCGGGCCGGGTGGCCCACTCCAGCGCCTGGAGGGCCGAGTAGTAGCCCCGGCCCGCCGTCGCATGGTCCATCCCCACCTCGCACATCCGGTTCGCCGACAGATGCGCATCGAAGTGCCGGGCGGTCACCTCGGCCGCCTCCTTGGCGGTGGCCGACTCGGTCAGCTCACTGTGCAGCATCCCCCGGTCACCGGCGAACGCACAGCAGCCCACGTCGTCCGGCACCACGACCTCCCGCGCACAGGCCTCGGCGACCCGGCGCAGCTGGCTCTCGTCGCCCAAGTGCTGCATGGCGCAGGTGGGATGGAGCACCGCCGAGCCGACCGTACGCACCAACTCCAGACGGGGCAGCAGCTCCTCGGCGGCCCAGACGACCGAGTCGACGACGGTCAGCCCGGCATGCAGTGCGCGATTGCCGGGTGTCAGATACGGCACGACGTCATGGGCGAGGCCCAGCGTGCACGAGGACGCGTCCACCACCAGCGGCAGCCGGCCGCCGGCCGTCCATCCCCAGGCCGCCTCGACGATGCGGTTGGCCATCACCTCGGTGCCGCGCCGGTACCCCTTGGAGTGCCAGATCGTGGCGCAGCAGGTACCGGCCACCTCCGGCGGGATCCACACCGGCCGGCCCGCCCGCCGCGACACCGCCACCACCGCTTCGGGCAGGGGCAGCCCGCGGAACCCGGCGGGCGGGCCGAAGATCCGGTTCACACATGCCGGGTAGTAGACCGCGGCCGCCCCCACCCTCCGGGTCGCGGGCCGCGTACGGGGCGCCGCACCGGGAATCTGCGGCAGCCACTCGGCACCAGGTCGGGGCGAACGGCCCTGCGGGCGGCGCCGGTCACCGACCTCAGCAGCCGGTCGCCGATCCGGTCGGCGGCGGCCACCGCCAGCCGCGCCGCCTTCTCGACGGCCTTGAACTGCCGGGCGGACTGCGCGGCGACCCACTCCTCGCGCGGTGTGTGCCGCCGGTGCCGGAAGTCCTTCATCAGCGCACCGGTGTCGATCCCCACCGGGCAGGCCAGTTTGCAGACCGAGTCACCGGCGCAGGTGTCCACCGCGTCATAGCCGTAGGCGCCCAGCAGCGCGCCGGTGACGGGGGAGCCGGCCGGCTGGCGCAGCATTTCGCGGCGCAGCACGATCCGCTGGCGGGGTGTGGTGGTCAGGTCCCCGCTGGGGCAGGCCGGTTCGCAGAAGCCGCATTCGATGCACGGATCGGCGCGGGCCTCGACCCGGGGGATGGTCTTCAGCCCGCGCAGATGCGCCCGCGGGTCGCGGTCGAGCAGGATGCGGGGCGCCAGGATGCCGTGCGGGTCCACGGTCTCCTTGATCCGCCACATCAACTCCGTTGCCCGTGGGCCCCATTCGAGCTCCAGGAACGGCGCGATGTTCCGTCCGGTGGCGTGCTCCGCCTTCAGCGACCCGTCGAAGCGCTGGACGGTCAGCCGGCAGAACTCGTCCATGAACGCGGCGTAGCGCGCCACCTCGGCCGGCTCCGCCGCGTCGAAGGCGAGCAGGAAGTGCAGATTGCCGTGCGCGGCGTGGCCCGCCACCGCCGCGTCGAAACCGTGCCGCGACTGCAGTTCCAGCAGGGCCGTACCGGCCTCCGCGAGCCGGGCCGGCGGTACCGCGAAGTCCTCGGTGATCAGCGTCGTCCCGGGCGGCCGGGAGCCGCCCACCGCCGTCACGAACGCCTTGCGGGCCTTCCAGTAGCCGCCGATCGCCCCCGCGTCCCGGGTGAAGGCATTGGTGACGGACGCAACCGGCGCGACCAGCTCCAGTTCCGTCAGCACCTGCGCCGCGGCCCGCTCGTACGCCTCCTGGCCGGCCTCGTCGGGCGCCCGGAACTCCACCAGCAGCGCCGTGGTCTCCTTGGGCAGCGCTGCCCAGTCGGCGGGCACCCCGGCCACGCTCACCGAAGCGCGCAGCGTATGACCGTCCATCAGCTCCACGGCCCGCGCGCCCGCCGCGTTGAACCGCGGGACGGCCGCGGCCGCGGCGCCGAGCGTCGGGAAGAACAGCAGCGCGCTGGAGGTGTACCGGTCCAGCGGCACGGTGTCGAAGACGGTCTCGGCCAGGAAGCCGAGGGTGCCCTCGGAGCCGACCATCAGTCCGCGCAGGATCTCCACCGGTGTCGCGCCGTCGAGGAAGGCGTCCAGGCGGTAGCCGTTGGTGTTCTTGATCTCGTACTTGGCGCGGATCCTGGCCACCAGTCCCGGATCCGCCTCGATCTCCGCCTTCAGCGCCAACAGGCCCGCGCACAGCGCCGGTTCGGCGTGCGCCAGCTCCGCGTCCGCGTCCGGTTCCGCGGTGTCCACGATGGTGCCCGACGGCAGCACGACGGTGACCGAGGCCAGCGTCCGGTAGGAGTTATGGGTGGTGCCGGCCGTCATCCCGGAGGCGTTGTTGGCGACCACTCCGCCCAGTGTGCAGGCGACGGCGCTGGCCGGATCGGGCCCGAGCAGCCGCCCGTACCGGGCCAGGGTGGTGTTGGCGCGCAGCACGGTGGTGCTCGGCCGGATGCGGGCGCGGAGCCCGTCGTCGAGCACCTGGACGCCCGTCCAGTGCCGGCGTACGTCGACGAGGATGTCCTCGCCCTGCGCCTGGCCGTTGAGCGAGGTGCCGGCGGCCCGGAAGACGACCTTGCGGCCCTTCCCGTGCGCGTAGGAGAAGACCGCGGAGATGTCGTCGAGGTCCTCGGCCACCACCACGACCTGCGGGACGAAGCGGTACGGGCTGGCGTCGGAGGCGTAGCGGACCAGGTCGGAGATGGTGTGGAGCACCTTGTCCGCGCCGAGCAGCGCGATCAGCTCACCGCGCAGCGGCTCGGGGGTGCCGGATGCCCACGGGCCGGTCACCCGGTCGTGGGCCGGGCTGCCGGTGGCGGTGGGTCGCAGGGTCTCGGGGTCCGGCTCCAGCAGGGGCATGGCGGCACTCCTCCGTTGACTGCGCGTCAGGGCCTCTCCGGCGGGTCGGCGTGGGCCGCGGCATCAGACGCCGCGGGCTGATCCACGCCGGCCCACCGGACCGGCCCGAGTTCAATGCGGGACCCCTGGCCCGTCGACCAGGGTGGACAGCAGTCCGCCGAGCACCTCGCGCTGATCGGCGGTGAGTGGTGCCAGGATCTCCTCCGCCGCGGCCCGCCGGGCGCTGCGCAACGCCCGCAGGGTGGCACGGCCGGTGTCGGTCAGCTCGATCCGGATCACCCGCCGGTTGGCCGGATCGGGTACCCGGCGCACCGCGTCATGGGTCTCCAGCGCGTCCACCAGCGTGGTCACCGCCCGCGGGACGACCTCCAGCCGCTCGGCGAGGTCGGCCATCCGGGGCGGGGTGTCGCGGTAGTGGTCGACGATCCGCAGGAGCCGGGACTGCGCGGGGGTGAAGACGATGTCCAGGTGTTCCAGATGGTGCTTCTGGGCGCGGTGCATACGACGGGTCAGCCGTACCAGCTGCTCGGCGAGGTTCGTGGTGCTGACCGTCGGCTCGGGGGAGGGCATACGGCGAGGATAGCGGACAGCAGGACCTTGTTCATTGTGAGCATAGGTAACAATGAGCTAGGCTCCACGATGCTTGCTTCCCCGTCCGTCCGTGTCTGTCTTCCGCACACCCTCGAAGGAGCCCATGCGCAGCGACGAACCCCAGTGGACCCCGCCGCCCAAGGACCCGGGAAAGCCGGTCCAGTTGCGGCGGATCCTCGCTCTCTTCCACCCCTACCTCGGCCGGCTCGCCCTCGTCGGCCTGCTTGTCGGCGCCTCCTCGCTGGTCTCGGTCGCCTCGCCGTTCCTCCTCCGCGAGATCCTGGACGTGGCGATACCCGGCCGGCGCACGGGACTGCTGACCCTGCTCGCCCTCGGCATGATCGTCACCGCCGTCACCACCAGCGTCTTCGGCGTACTGCAGACCCTGCTGTCCACCACCGTCGGGCAGCGCGTCATGCACGATCTGCGCACCGCCGTCTACGCCAAGCTCCAGCGGATGCCGCTGGCCTTCTTCACCCGCACCCGCACGGGCGAGGTCCAGTCCCGGATCGCCAATGACATCGGCGGTATGCAGGCGACGGTCACCACCACCGCCACCTCCCTGGTCTCCAATCTGACCTCCGTCATCGCCACCGTCTGCGCCATGCTCGCGCTCGACTGGCGGCTGACCGTCGTCTCGCTGCTGCTGCTTCCGCTCTTCGTCTGGATCAGCCGCCGGGTCGGCAACGAACGCAAGAAGATCACCACGCAGCGGCAGAAGCAGATGGCCGCGATGTCCGCGATGGTCACCGAGTCCCTCTCCGTCAGCGGCATCCTCCTGGGCCGCACGATGGGCCGCGCCGACTCCCTCACCCGGACCTTCGCCGGCGAGTCCGAGCGCCTGGTCGACCTGGAGGTCCGCGCCAACATGGCCGGCCGCTGGCGGATGGCCACCATCGGGATCGTCATGGCCGCCATGCCCGCGCTGATCTACTGGGCGGCAGGTGTGGTCCTCCAGCTCGGCGGCCCGGTCTTCTCCCTCGGCACCCTGGTCGCCTTCGTCTCGCTCCAGCAGGGCCTGCTGCGGCCCACCGTCTCCCTGCTGTCCACCGGCGTACAGATGCAGACCTCGCTCGCGCTCTTCCAGCGCATCTTCGAATACCTCGATCTGCCGGTTGCCATCACCGAGCCCGCCGAGCCGGTCCGCATCCCGGCCCCACGTGGTGAAGTCCGCTTCGAGAACGTGACGTTCCGCTACGACCCCGAGGCCGCCCCCACCCTCGACGGCATCGATCTGACCGTCCCCGCCGGCGGCAGCCTCGCCGTCGTCGGGTCGACCGGCAGCGGAAAGAGCACCCTGAGCTATCTCGTGCCGCGGCTCTACGACGTGACCGCGGGCCGGGTCACCCTCGACGGCACGGACGTCCGTGACCTCGACTTCGACACCCTCGCGCGCTCGGTCGGCGTGGTCTCCCAGGAGACCTACCTCTTCCACGCCTCGGTCGCCGACAACCTCCGCTTCGCCAAGCCGGACGCCACCGACGACGAGATCGAACGCGCCGCCAGGGCCGCCCAGATCCACGACCACATCGCCGCCCTCCCTGGCGGCTACGACACCCTCGTCGGCGAGCGCGGCTACCGTTTCTCCGGCGGCGAGAAACAGCGCCTGGCCCTCGCCCGGACCATCCTGCGAGACCCGCCCGTCCTCGTCCTGGACGAAGCGACCAGCGCCCTGGACACCCGCACCGAACACGCCGTGCAGCAGGCCATCGACGAGCTGTCCGAGGGCCGCACCACCCTCACCATCGCGCACCGCCTCTCCACGGTCCGCGACGCCGACCAGATCGTCGTGCTGGAAGCCGGCCGGATCGCCGAGCGCGGCACCCATGACGAACTGCTCGCCGCCGAGGGGCGTTATGCGGCGCTGGTGCGGCGTGACGCACACCTCACTCCGGTCGGTGATCAAGCGATGGCCCCGTAAGTGACCCGCGGGTAAGGTCGGCTCCGCGGCGGCCAGTTCAATGGTCGGGGTGGCCGCCGCACCCACTCCTCGGCCGCCCGGCCCGGCGCGTCTGCCGGTCTCAAGGACCCGTTCGGCCGGCTTCAAGGATCGGTTGGGCCGGTCTCAAGGATCGGTTCGGCCGGCCTCAAAGACCAGCGGTGAAGTCCGCCAGTGCCGATGTCGAAATGCTCAGCTTCGCGCAACTGCGGCTCATGGACCGCAGCCGCCGGCGAACCCGACCCCAGCGCCCGGCCTTCCATGTCATGGCCTTGGTGCAGTCGGGCGTAGGACGACACACCGCCGATTTCATCGAGCACCCCCTGCGGGAGCGAACCGTCGTGTGGATACGTCCTGGTGTGGTGCACCGCTGGACCGATGTCGACGCCCTGGAAGGCCCCCTCCTGCTCTTCACACAGGGCTTCCTGCCCGCTCCGGGCCCCGTGGCGCAGGCGGCGGGGGATGTCTTCGGTCCGGCCTGCTGGCAACTGGAGCAGGACGTCTGGGAACTGGCCATACGGGCCGCGGATCACCTGCGGCACGAGCACGCGGCAGCGGTATCGCATCCACGGCTGTCCTCGGTCCCGCTGCTCGCCCACCTTCTGTCTGCCCTCGTGCTGCGGGTGCTGCCCGCCGAGCCGGCCGAGCCCCCGACCGGCAGGCCCCACGAACACACCGTCTTCCACCACTACCGGACCGCGGTGGAGGAACGGTTCACCGAGCACCACCACGTACGTGACTACGCCTCCACCCTCGGCTACGGTCCGCGCACCCTCACCCGGGCGACCCGCGCCGTAACGGGCCTGGGCGCCAAGCAGTTCCTCGACCAGCGGATCCTGCTGGAGGCCAAACGGCTGCTCGCACACACCGACCTGCCTGCCGCGCGCTGCGCAGGGCGTCTCGGCTTCCACGACGCCGCGAACTTCACCACGTTCTTCCAGCGTCAGGCCGGTCTGTCCCCGAGCCGCTGGCGCACAGGGCACGCCGGCCGCTGAGCCCTCGTTGCGAATACAGCGTCGTGGTAGCGGTGATGAAGAGACGGTTGTTCTTCGGCCCGCCGAAGGCGATGTTGGAGACCGCTTCGGGGACGCGGAGACGCCCGATCAAGGTGCCGTCCGGGTCGTAGCAGTGCACCCCGCCGAACATGGCGGCCGCCCACAACCGGCCCTCGTCATCGAAGCGGATGTTGTCGAACCGGCCCTGTCCATCGGCAATTTCGGCGAAGACCCTGCCCTCC
The DNA here is from genome assembly GCF_040650675.1 of Streptomyces sp. NPDC048637. Classification (NCBI taxonomy): domain Bacteria; kingdom Bacillati; phylum Actinomycetota; class Actinomycetes; order Kitasatosporales; family Streptomycetaceae; genus Streptomyces; species Streptomyces sp. NPDC048637. The sequence goes on from NZ_JBEZHQ010000032.1 coordinate 96,769, forward strand.
GAAAGCGACCCGTCCGCACGCACGTCGAAGACCCGGAGGTGACCGGCGCGGGTGTCCGAGACGTACAACTGCCGCTCGTCTGGCGAGAGGACCAGCCCATTCGGCCCGCTGAAGCCGTCCGCCGCAAGGCTGACGCCGCCCGTCGACGCGTCGATCCGGTAGACGTGGCATGCGCCGATCTCGCTCTCGGCGCGATAGCCCTCGTAGTCGCTGGTGATTCCGAAGTCGGGATCGGAGAACCAGATGGTGCCGTCGGAGTGCACGACCGCGTCGTTGGGGCTGTTGAGCCGCTTGCCGTGGAAGCGGTCGGCCAGCACGGTGATGCTTCCGTCGTGCTCGGTGCGGGTGACGCGGCGGTTGCCCTGCTCGCAGCTGATCAGCCGGGACTGGCCATCGAGGGTGTTGCCGTTGCTGTGCCCGGCCGGGGAACGGAAGACGCCGACGGAACCGGTCGGCTCGTCCCAGCGCAGCATCCGGTCGTTCGGGATGTCGCTCCAGACCAACTGGCGCTAGGCGGGCAGATAGACCGGCCCCCCGGCCCAGCGGCAGCCTTCGTACAGCTTCTCCAGACGCTCGTCGCCATTCGCGCATCTCCCGGTCCGGAAGCGGTCGTCCAGGACCTCGTAGGTGCCATTCATGAGCGGGTCCGCAAGCTCCGTGAGCGCGGAGTCATTCGCCGTACGACCGTGGAGGTGGACCCCGCCGCCCTCGGCCGTGGAGTACTCGCGTTCGTCATGGTCGAGTCGTCGGCGTGGATGGGCGATTCGGCAGCCGCCTTCCTGGCCATTCCCGAGATCGAGGAGGCACATGTGATCGCGGGCACCGCCTCCGTCCTGGCGAAAGTGCGCACCGCGACCACCGAGGAGCTCCAGGACGTGCTGCGCAGGCTGTACGCGATCGAGGGCGTCAGCGGAACCCAGGCGACGGTCTCACTGGAGACCTTCTTCGAGCGCCCGGTGTCGCCGCGGGCGTCCTGACGTTTCAGAAGGGGACCTCGCGTCCGCAGGCAGTGTCTGTGGCGGGTGGTAGGCATGGGGAGTGATCACACAGGAGGTCTACGAGACCAAGGCGGCCCGGCCCGCTGGAAGCAGCAATGGCCCGAACTCACCGTGCTGGACCGGCCGGTAGTCCCGGCGCCGCTGCCGGGACCATCACCAAGGCCATGGGCGAGCTGGGCCAGGCGCGGCTAGGTGTACTCGGCCAAGAGGTTGGTGACGCGGCTGGAGCGTTTCATCGAGCATGCCCGTCGTATCCATGGCGAGGACGGTAGGCGAGGTGCGACAGCGGCGTAACGGGCTCAAGGCTCAGGGCCTGTCCGGCGGGTCGCATGCACCGTCTCAGCATCAGGCCGGGAGGTCTTTGTCCGTGCGGTTACAGTCGCACCATGACTGATGGGGAGCAGGGGTCGGAGCTGACGACGCCGGGCATGGCGGAGCTTCGGGCAGCAGATGCCGACCGGGAGTTGGTGGCTGAGAAGCTGCGGGTCGCGGCGGGCGAAGGCCGTATCGACTTTACCGAGTTGGAGGAGAGGCTCGATAGGGCTTACGCCGCGAAGACGTACGGCGAACTCGACACCCTGGTCGCTGATCTGCCACAGGAGCGGCCCTCCGGCTCGCGTTCTGGCACTGACGTGGAAACCCTCGTCCTCAAGCCCCGCCTGCGCAACGTCGAGCAGAGCGGCCGGTGGACAGTCCCCCGGAGGATCGTCGCCGAATGCAAAATGCTGCACATCGTGATCGATTTCACCGAGGCGCTCTGTGCGCACCGTGACGTTACTGTCGAGGCGAGTTGCGGAACGGGCAACATTCAGTTGATCGTTCCGCAGGGCTGGGCGGTGCGGATCGACGGGGCGAGCACCAATACCGCGCACATCAGCAACAAGGCCACTGCGCCGGCAGACCCGAGCTCCCCGACGCTCACAATCGTCGGACACCCGCGAGCCGGCCGCATCAAGCTCAAACAGCCCCGCCGGAGGCGATAGCCTGCGCTGGCGCGGCCCGGTTCCCAAGCACTGTCCGCTGGGTTACGAGCGGAGCCAGAGACGTACGGCGGTCGGCGATCCAGGTCCGGATGTCCTTCTCCAGGGCCTGGACGCTCTTGTGGACGCCTCGCCGTATCTGCTTGTTCGTGGGCTCTGCGAACCAGCGTTCCACCAGGTTGAGCCAGGATGATCCGGTGGGTGTGAAGTGCAGGTGGAAGCGGGGGTGCGCAATCAGCCAGGTCTTG